>JAHEEV010000179.1 GCA_024640505.1 Halieaceae bacterium
TTGAGGCTGCCGTTGTCGTGTTCTGCAATTACCAGAGTACTCATCAGATTACTTTCGCCTCGTTCTTCAGTTTGTCCACCAGCTGATCCACGTCCTCCACCTTGATGCCTGCCTGGCGCTCGGCCGGCGGCTCAACACTGACCTGGGTCAGGTGGGAAGTGACTTCCACGCCCAGATCCGCGGGCGTGTAGACATCCAGCTGCTTCTTCTTGGCCTTCATGATGTTGGGCAGGGAAGCGTAACGCGGCTCATTGAGACGCAGGTCGGTAGTGACTATTGCCGGCAGGTTCAGTTGTACCGTCTGCAGGCCGCCGTCGACTTCGCGGGTGACGTTCAGCTTGTCGCCATCGATCACCACTTCGGACGCAAACGTTCCCTGTGGCATATTCGCGAGAGCGCCAAGCATTTGTCCAGTCTGGTTGTTGTCACCATCGATGGACTGCTTGCCCAGAATGACGAGCTGGGGTTGTTCCTTCTCCACCACGCCCTTCAGTAGTTTGGCAACCACCAGCGGCTCGACTGCACCCTCGGTCTCCACCTGGATACCGCGATCGGCACCCAGTGCCAGCGCGGTGCGAATCTGCTCCTGGCAGGTCTTCTCGCCCACGGATACGGCGATCACCTCAGTGGCGGTGCCTGCTTCCTTGAGGCGAACGGCCTCTTCCACAGCGATTTCACAGAAGGGGTTGATAGCCATCTTGACATTATTGAGGTCAACATCACTACCATCGGCTTTGGCGCGGACTTTGACGTTGTAGTCAACGACGCGCTTAACGGCAACAAGAACCTTCATGGATTCTCCATATGTTTGGTTTGGGTGGGTTTCGGGCGACACGACAAGGCTGTGCACTGCGCCCCTTTTTACAGTCGGCGCCGTATCTTGCCGACAATCCCGCGTTGGGTCAATAGCCATTCATGACAGAACACTTGTCCCAATGAGCCATATCAAGGAAATTCTGGTCATTTCCGGTTTATAGTTTTTTATCGTTGAAAATTATATACTTGCGCTCTTTCAAAGCGCCGGTTTGCCGCTTGCCGGCTTCCTCCCTGACTAACCCAAGAGGACTTCATTGTGGAACGCGAATCTATGGAATTTGATGTGGTGATCGTCGGCGCCGGCCCCGCAGGCCTGTCCGCCGCCTGCCGCATCATGCAACTCGCCCAGGAGCAGGAGCGGGAAGTCACTGTCTGTGTGGTGGAAAAGGGTTCAGAGGTCGGTGCGCATACGCTGTCCGGCGCCGTTTTCGAGCCCCGCGCTCTCGATGAACTCTTTCCCGACTGGAAGGAAAAAGGCGCGCCGGTGACTACATTGGTAAAAGAAGACAAGTTCTTCTTTTACACCAGCGCCAAGGGCGCCATAAAACTGCCCAACTTTTTTATCCCCAAGCCCACTCATAACGACGGCAACTATATCGTCTCCATGGGCAATGTCTGCCGCTGGATGGCGGAACAGGCCGAGGCGCTGGGCGTGGAAGTTTATCCGGGCTTTGCCGCGGCCGAGGTGCTGTATCACGACGACGGCCGCGTCAAGGGCATCGCCACCGGTGATATGGGTGTCAGTGCCAGTGGCGAACACAAGGACAGCTACATGCCTGGCATGGAACTGCACGCAAAATACACGCTGTTTGCCGAGGGCTGTCGCGGACACCTGGGCAAACAGCTGATCCAGAAGTTCGCGCTGGATGCCGGCAAGGATCCGCAACACTACGGGATCGGTATCAAGGAGATATGGGAGATTCCCGCCGACAAGCATGAGGAAGGCCTCGTGATACACGGCCTGGGTTGGCCCCTGAGTGAGAGCAAGTCCGGCGGTGGTGCCTTCATGTACCATGCCGAAAATAACCAGGTTTACATCGGGCTCATTGCTGACCTGAACTACAGTAATCCCCACATGAGCCCTTTCGAGGAGTTCCAGCGCTGGAAACACCATCCCGAGACCCTCAAATACCTCGAGGGCGGCAGCCGGCTGGTCTATGGTGCACGCGCCATTACCAAGGGCGGTTTCAATTCACTCCCGAAAATGCATTTCCCGGGCGGTTTATTGATCGGCTGCGACGCGGGCACCCTGAACAGCGTCAAGATCAAGGGCAATCACACCGCCATGAAGAGTGGCATGCTGGCGGCGGAAACTGTTGTCGAAGCCCTGAGCCAGGGCGATGCCGCACCGGCTGACCTGGAATCCTTCGCGAGCAGATTCCAGGCTTCATGGACTTATGAGGAGTTGTACTCCACCCGCAATTTCTCGGGCTTCATGCACAAGTTCGGTATTCTTTTCGGCTCGGCCATGGTGTGGATAGACCAGAACATCTTCCGCGGCAAACTGCCCTTCACCCTCAATGACGACAAGCCCGATTACGCTACAATGAAGCCGGCTGCCGAGTGCAAGAAAATCGATTACCCGAAACCTGACAACACGATCAGCTTCGACCGCCTTTCCTCCGTGTTTCTATCAAACACCAACCATGAGGAGGATCAACCCTGTCACCTCACGCTGAAAGACCCGGCAGTTCCCCTGTCCAAAAACCTGCCGCTCTACGATGAGCCTGCACAGCGCTATTGCCCCGCCGGCGTCTATGAAATCGTCGAGGACCCGAGTGGCAAACGCTTTCAGATCAATGCCCAGAACTGCGTGCACTGCAAAACCTGCGACATCAAGGACCCTTCCCAGAATATTGTCTGGGTGACGCCGGAGGGCTTCGGCGGTCCCAATTACCCCAACATGTAACATTCCGGCAGGACGCATGGCACAGCACAAAGGCGGGACGTTCCCGCCTTTTTTATCCCTATCTACCCGGCATCGGCTTCCAGCAGGAAGCGGTATCCCCCACTGACCACCGCAGGACCCTCGCCGAGATCCTCGGCCATCGCCACCAGGCGGTACCAGGCGGCCCGGGAAAACAGTGCACTCAGGCCATGCTCGAGTCTTACGGCCGCTACACCGCCCACAGACTCCTCGAGGAACAGGGGATGATCCTCATCGATCGTCACACACCGGCCGGTATTGAGAGTCACCTGCAGCACGCCTGACCCGATACGCTCCACATCCGTGGCGATCAGCGGGTGCAGATCGACCTCGATACGCCACTTTTCACCGGGTGTCACCAGGTAATAGTCCCCGTCCTCCTCCCGGCGAAGAATGGCGGCGAACAGGCGCACCATGGCTTCCCGTTTGATCTCCCCCCCGTCGTGATACCAGGTTCCATCCGCCGCAATGCGAATCGGGATATCCCCGGACAACGGGGGATGCCACAGGTGCAGCGGCGGCGCTTCAAAGTTGCGCTTGCCCACCTGTTTTTCTATTGCCTCGAGTTGCTCATCCATAGTGACACCGCCTATCATCGTTCCCATGATTAACTGGATTCGCAACGCTGTTGTCAACTGGCTCAAGCACAAGAAGCCCCTGCCCCGCACACCGCTGAGCGACTTCGAGCGAATTCGGCACGAGGTGAAGGCCTGTGACGTGATCCTGGTAGAAGGTCGCTCACGGGTCAGCGAGGTGATCAAGCTGATCACCCAAAGCTGCTGGTCCCACGCTGTAATCTACATCGGCCGCCTGCACGATATCGAGGATCCGCGACT
Source organism: Halieaceae bacterium (assembly GCA_024640505.1). Lineage (GTDB taxonomy): Bacteria > Pseudomonadota > Gammaproteobacteria > Pseudomonadales > Halieaceae > JARRPM01. The sequence goes on from JAHEEV010000179.1 coordinate 3,580, forward strand.
CAAGGAGGCCCTGGAGTACTTCTACCGCGGCCCGGTCGACAAGCAACTGATCATCGAGAGCGAGTTGGGGCTTGGCACTGTCGTGCGTCCCCTCGAAGCCTACGAAAGTGAGCACCTTCGTCTGTGCCGGCCCAGAGGTTTGCGCTATAGCGACAGCCAGAAAGTGGTTGCCTATGTGATCGGGCGACTGGGCACGGCCTACGACGTTCGGCAGATTTTCGACCTGGCGCGCTTCCTCTTTCCCTGGTTCATTATGCCACGGCGCTGGCGTTCAACCCTGTTCAGTGCACACCCGGGTAAGAGCACTCACACCGTCTGTTCGACCATGATTGCCGAGGCTTTCGGGCATATACAATTCCCGATTTTGCCCCTGGTAAAACGGGTGGAGGGTGAGCAGGTCAGTCTGTTCATGCGCAATCCCAAGCTTTGTACACCCCGGGACTTCGATTACTCGCCCTACTTCGACATCATCAAGTACCCGTTCCTCGATTTACATAACTATGCAGAACAGCGGCTTCTGCCCTGGGAAGGCGCAGCCTCGATGAGCGATAGCGAACAATCCCTCTACGTATCGGCAGAGGCCGGACAGGCCGTCCTTTACGACGACACGCAGTGAACGGGGGATTACCGACCTTGCCACTGAGCAGGCGACGTGCAGGCCACCCCGCCTTCGTATCGGCCTCCGGTGCTTCAGGCGCCGGATAATTCAGGCTCAGGTGAATGCAGTGCTAGGCGCAGTCGCCAATAAGGCGGACGTTGATCACGCCTTCGAGGTCCTGCATTCTTTCGATGACTTCGTCTTCGGGATGGGTGTCGATATCGATCAGGTTATAAGCTACCTGATCGCGGCTCTTGTTGAGCATGTCGATCACATTGATATTCTCGTCCGCCAGGGTAGCCAGCACGCTACCCAGGATTCGCGGCACATTCTCATTGGTCACGGACAGGCGACAACCGCTGACCCGATCGAGTTGCAACGGAGGAAAATTAACTGAATTGCGAATATTGCCGTTTTCGAGGAAATCGCGCAGCTGTTCCGCCGCCATAATGGCGCAGTTATCCTCAGCCTCGTCCGTACTGGCGCCAATATGTGGCATCAGGATCACGTCATCACGCCCTATCAGGGCGGGCGAGGGAAAGTCAGCGATGTACTTGCGCAGCTTATCGCTGTCCAGTGCCTGGACCAGTGAGGGTTCGTCGACGATTTCCTGGCGGGCGAAATTCAACAGGCAGGTGCCGGGCCGAACCGCATTCAGCAACTCGGCGTTTACCAGACCACGGGTAGAATCCAGTACCGGAAGATGCAGCGATATATAGTCACAGCGGGCAAACAGTGCGGACAAAGTGTCAGCCCGCTGAACGCGACTCGACAGACGCCAGGCGGCTTCGACCGACAGGGCCGGGTCATAGCCGACCACCTCCATGCCCAAAGTCAAAGCCATCTCCGCGACCAGTGAGCCGATAGCTCCCAGGCCCACGACACCCAGTGTCTTACCGATCAGTTCGCTGCCCTTGAACTGCTTCTTCTGGGCTTCGAGGAGCCGGTGCATCTCGGCACCATCTTTCATGTCTGCAAGCGTGTTGACGTACTGGATGCCCTCGACGACGCCACGGGAACCCAGCAACAGACCCGTCGCTACGAGTTCCTTGACGGCGTTCGCGTTAGCCCCGGGGGAATTGAATACAGGAATGCCCCGGCGCGTGCACTCGTCAACCGGGATATTATTGACTCCGGCCCCTGCCCGGGCGATCGCCAGCACCGTTTCGGGGATATCCTCGGCCTGAAGTTTGTGACTGCGAAGGAGAATCGCATCCGGATGGGCGAATTCACTCGCAATCTCATAGCAATCCCGCGGCAGCCGTTCCAGTCCCTTGATGGAAATCTGGTTGAGCGTAAGAACCTGTCTGGCCATCGTAACCTCTTCAGATCATCTACATTATGCTGATGTCTGCACCTTCGCGCAGAGCGCCGCGGTATTCTGCATCCACCAGGCTGCCGTACTCCGCTCGCACCTGTTGGGCCAGCATGCCCCGCTCAGCTTCGGGCAGATCGTCATACTCCCCTGCGCTGACGCGCACCAGTTCCAGCACCACAGCATCCCCCGCGGTATTGATGACGTAATCGGCGAGTGTTTCACCCGCGGCTGGCGCGGGAAGTTGAAAAGCGTGCTGCAGTACCTGCGGAGGCACATTGGCACTTCCCCGGGTAGCACCCAGCTCGACCTGCCACTCCAATCCCTCGCGAGTGGCCAGTTCCTCGATGCCCGCACCTTCTC
>JAHEEV010000052.1 GCA_024640505.1 Halieaceae bacterium
ACACTGGCCGGGAACCTGGATCAGCTGTGCATGACACACGCTATTGAAAGCTTCGCCCTGTTCGATCAGTTCCCTTACACTGATCACATGGAGTGTGGCGTCCTGCTGCGAAAGAGAGGCGCCGGGAGCTGAGATGAGCAAGGCAACCACGTGATTTGAGGAGCCCGGCATGGCTGTCGATAAATTATCCCCCGCTGAGATAAAGAAGGGCCTCGAGGCGCATCCGGGGTGGACACTGGATGGGCAGAAGCTTTACCGGAAGTTCGTATTCGAGGATTTTACCCGCGCTTTCGGGTTTATGACTCAGGTAGCGCTACTGGCAGAGGCGATGAACCACCATCCCGAATGGTCAAACGTCTGGAATCGCGTTGAAATTCACCTGACCACCCACGACGCGGGCGGTCTGTCGGATCTGGATTTCCGGTTGGCCGGTCGTATAGACAGCCTGCTCTAACAGCGGATGCCGAAGGCCAGTAATCCGCGGCCGAGTACTTCATCGAGTCGATCGCTATCACCGGCATTGATCTCGATATGATGCAGATCGAGCTCGCGGTACAGCTCACGCTTGTGCAGCTTGGCTGACAGTTTCTGTGCAGGGATATCTGCCTCCCAGCAGTCAATGTAGACGCTGCCATCGGGCAGGTAGAAATCCGCATAGACAAGCTCTTCGACCGGCAGTGCTCTCTGGTATGCATGTGCCAACTGGGCCAGGTACAACCAGTCACAGACCTGGGTCTCCAGCGGTGTGTGCAACTGGTGACCATCTATCCCCTGGCACGGCACGACTGCATCGGTTCCCGGGGCAAACAGATCCGGCTCCCTGGCGTCCGGCGCCCTCTCCGGCTGGCTCTGGTCCGACTGGCGGGTCAGCTCCCGGTGGACCACCGGGTTATCGATAATCTCGTGGGGCCATGTGACATAGAATGCGCCGCTCTGCTCACTCTCCTCCTGCTGCCCGCCCAGCCGCTTACCCAGCCGGGTCAGCTCCCAGCCGAGGATACTGTGATGCTGCAGGCCCAATTCTGCCAGGGCGCGGTTGATCTGCCGCGCATGCAGTCGCGGATAGTAACGACACATGGTCGCGGCATTGATCCGCTGGTTCGATTCGATGGCTGACAGCAGTGGGTGGTGATCGAGCTTCTCAGGCCAGACGATATAGCGGCCGTAGCGCCGGCTCTTCTGGTAGCTGCCCCCCTCGAACTCCCCTTTGGGGGTCAGTATCCAGCTTTCCCCCGCCCGCTGGATCCAGCCATAGTCCTTGAGAGTGGCGAACAGCTGCTGGACAGGAATATCCAGCTTCCTGGCCAAGGCCGTCGTCGACAGTTTTCCGTCATCTACCCGGGTCATCATTGCCCGCTCGGCTGGACCTCGCGATAGCGGCTTTCCAGGGCCTGGTATACCTGCTCGGCGAAGTCGTCGGCGTCCTTGTCCAGGGGCGCTACCAGTTCCACCAGATGTTCATTGTCCTCCCTGCCCAGCCAGTTTTTGACATACGTCCCCTCCTTGTATCCGTGATCCTGGCGAAAAAAGTTGAGTACGTTCTTGCCCACGTAGGCGGTATAGAGCTCGGCAAACTCCATGCCCGCCGCCAGCATGAGATCACGAAATCGCGCAGGCGAAAAACTTCGGCTCTGGAGAGCATGCAGGGCGAGCGATTCGGTCGCCTCCCTCAGGCCCAGACCGGAGGGTTGATGGCCAGCCAGATCTTCCGCGATTTCCCCGGCGATCTGTTCGATCGATTTGCCCTCGACGAACAGCGCGGACATTCCAAAGTGCCAAATATCGATGATTTCAAGCCACACCTGTTCCATGTCCGGTTGCTGTTTCTTCCACCACTTATAACCGTAATGGTCAAGCAACTCCCCGCATTCTATCCAGGCGGCGCGATACCATTCGAAATGCTGCTCTACCCAGTTCTCATGGACCCGCGTGTTCATGTTGTGCTGCATTGTCAGCATATTGATCAGGGCCTGTTTCAAGCGACCACCTCGTCCACTATCCGGGGATTGACAAAGGCCGAAGCATAGCAGTCGTGCCTAGCAAAAAACAGGCGGATAGAAGCATCTTGCATCGTGGATTGCTTCGGTTTAATCTCCGTCGACCCGGCAGATCACTGCCATCAACTGGACATGTTTAGGAGTGCTCGAAGATGACTGATAGAGAGAAAGTTCAATCGGACTTGGAAGCCAAGATCGCCCAGGGCGAAAAGAAAGTCGAGGAACTCAAGGCCCAAATGAGCGAAGCCGGGGACGACGTCTCCGATGAGGCCAAGGAAGCCCTGGCCAGCGCAGAAAAAATGCTTGAATCCGGCAAGGATAAATTGAGTGAGCTGGCCTCTGCCTCCGACGAAAAATTCGACGAAGTGTGGGCGAGTGCCAAGGATACCTGGGATGACCTGTCCAAGCAGGTAGAAGGTGGCTGGGCCTCCGTCAGCGACAAAATCAAGGGTCTTTTCTCCTGATACGTTAATCCTGCACGGCAACTGCCAGGCAGGTGCATCAAAACGTGGTGACTTGCCCTGGTGGGTGTTGTCACCACATTCCTACCGCTTATTTCTTATAGCTGCAAGATACACCGGCGAGCAATGATGGTCATGCTGCGGGGCTTGTAACGGATTGCGATTTGTCCTGGTGCCCGGGGCGGGACTTGAACCCGCACAGCCTTGCGGCCGGGGGATTTTAAGTCCCCTGTGTCTACCAATTTCACCACCCGGGCAAGGGATTTCCAAAACGCCGCCATCCGGAAGCCGCGGCATAATAGCATAGATGCCCCGAAGGCGGGCAAGGCCCAAACCCTCTATTACCCCGCCGGATTCGGGCTCCACGCATGCTACACTGACCGTTAAATAAAACGTTCGAGCACGATCCCCCGATGCGCCGACGCTGGATACTCATCGCCATTCCCGTGTTGCTCGCCGCCCTCCTGGCAGGGTTGGCGCTTTCCTCGGAGCGGGTGGTGGTGGCTTCTCTTCACTGGGCAGCCAGGTATTTCGCTGACCTGACGCTGGAACTGCACGATCCCCGGATCAATCTGCTAAACGGTCAGCTATCCGCTTCCGAAATTCACCTCATTCCCCTGGGAACCGATGGTCCAGCGTTGCTATCGGTGCTGGACTTCTCTGCCTCAACTCGAGTGGGCGACATAGCCCGAGGCAATCTGGTGCATAGCACAGTCCGTGCCCAATCCGTGGTTATCTATGTTTCGGAAAATGACGCCACGGAAGATCCATCCCCGCTGGAGTGGCTGCAGTATCTCGGCTGGTTACCCCACAGGCTCGAGTTGGAGCAAGCCCACGTGATCAAAGCATCGACGGGGACCTTTGTTTTTCCGCTCAAGGGCCTGCGGGGTAATCGTGTTGAACCAGCGCGATACGTCGCCACGGCGGATGCACTGTATGAAGGCGAGCCCCTGGAGCTGTCTCTCCAGCTCGATGCAGTAACCACGTCCAGCCGGATTACCAGCCTCCGGATGAAAGGCGAATTCCGGGCACCCGAGAGTGGCAGCCAGATCAGTGTGGATGGGGAACTCGGCGGCACGCGGGATTCGTTTCAGTACGACTTCAGCCTGGAGGGCACCTATCAGGATATCGGCGCCCTGCTGGCAGGAATCGAAGGCGCCATGGCCCTTGAGGGCTCACTGCAGGTCGCGGCGCGTATGCAGGGAGACGGTGAGGGTTTCGTCCTGTCTGATACTGCGTTCACTCTGGATAACGGGCCCGCCTATGCTTTCGAGGCAGGGGGCAGCCTGGAATACCAGTTCTCGGGGGAGAGCAGCCTGAATCTGGTCGCCGCCGGGGATATGGCGTCACTCGACTATCTGCTGGAATGGTGGGACCTCGATTTACGCAACCTGGGCAGGGCACAGGCCAACCTCAAGCTTACGGGCTCACTGGATCACCCCCATATCGATCAGTTTATTGTGCAAACGCAACAGGAGGAAGGCCTCGTCATCAACCTCTCGGGCAACTCCTTTGTGCCGGGGATGGAACCCGACGACAATATCAAAGCCGTAAATGAAATCCAGTTCGATGCTTACGGCCCCTCATTGTCAGTACTGAAACCCTGGCTGCGATCGGTGCCTGTTGATCCGGGTGCCTGGCGCGCCAGCGGCAGATTGGCCGGGAACAGGCTAAGTATTTCAGCCGAGGACCTCATTATCGAAACCGGAAGCCGTGAGACGGTAAAGCTGCGGGCGGAAGGCCGCATCGGCAATGTAGTCGCGGCGTTTACGGACGGCCTTCCGGGGCTGCAGGACGTGGCTTTTACCGTGATCGGCTATACCCCGGACACGTCGCACCTGGCCGCCCTGCTCGACAAGGATCTACCTCCCGCCCATCAGGCCGAGGCAGTGATTAAGCTGGCAGGTTCCGGCGCAGAACTACAGGCGACGGGCGGTAAAATCGCTGTTACTGCGCCCGGTCTACAGGCAAGCCTGGATATTACCCATGCGATGATTCATGCGGCCGAGGATAATCCGATCCAGGGAATAAGCGGTGAACTGGTCATTTCAATCGACGATACCAGCGCACTGTCTGCCTATAGTGGGAAGACTGCCATTCCCTCCCTGGGCCCAGTGCGCCTCTCGGGGCAGCTACAACAACGCGACACGATTTTCAAACTAGAGGGAATACAAGGACACATAAAGACGGCCACCGGGCTGGAGTTATCTACCCGGGGCCAGATTGCCAACCTTAATACCCTGAGTAGCTTATCACTCGCGACACAGTTCAATGGACTCAAGATCGCAGACGCACTCAGCCATCTGCTCGCAGATTTCCAGTACCCCAAACCTCTGGGCCTGATGCAGGGCAAATTCACGCTGGAGAGGCGCCGTGATCGCTGGGATATCAAGGGGCTCGAACTGAACATGCCGGACAAAGATGGTCCCATGGTTTTGTCGGCTGCCGGGGATGTCAGCGACATCGTGAATTTTCCGGCGGCCGATCTTGTCAGTGAATACCAGGTCAGGGATCCTGATCTGGTCAAGGCGTTGATTGGTGTGCCACTTAGTCCCCTGGCAGGGCGTATAGCGTTCGACACAGCACCCGGTAAACTCAACCTCTCCAATCGCACCCGGATCGGGAGGAACGAGCTGGCTCTTGACGGAGTCATCACTCACGCTGATAGCTCAATAAACAGTCTGCGCGCAGTTCTGAGCACCCCGCACCTCTATCTGAAGGATCTGGGCATTCAGCTGAGCGCATCAGAGGACGTGCAAGCCGGGAGCGACCAGACAGAAAGCGAAAGTCGTCTGGAAAGACTGCTTGAGACCCCCCCGCCTTATCCCACGGATGTGTCCATCAATATCGACCGGATTACTGGCAGTGGTACGGAAATACAGGGTATGAACGTTCATCTAACCGGGGAGAACAAGCGCTACACGCTGCGACGCTTTTCCATGGATTACGCGCACGCCACTGCGGAAGTCCGCGGCATCATCGACCTCAACCCCAGGCCGCCGGCCCTGAGCCTTGCGGGTGAAGCCCTTGCTGTACCGCTGCTTTCACTGTCCCAGGATCTGGGTGTCAAGAGTGACGTGACCGGAACGGTTACCGCTCGCGGCGGTATCACTGCCAGCGGAGCATCCACCGAGGCACTACTTTCGACCCTACAGGGAAGCGTGGCTTTTGCACTGGAAGATGCCACGATCAAGGGGGCAGCTTATGATGTCCTCGCAACAGATCTTCTGGAATGGATCTACTCCGGCGCAGCGCTGGAGACTTCGACCACCCTGGACTGCATCATGGCGCAGTTTGATCTGGACGGGGGCCTGGCCCGGTCCGACAGCCTGTATGTCGAAACTCCCAAAATGGTGGCAACGGGCAAGGCGAAGTTCGATCTGGTGCGCAAAACCATGGATGTCACACTCACACCCATGTCCAAATCCAGGGCCTTACAGGTTCCCTCCTCGGTGAGGATTAAGGGTGACATGAGCAATCCCACTCCGATTGTGTCGCCCGTCACCGCCGTCATGGATGCCTACGCTCAGGCCGTTACCCTCGTGCCCAGGCTGACCTTGAAAATTTTTGGCCTCAGCAAGAAAACGAAAGAGCAACGCCGCCCCTGCGAAACGGGCTAAAGCGCTGCTGGCAACACGTATCTGCTTGATACTCCATGTTACACTTTAACGAGACAATAAGTCAGAATCAGGGAATGTCATGGCGGCTGCTCGCGGGGAATTCAGCTCTCGACTCGGTTTCATCATGGCTGCCGCCGGCAGCGCGGTGGGACTGGGGAATATCTGGGGCTTTCCCACCCAGGCGGCCAGCAACGGGGGGGCAGCTTTCCTGCTGGTCTACCTGTTTCTGGCCTTTACACTGGCCTATCCTGCTTTGATGGCTGAGCTCATCATCGGGCGGCACGCCCACGCTAACGCCGTCAGTGCACTGCGCCTGATCTCGCCCAACAGGCTGCTGCGCGGGCTCGGCGCTTGCACCGGTATCGTCGGTTTCATAGTGGCAAGCCTGATTCTCAGTTTCTACGCGATCGTGGCCGGCTGGATGATCGCTTTCTGTCTCTCCGCATTCTCGACGCTACTGGGACTGGGCAATATCAACGCATGGCTGACGGAGTTCGGCTTTTCTCGCAACCTGTCGTTCATGTTGCTTTTCATGTGCCTGACGATAGGCATCATCTCTGGCGGGGTGCGCGAGGGCATCGAGCGATGGTCCGAACGCCTGATGCCGATGCTGCTCGTGTCGCTGGTATTGCTGGTCATCTACGTACTGACACTCGATGGCGCGATGGAGGGGCTTAAAATCTACCTGTTGCCCGATTTCGAGCGGGCCCTGTCACCCAAACTGATCATCAGTGCCCTGGGCGCGGCCTTCTTCTCCCTGTCGCTGGGTGTGGGCACCATGCTGATTTATGGCTCCTACATCAAAGATGAGGAAAACCTGCCTGTGGTAGGCAGCCTGGTGACCCTGGTGGACATTTCCATTGCGGTTCTGGCCGGCTTTCTGGTACTGCCGGCGATGTACGTCGCCCTGCACAACGGCGTTGAAATCTTTACGCCTGCCGGGCAACTGATCTCCGAGGACACTCTCATATTCACCGTTCTGCCAGAACTTTTCGCCACCATGGGCCTGGCCGGCACCGTGGTGTCCTTTGTCTTTTTTTTCCTGATGAGCATCGCCGCTCTCACCTCCTCCATCTCGATGCTGGAGGTGCCGGTAGCCTATGTCATCGAAGAGCACGGCGTGCAACGCAAGGCCGCGGTGTGGGTCATCGGCGGACTGATTGCGCTGGTCAGCGTGGTCATCCTGCTGAATTTCAGCGCGCTGTTTGGACTGGTCGTCGCCTTCACCACCCGTTACAGCCAGCCCCTTCTCGGCTTCATGTTCTGCATTTATGCGGGATGGATATGGCACCGCGACCAACTGCTGGGCGAACTGCGCAAGGGCAACCCGGACGTTGAGGACACATTATTCTGGAAAATCTGGCCCTGGTATGTGCGTGTGATCTGCCCGGTGATCATCCTGGCCATTTTCGCCCAGTCCCTCTGGGGATGAAGCTTCTCAGGGCTGCAGGGTAATCTGACCGGCTTCCTCGATGCGCTGTGTGGGAATGAAGCCATTGAAATCAACTTTGGCCAGAAAGCGATAATCCAGCGCATCCGCCTGAGTATGGCCAAGGCTGGCCAACAGTCGTAACAGCTGGAACAGCTGTAGTCCCGCTTCCAGGGTGATCACCTCCTCCGTGTAAGGCTCTATCACCGGCACTTCATTGGTTACACCGCTGATCAACTCTTTTCCCAGCAATTCTATGCTGTAACTGATCCCGGCTATATCCAGAGTCTGTTTGTTCGGGTTGGCGACTCTCAGCTTGATCTCAAACCGCGGCGCTCCGGTCTCCGAGGGAAGGCTTTTGAAACTTTCGAGCGAGATCTTCGGCGGGTCCAGCTCTGACTGGAGGCTGGCACAGCCTGAGAGTGTCATCAGCAACAACAGGCAAGTGATCAATCCCGCGGCGCGAAGAAAGGGCGTGGTCATCGATTCAGGTGTCCCCATGTGCAAGGCTCAACAGACCCAATTAACGGTAATGTACGACAAAAAACAGCGTGTATGCCAGGCTTCCCACCAGGAACAGCAGGGCAACCCAGTCCCCGGTGCGTAAAAACATATAGCCACTGAAGCCCGCCATTGCGAGCGCCAGGCACAATCCAGCCAGCCTACCCAAAAAAACACCTCCGAATTTGATGCATGGAGACCGCGCTGAAACATGCCGCTCTCGCACCAGCAGGCGGCTGCAGACGCCCATGCCGGTCAGCCGGGCCTGAACAGATATGCAGCGTGGATACCGCGCAAGTGCTACGGATTATCCAGTTTGCGCCCCAGTTCGTCCAATCGCTGGCGAGCAGCGCGAAGCTGCGCCGCCGCCCTCTCCAGCAGGTACTCCTCCAGCGCGCTCTCACCCGTCGTCGTGGCAAACTGCGACGTCAGGCTTCCCACGTATTCATTGAATCGATCTTCTGAAAAGTGTTCGATCTCCTGATCACGAACCATCGGCTTCCTCTCCTACTAGAAGAAAATGCCCCGAACGCTCCGCGATAAGTGCTGTTTTTATACAACGATAGCTTAGACCACCCCTGCGAGACTGCAAGAACCCGTCGCGGAATGTATGGACGTGCAGTGACGGCAAAGAATTCTACACCCCAACCTCAAGCGTACTGCCACTACTCCATTTTGGTCAGGCGTCTGTATTTACGTGTACCCCGGATCCGCTATGATTTCCACTGTGTCTTAATCCCTAGAGGCACAATCAGGGCGGGGCCCCATAGTCCCTTACCGAGCTATGTTCGTGCTAGACGTCCCCCTGGCCGGCCCCGTCCTTCCCTTTCCATCCCTTGCACTGTCATCGATCACCAGGACGAGAGAGCGATCTCCACAGCCGTTGTGCCGCCCGCGAGTTCGGCCTCGAAGGCTTCGTTGCGCGCTGCGATCCGATTACTGCGAGTTCTACCCAATCTGCGGGCCTCGGCGAGGCCGCGGTCGCGCACCGTACGCCAGGCCACCCTGGGCTGAGTGGCGGTGAACAGGCGCTTCCCGAAACGGTGCAGCGCCTTCTGGTCGACAGTGAACCCCAATCCGGGAGCGGTGGGCAGTTCGAGCCGCCCATTACTGTGTAACCAGGGTTCTTCAAGCAGTCCATCCCGGGCGTCCGGCACCCAGCCCGGGGGGTCCAGGGGATACTCGAGGCGCTTTTCCTCGCGTTTTGCATAGGCACCGAACAACTGCAGATTTATGGCAAAACCGATACCGTTGGTCCAGGTGTGGGGGCTGTACTGTGAGCCGGCCTCTTCGATGCGCTGAATGATCCGCCAGGTTGCCGCGATGCCGCCGGTAAATACGGCATCAGGCTGGTAAATATCGAAGCAGCCCTTTTCCAGCATGACGCCGAACTCCGACAGCCCCTGGTTATTCAACTCGCCCCCACTGATGGGAACGGGTGACGCCCGCCGCAGAGTGGCCAGGTCGTCATAGCCATCCATGGCAAGGGGCTCCTCGACCCAGGCGAGAGCCGCATCACCTGCAGCCCGGCAGAAAGCGGTGGCCCGCTCAAGATCCCAGCGCGGCGCGTCCGCAATCACCGCGACACGCCAGCCCTGATTGGCGTCGACCGCCAATACCACGTCATCTCCGACCTCCCTGCGGGTAGTCATTATGTGCTCGACATCCTCTCGGAGCGTCTCTGCATGAACCCTCAATTTCACCGCATCGAAGCCTTCCTCGACTCTCGCCGCCACCTCATCGACGCGGTAGTCAGTGTTGCGCACCGAGCCGGTGGAAGCATACAGTTTTACCGCTCCGGGCATACCGCCCAGGAGTTCATAGACCGGCTTGTCCGCAGCCTTGCCGATGATGTCCCAGCAGGCCGGTTCCAGCCAACCCACCCGCCAACCCAGATAACCCATTTCCCGGATACGTTGGCGAATCGAGGGGATATCGTCTGCCCTTTCGCCCAACAGGTAGGAACCGAGCAGGCCGCCCAGCCCTTCAAGTTCAGCCCCCATGGTCTGGACCGCGCTGTAACCCTCGATACCGTCCTGGGTCACCAGCCGGACCAGGGTAAAGCGATTCTCCTTCTGTCGGTAGCCGGGGATCCACGCAGGCAGGAACACGTCCGGCAGCGGGATACGTACATACCACAGATCGATGCGCGATATTTTCATGACCCCTCCGGTCCCGTGACAGCACTTGCAGGCCGCGCATGGTGCAATTTATCTCGAATCGGGCTTCCTACTCCTCCAGTATCACCCCGACCTCATTACCCTCGTAGATCACCTCATACGTATGCAAGCCCCGGCAGGGCTCCTCCGTGAAGTACAGGAGACGGCCATCGTCGATCGCGAACTGGTACTGGTGCAGGGCGCACTGGATGACACCGTTGTCGAGCGTGGCCATATCGAGCGGATGCTGCCTGTGAGGGCAGCGCGCCTCGATCAGGTAGAGTTCACCCTGACGCTGAATAAGCAACAACTGCCGGTAATCGATCCTGAACTGCCGGACGTACCCGTCGTGAAGATTGATCAGTTTCTCCAGGGGGAAAAATCGCATCGCGGGACGCTGTCAGTCGCTGCGCAAACACGCCGACTGACCGCCACCAGCAGGCGGAGCGTCAAACCGGCGAAGTTGACCACTACCAGAGTTCATCGATGATCTGCCTCGCCGCGGCATAGGCGGTGGTAGTCTGGCTTTCGACCTGCTGCTCCAACAGCGGCAGCATCTCCTTCACCCTGGGATTCTGCTGCAGCTTCATATGCAGCATCTCGTTTACGAGTTGGTGCATCCAGTCCCGGTTCTGCCTGGCGCGTTTGGACTGGAAGGCGCCTTTCTCGAGTGCCTGGAAGTAGTAATCCAGCACCATACCCCATACTGAGTCGATATTCGTGCCCTGCAGGGCTGAGCATGCCATGACGCGGGGAGTCCAGAAGCTGGTATGCCTGAGCAGGTTCATCGCGCTGGTATACTGCCCGCGAGTCATCTGGGCCAGTTTCTCGCTGTCTCCATCGGCCTTGTTGATCACCAGGGCGTCTGCCAGCTCCATAATGCCCTTCTTGATACCCTGGAGTTCATCCCCTCCACCGGGGAGCATCAGGACCATGAAGAAGTCCACCATGCCGGCCACCTGGTACTCCGACTGCCCTACCCCGACGGTTTCCACCAGAATCACGTCGTAGCCTGCCGCCTCGCAAAGCAGCATCGTCTCCCGAGTTTTCTGGGCGACGCCTCCCAGCGTCCCCTCAGAGGGCGATGGTCGAATGAAGGCCTCTTCCCGGCGGGAGAGCTCCTCCATGCGGGTCTTGTCCCCGAGAATCGAGCCACCGGCAAGCGGTGAACTGGGATCTACGGCCAGGACCGCCACGCGCTTGCCCTGGGCGATGAGGTAAAGCCCGAAAGCCTCGATAAACGTGGATTTGCCAACACCGGGAACACCGGTAATGCCGATGCGAATGCTGTTGCCGCTGTGGGGCAGCACCTGCTCGAGAATTCCCTGGGCCTGCGCCCGGTGGGATTCCCGCTTGCTCTCTACCAGCGTTATCGCCTTGGCGAGTGCCCGGCGGTTCCCCTCCAATAAGGGTTGCAGCTCAAAACTGTTCATGTGGCGCAGAATATCACACGAAGGCGCAGTCCCACTGCAGCTTTATGGCGTCAGGATCGTCCTCCGCCAAAGCTGCAAGCCCCATGCGATCCAACAAGCCCACCGGCAAGCCATTGCACGGCACTTTCAGGACTTTCCGCAGGTCAGACCTGAGACTGGTTCACCGCCTCCAGCACTTCCCGGGCGGCAACGGGAATCGGCGTGCCGGGCCCGAAGATACATTTCACCCCGGCCTTGTAGAGAAAATCATAGTCCTGCCGCGGTATGACGCCGCCGGCTATCACCACGATATCTTCCGCACCCTGCTTTTTCAGCTCTTCGATCAGCTCAGGAACCAGCGTCTTGTGGCCGGCAGCGAGTGAAGACGCACCGACTACGTGGACATCGTTCTCTATCGCCTGGCGGGCCACCTCTTCCGGCGTCGAGAACATGGGCGAGAGGTCGATATCGAATCCCACATCCGCAAAGGCCGTGGCCACTACTTTGGCGCCGCGGTCATGACCGTCCTGCCCCATCTTGCATACGAGCATCCGGGGACGCCGGCCGTGTTGCTCGACAAAGGCCTCGATATCTTTCGTGATGGCCTGCCAGCCCTCGTCCTCCTGGAAGGCGGAACCGTAGACGCCGGACACCGTCTGTGCCTGCGCATTGAAGCGCCCGAATTCCCGTTCCATCGCGTATGAAATCTCCCCGACAGTGGCCCGGCGGCGAACAGCCTCAATGGACAACGCCAGCAGGTTGCCTTCTCCACTCACCGCGCACTGGTAGATATCGTCCAGTATAGCCTCTACCGCGGCCTCGTCACGGCTCTCGCGGATACTGGCCAGGCGCGCCAGCTGCGCGTCGCGCACAGCCTGGTTATCGATCTCCAGGACCTCCACCTCTTCGCTGTTCTCGATGGTGTACTTGTTGACACCCACGATCACATCTTCACCGCGATCGATGCGGGCCTGCTTCTTGGCAGCCGCCTCCTCGATGCGCAGCTTCGGCATACCCGTCTCGATGGCCTTGGCCATGCCGCCGGCCTCCTCGACCTCCTGTATCAGCTCCCAGGCCTTGTCCGCGATATCCTGGGTCAGGGACTCCATCAGGTAGGAACCGCCCCACGGGTCGACGACTTTGGTGATACCGGTCTCCTCCTGGATGATGAGCTGGGTGTTTCGGGCAATACGTGCGGAGAATTCTGTCGGCAGCGCGATGGCCTCGTCCAGGGCATTGGTGTGCAGTGACTGGGTGCCGCCGAACACCGCGGCCATGGCCTCGATGGTAGTTCGCACCACATTGTTGTAGGGATCCTGTTCCGTGAGAGACCAGCCGGAGGTCTGGCTATGCGTTCTCAACATGGAGCTCTTCGGGTTCTTCGGGTCGAACTCACTGACGATCCGCGCCCAGAGCAGGCGGGCGGCTCGCAGCTTGGCGATCTCCATATAAAAATTCATACCGATGCCCCAGAAAAACGAGAGGCGCGGCGCAAAATCATCGATACCCAGCCCGGCTGCAATAGCGGTGCGAATGTACTCCTTGCCATCAGCCAGGGTGTAGGCGAGTTCCAGTGCGGCGTTGGCACCGGCTTCCTGGATATGGTACCCGGAGATGGAAATCGTGTTGAAACGCGGCATATGACTGGAGCAGTAGGCGATGATATCGCCGATGATCTTCATGCTGGGGGCCGGCGGGTAAATATAGGTGTTACGCACCATGAACTCTTTAAGGATATCGTTCTGAATGGTGCCGGCCAGCTGCTCCTGGCTAACACCCTGCTCTTCGGCCGCCACGATATAACCGGCCAGAACCGGCAGTACGGCCCCGTTCATGGTCATGGAGACCGACACCTTGTCCAGCGGAATACCGTCAAACAGGATTTTCATGTCCTCCACGGAATCGATGGCCACGCCCGCCTTGCCAACGTCACCGGTCACACGCGGGTGGTCGGAGTCATAACCGCGGTGAGTCGCCAGGTCGAAAGCCACGGAGACGCCCTGCCCGCCGGCAGCGAGTGCCTTGCGGTAAAAGGCATTGGATTCTTCCGCGGTGGAGAATCCCGCATACTGCCTGATCGTCCAGGGGCGTCCGGCATACATGGTAGCCTGCGGACCCCGAATATACGGTGACAGGCCGGGCATGGTATCCGTGTATTCCAGAGAAAGGGTGTCTGCAGCCGTATACAACGGCTTGACATCGAGATCTTCGGGGGTGTGCCAGGTCAGTGCATCGGGGCTCTTGCCCTTCAGTTGCCGGGTCGCCAGCTCTTCCCAACTGGCCGGCGTCGCACTGGATTTGTCGTAGATCTTATCGCTCATGCATGTTCTCCGGCAGGCTGGTTGATTTCGATCAGCACGCCATCACAACTGCGGGGATGAATAAAGATCACCATGGAACCGTGTGCGCCGGGCGTCGGAGCATCGGACAGGAACTGGTAGCCCTTCTCCTTCAGCCGCGCCACGTCCTCGTCGATATTGTCCGAGCGAAAGCAGAGGTGGTGCAGACCGCCGCCCTTCTTCTCAAGGTACGTGGCAACGGGCCCTTCGCCATTGAGCGGGTACACCAACTCGATGTTGGTGGGTGGCAGGGGGATGAAGGCAGCGGTGGTTTTTGCCTCGTGAACGTCTTCGGTACCACCCAGAGGCAGACCGAAATCCTCACAAAATCGGGCGATCGCCTTCTCCAGGTCCGGTACGGCTACGGCTATGTGATCCAGTGCGGTAATCATGTTGCTACGCTCCTTGCTAAAGCTGTTGCAGGAACTCGCCGGTCACGGTTCTGCGCCGTTCGGCGATCTCCTCGGGCGATTCGACGACGATTTTCTCGTCGGGCGTTATCTTGAAAATGGGTTGACCCTTCTTGATGATCACACCGTCATCGTCAACCAGAACTTCATCTATGGTTCCCGCAAAGGGTGCGTACACCTTGTTGAACATTTTCATCACCTCGATGATGAACAGCGGATCGCCGGCTTCGAAGTGGTCTCCCTGCTTGACGTAGACCTCATGCTGTGGGGTCTCGCGGGCGTAAAACATGCCGCCGCTCTCCGCCAGGATCTCATCGGAATTGGCCATTGGCGGAGGCACCAGCACTTTGGCCATCCGGTCTTGTAAATCCTTGTCCGTGAGCCGCTCCGGAATATGGATCGTCAGATCAGGATTGACGGAGAGCTCATAAAATCCAGTGGCCTCAGCTATGCTGGGCAATACCGCAAGGATATCGGTGCCAGCCTGGAATCCCAGGTGGGCAGCGCGCACCTGCTGCCACAGCGCGGCGTCGAACCCGTCCGGCGCTTCGGGCGCAGCCAGTGCCGACTCCAGTTCAATCCAGTCCTGCGCAGCCAGGCGGTTATTCAATTCGTTGTAGAAGCTGACCGCATGTTGCAGGATGTCGTTGTCATGGTCCCAGATCATGCTGGCGGCCGAATGTTTCTCGCTTCGCACGTAGTCCATGTTGAGGAAATGATAGGTGTCCGCCAGCAGTTCCAGCGGGTTTTCATTCCAGCTGATCCTGCCGTCGATCATCGTATAACTGTCGCGGTTCACGGAAAGCCAGCCGCTGAGAATGTGGGGTTCCGCCAGCAGCCGCTGTAATGGCCGCAACAGCAGGGACTCCTTAATCTGCAGCGCTTCGGACAAAGCCCCGACGGCCTCACCCTCCAGTCCATCCAGCAATGACTGGCCGATCTGCTGATAGGCAAAGCGCAGGTCGACGTCATTGGCCCTGGCCTTCAGTTCACCGACGGCTGTCAGGTAGGGCACGATGAAGCGGGTCGTCGGCCTGGCATTGATATTGTTACCGATAAACCAGTTCACCAGACCGTAGTGGAATTCCAGGTTGGTGGCCAGGTCCTCCCCGTGCATACGGGTATGGCGAATGGTTTCCGCCATATTCTGGTAGGTTTCCAGACGGGTTTCGCCCACCGTAAGCAGCAGTGCGATATTGGAATCATAGGCTCCCGCCAGGGTGTACTTCATGAAGACATCGGTATCGGGGTTATGCAGGCTGATACCCTGGTCATCGCGAATCTCGCCATCAAGCGCGTCGCTCCAGTAATTGATGACGCCACCTGCGTGTGGCTGCAAAGCCTGGTTGGTGGCGTTCAGGCGGGCCTCGACGCTGTCATTATGACGCGCCACCCGCTCGGGCTTGGGCAGCTTCGGCCCGTGCGCGGCCAGGAGCACCATTGCCTCCACCAGGGACTCCACGAGAAAATTATCGTCGGGATTGTCGGGGTTTATGAACTTGAGTGCGTAGCACAGCTCGGTAACCCGGTGTTCCACCTGGATGCGGGTATTCATCTCCATGAAGAAGTGCTTGTCCCGATCCACGATGCATTCGAAGGTAGAGACAGAATCCAGGCCTACAGCCTCTCCGAAGGTCTCGGCTTCTTCTTCCATCGTCTTGAGCGTGGCGAGATCCTGGCGCAGGATTCTGACTTCCTCCTGCTGTCCGCTGGCCTCGGCCTGCTCGATCGCCCTCTGCAGCGACTCCACCGTGACCGACACCTCGAGCAGTTTCTGCTCATGCATCTGCAGGGAACAGTCGCGCCCGCCCAGGGTCGTGCTCCACTCACCATTGCCGATGACCTGGATTTCCTGGTGCCGGGTGGTCTCGATATTGAGTTCCACCAGGACGTTCTTGTTGTCGCCCACGCCGGTGGTCTTCACCTCGTTGAGAATTTCACGAACCATCTCCGCGGTACGATGGGCCTCGCCGATACCCAGAATGCGCTGGCCCTTGCCGCCGCCGCCGCTGATGGCCTTGAGGCGCACCCGGTTCTCGGGGTAATCCTGCGCCATTTTCTGCACCGACTCGGTCAGGGTCTGGCACAATTCATCCACAGTATAGAGATCGATGTGCTTGTCGTATCCCGCAGCCAGCACCCGGTCTGCCTTGTCTTCCAGGCTGATGGCGTCATCGTCGAGGCCATCGACGTCGAGCCCCTCCTTTTCTGCCAGCGCCTTGAGCGCGGCGACGTCCGGATGCTTCTTGAGCAGCGTCTGGGCAGTGCCGTTATCTATGCCGGGCGTCACGGAAACGCCGGCTTTGAGCGCCGTGCGCTTGGCTTCATCCTTCAAACCCGCATCATGCACCGTGCGAGAGCAGGGGCCGATGAAATTCAGTCCGGCCTTTTCCAGGGCAGACACCAGAGTCTCGTCCTCCGCCATGAAACCATAGCCGGCAAAGATCGAGTTGTAGCCGTTGTCATGCGCAATATCGATGATCTGGCGGATACGCTGATCCCGTTCCTCCTTGTTGGCCCCCGTATAGTCGGGCACCCGATGAACGCGACTCGGGTCGGTCAGGGAACGCAACTCGGGCGCGAGTGCATTGCGATAGACAATGGAATCCTTTTCAGACAGCAGGATACCGAAGTGGGTAATGCCCATTTCGGCAAATACGTCCATGGCTTCCTTGCGAATGGGGCCGCGGCAGATGATCAGCGGCCGCATGTGAGTGCAGTCGAATTGATTGATCCACTCGGAGTGCCTGCGCCCGAGACGCCTGTCGCGGTGAATGAGCGGGTTATTCAGGTAATATTCGTTGGACACGCCTGATTTTCCTCAGTGTTGTTAGTTCGCCGCGGCGGGATTAGTGGAACTCGCGCTGCACGCCCTGCAGCGGCTCCGGCTGGTAGTGCCGCAGATAGAATTCCAGATTTTCCGTCAGTACCTGACGCAGGTCCGAGGGCATCACGATCTGGGAGATAGAACCCAGGCTCAGGGCCTCGTTGGGGTTCATCAGTTCGCGCTCATAACGCTGCGCCAAAAGGGCCTCTTCGGACTTGACCCAGTCCTTGACCAGTTGCTCGGCGGCCGCGGCGGCCTCCGCCTCTCCCAGCCCGGCCGCTATCTGGGCTTCAGTCTCGGCTTTCAGCTTGCCTTTCACCGCGCCGCGAATCGTGCGCAGCTCATCCTTGTAAACGTACTCGACGCCGGCCGGTCCCATCACGGCCACCCGGGTGGTCGGCAGCGCCACCACGAAGTCTGCCCCCACCGGGATACTGTTCCAGGAGGCGTAGGCCCCACCGAAGGCATTGCGCACAAGCACCAGGAAGCGCGGAGTACGCAGATCGACGATGGCATCGAGCATCGCGCGACCAGCCTGCACGATGCCGCCGCTCTCCTGCTCGCGGCCGGGCAGGAATCCGGTGGTGTCTTCCAGAAACATCACCGGGACGTTATAGAGGTTGCAGAAGCGTATGAAGCGCGCATTCTTGTAGGCGGCATCGATATCGACCTGGCCTGAAGCCACGGCGGAATTATTCGCGACAAAGCCCACGACATTGCCACCCATGCGCCCCAGTGCCGTGACCGTATTGCGAGCACGGTCCGGCTGCAGCTCGAGAAAATCACCGTGATCGCACAGTTGCTGGATGAGAATACTGATATCGATAGGCGTATTGAACCCGGTGGAGGAATTGAAAGCCTGTTTCAACAGGATGTCGATGTCCCAGGTCTTGCGCGTCACGGGATCAGAGCTTGGCTGGAACGGTGCCAGCTCGCCGTTGTAGCTGGGCAGGTAGTTGAGCAGAGCCCGCACTTTCTGCAGCGCCGCCATCTCGTCCTGGACCACGAAATCGGTCACACCGGACTGGCTGTGTACCCCGGGTCCGCCGAGTTCGTCGGGGGTGACGTCCTCCCCGAGCACCGACTTGACCACACCCGGCCCCGTGAGTCCGAAGAACGTCTCGTTGGGCTGGATCAGGAAACTGCCCTGGCGCGGCAGGTATGAGCCGCCACCCGCATTGAATCCAAACATACACATCACGCTGGGTACGATGCCGCTGATTCTGCGCAATGCGGCGAACGCCTCGGCGTAACCGTCCAGACCGCCCACGCCGGCGGGAATATAGGCACCGGCACTGTCGTTGATGCCCACGACGGGAATGCGCTGCTTGGCGGCAAGCTGGAACAGTCGCGCCAGCTTCTCGCCGTTGGTCGCATCCATGGAGCCGGCGCGCACCGTGAAGTCATGACCATAGAGCGCGACGTCACGCCCGTTGACCTCGATAATCGCCGTCACAAGGGACGCACCGTCGAGATTGGGACCCCAGTTCTGGTAGAGAACGGTGGGCTCACCGTCAGACAGGTAACGGATCCGCTCCCAGATGGTCATGCGATTCTTCTGGTGCTGGCGCATGACATTTTTGACGCCGGCTGCCTTGTAGGGACGCTGCTGCAGCTCCCAGCCTGATTTCAGCGCTTCCTCGTAAGGACCGGGGGCAGAACGTATCTGGCCCGGGACTGTGAATTCCTGTTCGTCACTGATGGCGAACGGATTGTCGAGGGTGGCGATAACACCCGCCGTATCGTTATTGCTCATAGGTTTCGTCCAGTCTCTCCCGCAAGCTTTTTTTTACCCCTTGAATGCAGTTCAGGTCATCTGCAGTAAGAACGGGGAGTTACCTCGCCCTGCCTACCGCTATGGGGAATTTGCATGTTCAGAAGGCCAGGCTTAGGATGCAAACCTGCCCTGAAAAAACGGCGCTCCACGATAAGTGTATTACCCCCTAAAGTCAATTCGAGGTGTTACCTCCCTACACAATGGAACAGGTCACGAAACGCTATATTTACAGTGCAAACATTGGGCCGGGGATAGCCGGGCGACCAGGCCCGTGGCCCTGATGCGACACGCCTGCACATGAGCAAGACCGTACACCTGGACGACATTCCCTACTCCCCGGACAGCTGCGAGGTTTTCGAACGGATCATGGACCTGCCGGGGGCGGTATTCCTCGACAGCAGCTTCCCCCACAGCACCAGCGGCCGCTATGACATTCTCGCCGCCGCCCCCTCCGATGACCGGCTCCCCATCCTCCCGGCCGGTGCCGACGAGCAGGCCAGCCGGGCGTTTTTCCGCGAGCTACGGAATTACCATCGCGAGCACTATCACGGCATCCAGCCAGCTGCACCGGACATCCCCTTCTGTGGCGGCATCCTGGGGTACCTGGGGTATGAAAGCGGTAACGGATTGAACAAGATCGATCCCGGCAGCCGTTGCGAGGGAGGCATTCCCGCGGTCGGCCTGAGGGCCTATGACTGGTGCGTGACCCAGGACCACCTGCTGCAGCGCACTGTGCTTGTCACCCTGCCCGGTGTCAGTCCGCGGCAGCGACGCGATCTGCTGGACCGCCTGCGTCGCCCGCGGCCACGAATAGACACGCCCTTCCGGCTGACGTCGCCATTCCGTTCAAATCTGTCCGAGGACGACTATCGCCGGCGCTTTGAGAAAATCCAGGCCTATATACATGCGGGCGACTGCTACCAGGTCAACCTTGCACAGCGGTTTTCCGCGCCCTGTACCGGCCTGCCCTGGCACGCCTATCTGGAGCTGCGTTCGCTCGCCTGTGCGCCTTTCTCGGCCTACCTGGCGCTGGACAACGGCGATGCCGTCATGAGCCTGTCACCGGAGCGTTTCGTCTCGCTGCACGGCAAACACGTTGAGACCTCACCGATCAAGGGAACCCGCCCCCGTCATCGCGACCGGCGTGCCGACGAAATGGCAGCCGAGGATCTGCGCTGCTCGGAGAAGGACCGGGCCGAAAACCTGATGATCGTCGACCTGCTGCGCAACGACCTGGGGCGAAACTGCGAACCGGGCTCCATCCACGTGGATCGCCTGTTCGAGGTGCAGAGCTTTCCGACCGTACACCACCTGGTGAGCACGGTCAGCGGGGAGTTGCGGGAGGGGCGTGGGGCGTTCGAACTGCTGCGGGACAGCTTTCCCGGCGGTTCGATCACCGGCGCACCCAAGCGCAGGGCCATGGAGATCATCGCCGAACTGGAGCCCCACCGCCGACAGGTCTATTGCGGCGCAATTCTTTACGTCAGCGCTGACGGTCGCATGGACAGCAACATTGCGATACGCACCCTACTCTGCCACGAGGATGAGATTCACTGCTGGGGCGGGGGCGGTATCGTAGCCGACTCCGAGTGGCAGCGCGAATACCAGGAGACCTGGGACAAGGTGGGCCTGTTCCTCAACTGCCTGGAGTCCTGGGGTAAAGCGCAGTAGCTAGAGCGTGATGGACCGGTCACTCGCCTCGACAAAGGCCGTCTTCAGCTGCTCCAGGGTATCGACCGACCTGAACTGGGGAAACTCCTCGATCACATTCCGGGGAGCGTGGATCAGGATACCCACATCCGCCTCACCCAGCATGGTGGTATCGTTATAGGAATCACCGGCGGCGATGACACGGTAGTTCAGGCTGTGCAGCGCCTGGACGGAGGCCCGCTTGGGGTCCTTTTGACGCAGCTTGTAATCAACCACCCTCCCCTCCTCATCGGTGACCAGTCGATGGCAGAACAGGGTGGGCCACTTGAGCTGGCGCATCAGCGGCTGGGAGAATTCATAGAACGTATCCGACAGGATGATCACCTGGAAACGCTCTCGCAGCCAGTCCACGAAATCGACGGCACCGGGGAGAGGCTCAAGAGTGGCGATCACCTCCTGGATGTCACCGATGCGGAGTTTATGCTGCTCCAGCAGACCCAGCCGCTGCTTCATCAACACGTCGTAATCGGGAATATCGCGGGTGGTGGCACGCAATTCATCGATGCCGGTGCGTTCAGCAAAAGCGATCCAGATTTCGGGGACCAGCACCCCCTCCAGGTCCA
>JAHEEV010000180.1 GCA_024640505.1 Halieaceae bacterium
GTTATCCCAGCGGATGTCCCAATCGTCATTGGACATCACCTGGAACGCGTTGGACTGGGAACTGACGGCTGCGAGCACGGACAATGCGAGTAGTTTCTTTTTCATGTTGCTTCCCTCTGAGCGAGTTTTATCGGTTAGGTCACTTGCTGGTTTTTTTATAAAGCGGCTTGAGCCACCCTTATTGTGATTTGTTTGCGCCACGGTCACTCTAGTCTGAGTATGCAGATTTTGCCAAGACGAATTCGTCACCTATTACGGCTGTGACCCGAAGCCGGGTTGAGAGGCCGCGCCACAGGCGCCCCACCCTCCTCCTTTCGGAGAAGTCGCGGGGTGTTTCTTTTCCCTGCTGCAGCAACTGTTTT
The DNA here is from genome assembly GCA_024640505.1 of Halieaceae bacterium. GTDB lineage: Bacteria > Pseudomonadota > Gammaproteobacteria > Pseudomonadales > Halieaceae > JARRPM01. Next base: position 363 of record JAHEEV010000180.1, read on the forward strand.
CAAGCTGAAACCAACTTCCTGGCACAACGGGTCATTATTTTTAAACCGGCGGAATCATACCATGCTGATTCTAAACAACAATCCCCCGCAATTATTGATATGGGTCAGATTCTTGCGCTTTTGTGACAGATTTACGACAAGAAGAAACGTCCCGTCGCACCAGCCGGTTACACGCCAACGGCGTGTCGCAACACCTGCCCGTAACCGCTGAATTCAGGCACACCCTCCAGGGCCTGTCGCGCCCGCAGGTGCCGGCGCAGGGACCGCAGCCGGTAGCAGGGCACACTGGCCATGAAATGGTGCTCCATGTGGAAGTTGACCCCGTTGGGGGCAAACAGCAGCCGCTGCCACCAGGGGGCGTCCACCGTACGGGTATTCATCCGCGGGTCCGGATCGAACAGGTCGGGCACCGCCGCGTGCTCCGCCACCTGGCGGATGCGGATGATCAGCATGAACACCGTCAGGTAAGCCAGTGCCCACAGGCTGTAAGTCCAGCCGATTCCGCACAGGTACAGGACCAGGAACAGCAGCCCCTGCACCAGCAGCTGTTGCAGGAAGGGTAAAGCGCTCTCGCGCCGTTCCCGTGAGATGGCGCCGGAGGCACCCCGGGCCATGTAGCCGAGAAACTTGATGCCGGTCTGGCCGGTGAGATCGCGGAACACCTTGCGCCGGAAACTCTCCTTGCTCACCGGGTAGGCCTGGTAATTGGGCAGGTCCGGATCATCCCGGGTGCCCGCCCTGCGGTGGTGCTCCAGGTGGCCGCGAGCGTAGGCGGGCTGGTCGTTCATCACCGGCAGGGCGCACAGCCACTGGCCGATCACGTCGTTGAGCCAGGCCGTGCGGAACAGGGTACGGTGGCCACACTCATGCATCAGCACCGACAGGCCCAGCTGCCGGCCCGCCAGGAGGACGACGGCCAGCACAATGGTCACCGGATTGGGGTACGCGCCTACCACGGCAAAGATAGCGGCGATGGCCAGCCAGTTGCCCAGCACCAGTCGCCAGGCGTGAAAATCGCTCTTGGCGGTGAACCGGGACACCTCTTCCCGGGTCAGGTAATCGCTGATTTTCATCGAGTGATTCTTCCCCTGTAGGAGCGGTCTCCGACCGCGATCAGCCCCGCCCTTCCCCTACAGGGGCGGTCTCCGACCGCGATCAGCCCCGCCCTTCCCCTGTGGGAGCGGTCTCCGACCGCGATCGGGCCCGGCCTCATTCCGCCAACACCCCGGCCTGTTTCGCCGTAATATGCCCGGCCTGGGACAGCCACCGGATGGTGTCTGTGAAACTCTCCTCCACCGGGCGAAACTCGAAGCCCAGGGCCGTTTCCACCTTGCTGTTGTCCATTTTCACCCAGCGTGTGGCATAGCCCAGGCCCTCTTCCGTGAGGGGAAGATCCAGCGGAATGAATCTTTCCAGCCGGTCATACAGGCGCCCGGTGAGGCGCATCAGCGCGCCACTGACCGGCAGCTTGAGCAGGCGCCTGCCGGTGAGCTCGTCCAGCAGCGGCCCCAGGTCAGCCCAGGAGACGAACTCCCCCCCCATCAGGTACCGGCCGGGCTCCGCCTGCCCCTCCACCAGCCGCAGGTGCACCTCGGCGAGGTCGCGCACGTCAACATACTGGTTGCCCGAGGTCATGATCGGGACGAACTGGGCCAGATAGGTCTGCAGCCCGATGTGCGGCTCCGTCAACTCCGGGGCATCGGGGCCCAGCACCGAGCCGGGATAGGTGATAGAGACCGGGGCTCCCGCCTCCTGCAGTCGCCGCACGTACTTCTCGCAGTCCACTTTCGAGCGGCCGTATCCGCTTTTGGCAGTCCCGGGCGGCGAGTGCTCGTCCAGCACGCGGGCACGCGGGTTGTACAGCGCGGTGACACTGGACACGTGGATAACGGGATCAAGGCCGAGCTCCACCGCACTCCCGATGACATTTTCCACCCCGCGCAGGTTGGTGTCATACACCTTGCGGGCATCCCTGGCGTGGGTGGAAACCAGGGCGGCAATGTGAATGGCCGCGTCGCAATCCGCCAGGGCAGCGCGCACCTTGTCCCTGTCGGTGATATCACCCACCGTAAAGTGGCGAATCGTGCCCCTGCCGTAGAGGCCCCGCATCTTCTTCTCGTTGCGTACCAGAAGGCTGACCTCGTGGCCGGCCGCCAGCAGGGCCTGGGCCGTGTGATAGCCGATGAAGCCAGTGCCGCCGGTGATCATTATTCGCATGGATGCAGTCCTTTTTCCCCGCCCTCTGGTTCCGGGCTTTGCCTGTTGTACAATCGCGCGGCGACCAAACCCTAATCATAGCGCCAACCGGAGATAAAAACCCATGGATATGCCGACCTCGATCAGGACAGTGCTGGGCAGGTACGCGACCTTCTCGGGACGCGCGAGCCGCTCGGAATACTGGTGGTGGACACTGGCCGTTGTGCTGGTGATCCTGGCGGTCGGACTGGTGGAGGGGGCTCTGCTCCCACCCATGCTGGGATTCGAACCCTACCAGGCGGACGCGGGTCAACCGATATCCATGGTGGTGTCTCTCGCGCTGCTGCTGCCCTGTCTCGCCGTCAGCGTGCGACGCCTGCACGATCGGGACAAGTCCGGCTGGTGGTATCTGTTGGGGCTGGTACCGGTCGTCGGCCCTGTCGTTCTCCTGGTGTGGTACGTACAGACGGGCACGAGCGGTGACAACCGCTTCGGCCCCGACCCCCTCGATACCGCACAATGATGCAAGCACGGCAGGTTCCGGAGCCGCCCCAACCCGTCGATTCCGGGAGCACCTAGCCGAGGAAGGCCTGGCCACCGTCCAGCGCAATACTCTGACCGTTGACATAGGCGGAGCCGTCGCTGCACAAAAGGGCGACGAAACGGCCGATATCCTGCTCACAGTCCCCGACCCGCCGCTGCGGGATCGAGGCGATAAATTCCTCCGCCTCTTCCGGGTTGTTTTCAATCCACCAGGCCAGACCGGGCGAGGTGGCATGAGGCAGTATCGCGTTCGCCCGAACACCCTCGGGACCCCATTCACAGGCAGCGGCGCGTGTCAGCGACCGGATCGCCTCCTTGGTGGCAGCATAGGCGCCGTAGCCGCTCATGTCCCAGCGCTTGCCGGCAGAGCTGGCCAGGTTGACAATGCAGCCGCCCCCCTTGAGGTGCGGGTAGCACAGCTTCATCAGGCGAAATGTCGCCAGCGGCCCGGACTCCCAGCCGGCGGCAAAACTCTCGTCGGTGACCTGGTGCAGCGTGCCAAGAGGCACTTCCTGGGCATTGTTCACCAGGATGTCCACAGTACCGAACTGCGCCAGCACTGCCTGCAGGCACTGATCCAGCGATTCGGGGGACTTGACATCGCACACCACCGGCAGCGCCTGGCCACCGCGCTCCTCGATCAGGCGACAGGTGGCTTCCAGCTTCTCCCGGGTGCGCCCCGTCACTGCCACGCTGGCCCCTTCAGCGGCCAGCGCCAGGGCAATACCCTGCCCGACACCCTGCCCCGCACCAGTAACCAGGGCGATTTTACCGTTAAGCAACATACCACTCTCTCCTGCGATAGTTAGGAACACAACCCGGGGGCGCCACGCGGTGTGGCGCCATACGGACAGAACATTATGCGGTGGTTCGCGGGCCACCCGCTAAACCGGGGCAACCGGATTGATGGACAATAACCGTCAGTGCGTGCCCAGCGCCTGCATTTTGTCCCGGTAGCTCCTGGGCGTCTCGCCGGTCCAGCCCTTGAATGACCGGACGAATGAACTGGGTTCGGTAAACCCGAGGTAATCCGCCAGGTCGGCCACCGTGGCTTCTTCGTGCAGCAACTTGTCGATGGCGATCTGGCAGCGGACCTCATCCTTGAGGCTCTGGTAGCTGGTATTTTCCTTCTGCAGCCGTCGCCTCAGGCTGGACTCGGACATGTGCAGATGCTCGGAGATCCGGGTGAATGAAGGCATACCGGATGGCAGGTCGATACTGATCAGGGATTTGATGGCGGCGCTGGTACTCACCGGCTGCTGATCGATGGCGATGAGTTCGTAGACCGCGTTGTCGAGGAATTCCCGCAGCGAGTCGCCGGTATGCACCAGGCGCCGGTCCAGCTGTTGTGCGCTGAACACCAGTACGTTCTGCTCCGCGTCGAACCGCACGGGACAGTGGAACACGGCACTCAGGCGCTCGAGATACTCGTCGTTCACGTAAGGTGCGGCAATCCTGACCTCTTCCGCTTCCAGCGCCTGCCCCACCAGCCAGCCACACAGGGCGTGCCAGATCAGCAGGCCCGATGCGCGGGAAACGCTCTCCTGGTGATCGGCCCGATCCCAGTCCTCGGGCACGAGACCGGACTCATCCTCACCGATACCCATATGGTAGCCGAGCCTGGCCTGGCCATGCTCCTCCGTCAGACTGACCCGGTGCTTGATCAGCGGATAGAGCAGCATCTCGAAGCGGGCCGCCAGTTGCAGCGCCTCCCGCAGGGTCTTTCCACTGATCATGCAGTGGCACATCAGTTCGAAGGGTTCGCTGCCTATACCGGCGGCCCAGGGCAACGGCTGATTCAGGGTCTGCATCTGCACCACAGCTTCCTTGTACAGGCGCGAGTACTGGCGGGCCGGCAGGCCCTGTTCCGGGGGTAGCTCGGCGATGCGCCCTGGCGACAGGTTGACGGCCTGCGCAATGGCGTCCACATCCAGCCCGATGCGCGACAGATAGTCGAACATCCGCAAAAACTTCCTCGGCGGAACGGTAATCTCAGACATGCTTTGGTTTACGGCAGATAATGTTTATAAATATGGCCTGACGCGCCCTACTTCCTTACGCCGCTCAGGCTACCATACTCTCTGTGTTATTTTTCATTTTTGCGGCGAGGTTATTATGGTTCCGGAGGCAGCTTCCCACCTCAAACATGAAGTCCTGGTTGGCGGCGTATCGAACACGATCTTCAACGGCCTCATCGCGTGGCTGCTGTTGCGGCATGGTACGCCCCTGCACTGGACCGGCGACAACAGTTTTGTCATCGACGTGTTTGCCACCGCATTATTACTGCCGTTCATCGTTGCACTCATCGTGATTCCCCTGCAGCGCAGCAAGATGAAGAAGAACAAATTGCCTGCCATCCACCTGGGGTCAGACTCCATGGTGCAATCCCTGGCCGACCGGATGCCGGCATCCGTGTTCGGCAGTGCGCTGCTGTTCGGGCTGGCCGGCCTGCTGATTATTGCGCCCCTGACACTGCTGGGCATCTACCTGCTGGGCATAGAGGCGTTCTCTCCCGGCGCCTATGCGCTGTTCAAGGGATTATGGGCCGGACTCATGGCGGGCGTGCTGGTCATCCCCATGGTCCTGGTGGGGTTGCGCCCCCAAACGGCGCCGCAGCCCGCCTGAAACAACACGAACTGATTAACGCGCCGGAGCCTGACAGGAGATTCGCAATGGGATTACTCGAACACAAGGTCGGCCTGGTCACCGGTGCGGGACAGGGCATCGGTCGGGCGATTGCA
>JAHEEV010000181.1 GCA_024640505.1 Halieaceae bacterium
CATAAGGTCATCCCTGCTCTCCGAGTTTCCCTCGCTGGTGAAGGATCTGGGCGGCCCCCTGGGCGGTATCCTCGAGGACGCGGGGTTGAGCCTGGAGCAGATCGAGCAGCCCACGTTGCTGATACCCTTCGACAAGCAGATCCGGCTGCTGCAGATCGCGGCGGAGCGTTGCCACTGCGAGGCATTTGCACTGGAGCTGGCCAAGCGCCAGGACATGGCCGTGTTCGGGGCGCTGAGCATCCTGGTAGGACAGGCCAATACCGTCCGGCAGGGATTGCAGATGTTCGGCCGCTACCTGCACTACAGCGTGCAGGCGGTGCGGGTCGAGATGCGGGAGGAGGGCGAGCTGGTCTTCTTCACGGTGGACAGCCCCTTTGACGTCGCCGCGGGGAGCCACCAGTTCTGGGATCACGCTGTGGCCCTGTTGTTCACGGTGACCCGGATGGTTTGCGGGCAGCATTGGTCACCACGCTCTGCGTTCCTGCGCCGACCGGAGCCCGGAGATCCTCTCTCTTACAGTCGGTATTTTCACTGCCCCGTGGCGTTCGGCAGCGATTTCAGTGGCCTGGTATTCGCGCGTGACGTGCTTGAGCGACCTGTCAGCAGCTCTATCAGGGCCGTGCCCGATCAGCTGCAGCACTACCTGCGAACCAGTTTCGAGGGCGATTTCCTGGAACAGGTGCGGCGGGTGATCAATAGCCTGCTGCCGACCCACAACTGTACTGCGGCCACAGTAGCCCAGTGCATGGGCTACAGCCTGCGCACCCTGCAGCGCAAACTGGCGTCTGAACAGACCAGTTTCCAGCAGCAACTCGACCAGGTCAGGTCAGAACTGGCGATCACCTACCTGCAGGAGCCGGGTTTCAGTCTCACGGATATCGGCGAGCTGCTCGGATTCGCCGAGTCCGGCGTGTTCACCCGCAGTTTCAGGCGCTGGTTCGGGGTGACTCCCTCGAAATGGCGCGCGCGACAGTTCGCCTGACGAGCCTTTATCGCTGTAGGGCCGAATCAGCGTGCCCCGCGAGGCGCTTTGGGCCTCATTCGGCCTGGATCTATGCCTGCATGCACCTGGTCGATTGCAACCGACCCTGCAGGGAGCGTCCCCGTCCCCGTTTGCGTCAACAGGTCTTGATGGCGCGATAAATCAAATAGTGGCGTGAAAAATCAAATTAAGGCGGGACGGGGTCTCTATCATTGTCTGCAGATTCGCTGCTACGACAGCGAAACCCGACGCGCAGCATGAATAAGGAGACAATCGAGATGGCTACCCCCGCACGCAAGACCGCTACGAAAGCAAAGACGAAGACAGCTGGTCGTAAAAAGTCGACCGCCCGCAAGGCGTCGGCCAGGTCGAAGGCAGCCGCGACCCCCAGGGTGCCCGCCAGGGCAAAGGCAACACGAGCCGCTTCCGTGCCGGCTGATCCGACCCAGTACGAGCCGGGGCAGGGACTGAACGGTCCCGATCCCGAACTGATGGAGAAGCAGTCCGGCATCTGGAATACCCTGATGGACCGCTACTTCCGCCTGGAATTCGACGGCTTCGAAAACCTGCCCGATGAGCCCTGCCTGCTGATCGGAGTGCACTCCGGCGGGCCGCTCACCATGGATGCCTGGACCGTTATCATGGCCTGGTGGCGCCAGTTCGGCGAGACCCGTTCCCTGCACGGCACGGCACACGACGTCCTGATGAATGCACCGGTGCTCGGCGAATACTTCAAACGCCTGGGCGTGGTCTCCCCGTCAAAGGAAAATATCCGCGCCGCCTTTGACAAGGGCGATGACGTGATCCTGTGGCCGGGTGGCGAGGTAGATTGCTATCGCACCTGGATGGACCGGGATAAAGCCGTGCTGGGAGGCCGCAAGGGGTTTATCCGCCTGGCCATGAGTGCCGGAGTGCCGATTGTCCCCGTCGCGACCGTGGGCGGTCACGACACGCTGTTCGTGTTGTCCGAGGGTCGCGGTCTCGCGAAAAGGCTTAAACTGAAGGAGCGTATGCGCAGTGAGGTCGCCCCTATCACCCTGAGCTGGCCCTTCGGCCTGGGGCTGCACCTGACGCCATTCCAGCATATACCCCTGCCCGCCAAGATCCGCACCCGCATCATGGAGCCGATTTACCTGGATGCGAACCCGAAGCGCCTGGACGACCAGGCGTATGTCGAGGCCATGTACGAGGAAATCGAGACCACGATCCAGGCAGGAATGGATGAACTGGCAAAAAAACGCCGTTTCCCGGTGTTTGGCTAAAGTGACTTGATGTCTTTTCGCCATTCCCGCCTTCGCTGGTAATGTCACCGCCCTATTTGCAGACTGGTGTCTGTGTCAGAATGACGGCCATTCCAGATACATGATCGGGGTCACCGCCGTGAATATCGACACCGGAAGAATACGACGACTCCGCGACGCACTGATCGAGGGTGGGCGTGTGGATGCTGCGGCTGACCTGGAGGGGGACAGGCCGGCTTCCCGCGGCACACGTGCATCGCTGGAGCGGGTGGCGCCCTTCGTCGAGACCATGTACCTGATGATGATGGCGGACGATGAGGTGGGAGCGCTCGAGCGCGACGCGATCCGCGGCGCAATGCGGGTTCTCACCCATGGGTTGCTGCAGGATTCCGAGCTCGAAGAACTGACGCAGCAATTCGAAACGTTGCTCCATGAGCAGGGTGTCGAGGCAAGGCTGCAGGCGATCGGCAGTCGCATCTGTGCGGATCGGGATGACCGCGAGACGGCTTTCTCTCTCGCCGCTGCCGTGGCATTGGCAGACAACCAGGTCCTGACGGAGGAGTCACTGCTCGTCGCATCAATTGCCGAGTGGTACGGGGTGTCCGGCAAGCGCTGTCGAGAACTGTTACAGGAGTTGCAAAGCTGACGCCGGACCCTGTCGCCTTCTTGTGCACTAGCCGTATTGAGGCAGCAGGACTTCGTTGGCGTGAGCGCCCTCTTCGCTGATGGTGACTGTGACGTGGTGTCGGTAGACGTCGTCACCGTTGGAAAATATCCTCGGCACCCTGGCGGCATTGATGTACAGCGTGTTGTCGATCTCCAGCTTCCACGGTCGTTCCACGCCCTGCTTGGTGCGAATGTGCATGTGGCCCGCGATGACCGCCATTACCTGCTTGCCGGAGGCGCGGGCATGGTCGATCGCCGCGGTAAGATCAGGATCACCCCAGTCCCCGCCACCCTCTTTGAAGTCACACCCCCAGATCGCATGCGCTTCCTCACCAAGACCCCACGGTCCATTGTGCGCTAGAAATATCAGGTGCTCCGTATCGGTTTCGTCGATGAGCGCCATCAACCGCCTGCCCGAGTCCTCCAGGCTCGTTATCCCGTAGGTCTCACTCATATAGTCAGGAAAAGAGAGGTCAGGCCCGCCCATACTGTGGGGTCGACCTGCCAGCAGGGCAACTTCTAGCTGACCGGCCTTGATGAGGTGCCTGCTGTACCCGCAGAGTACGATCGGATTGACCGGCTGTTCCGTGTCACGCGAAATTGACATCAGCTGATTGAGACCGTTCTGGTGAGCCAGTTCCGCCGCGAGTTGATGTATGTCTCCGGTATCGTTGTTGCCGGGCATCACCAGTGTCGGTTGCCGCAGGCCCGCCATGCCCCTGGCGATCCGCAGGGTACTGTCTGGCGTGCCCCCCCCCAGGTCGCCGGTGAAATAGAGCAGGTCGTAATCCGCACGCGAAAACTGGGCCAGGTCGATTTCATCCCAGTGAGTATGCAGGTCGCCGATCACGGCAAACTTAAAGTCGTCACCACTGGATCTGATCAACGATCTCTCCAGTGCTCAGCGTGAGCATTTGCATGGGAACTGCCTGTGTCGGGCGAAGGACGATTAAAAGCTTAACGCTGGAGTCGAGGTAAAACCAGTATCCAGCGCACTGATCGGGCGACGCCTGAATGAATATGCCGGGGTGTCCATTCACTCCCGGAACAGGGGGCCGGCAATCTCTCTTGCGGGTTCTGGTTCCCGCAATGTCCATGTAATTCATCCGGAATAGGGTTTGCTCCGGCATTGCCCGCATCATTGGCGGGAGCCGCCGTTATTGGCTATACCTGTATGCACCGCATAATCTGATAAGAGAAAAAACATGGAGTCGATTCTCTCCTATGCCGCGGGGCCGGATACGCCGGCTGTGCGTGATATTACTATCGGCCAGGCCCTGGCTGAAGTCGCTGTCGAGTGTCCCGATCGCACGGCACTGATTGCCGGTGTGCCTGATCCTGCCGGGCGGCGGCAGTGGACCTACCGTGAGCTCTACGATGACGCGCTGACCGTGGCCCGGGCTCTGCGCAGCCGATTCGAGCCCGGGGAACGGGTGGCGGTCTGGGCACCCAATATCCCGGAATGGGTATTGATGGAATATGGCTGCGCCCTGGCGGGCGTCATCCTGGTGACGGTCAACCCCTCCTTCCAGTCGGACGAAGTGGCCTACGTACTGAAGCAGTCCCGCAGCGCGGGTATCTTTCTGTTGCCGGAATTCCGCGGTAACCGCATGCTGCATCACCTGGAAGCCGTGCAGGGCGAGTGCCCGGAGTTGCGCCATGTCGTCCGCTTCGACCAATGGCCGGCTTTCATGGCCTCGGGGTCAGACTCCTCCGTCGAGCTTCCCGACATAAGCCCTGACGACGCCTGCATGATCCAGTACACCTCGGGTACCACTGGCTTCCCCAAGGGGGCCCTGCTGCATCATCGCGGCCTGGTCAACAACGGCGCACATACCGCGGACCGGATGGGCACCAGCGAGGGTGGCACGTATATGGGCTATATGCCGCTGTTTCACACGGCGGGTTGTGTGCTGGCCGTCCTGGGCGCGCTGGGTAAACGTTCAACCCTGGTGCTGGCAGAGATGTTTGAACCAGGACTTATCCTGGAACTGATGGAAACCTATCGGGCCAAAGCCATGATGGGTGTGCCCACCATGCTGATTGCCATGCTCGAACATCCGGACTTCGCGCGTCGCGACCTCTCCTCCATCGAGGCGGTCTGCTCCGGCGGCGCCACCGTGCCAGCCCAACTCGTTCGCCGGCTCGAGGAGTCGCTGAATGCACCCTTTACCATCGTCTTCGGTCAGACCGAATGCTCACCGGTTGCCTCCATGACCCGAGCCACGGACTCTCTGGAGGACAAGGCACTCACGCTTGGCGGCCCGATGCCGAACGTCGAGGTGAAGATCGTCGATCCCGAATCCGGGGAGACCTTGCCTGTGAATACCCTGGGGGAGTACTGTACCCGTGGCTACCACGTGATGCATGAGTATTTCGAGATGCCCGAGGCCAGTGCAAAAACCATCGATAAGGAAGGCTGGTTGCATACAGGAGACCTCTGCGCCATGGATGAGCGCGGCTATTGCCGGGTGGAAGGGCGCCTCAAGGACATGATCATCCGGGGCGGCGAGAACGTCTATCCGCGAGAAATCGAAGAGTTGCTGCACAAGCATCCCAGTGTGGGTGATGTGGCTGTGGTGGGTCTACCGGACGACCGCATGGGCGAGGAGGTGGGTGCTTTCCTGCGCGCCGCTCCTGGAGAAAGTCTCGACAAGGATGCGCTGTTCGCCTATCTGCGCGAGCACCTCTCACCACAGAAGACCCCGCGCTACTGGTTCGAGGTGGGTGAATTTCCCCTGACCGGCTCGGGCAAAATCCAGAAGTTCATGCTGCGCCAGGAGTGGCAGGAGGGCAAGCACCAGGAAATCTGAACCGTGTATACAGCCAGGGCAGGGATTCCCCTCTCCGGGCTTGCGCGCGGATCCAACGAAGTTTTACCTTGAAAATAATGCTTTCATAACACCAGGGAGAACAGCCAATGTCGAAT
>JAHEEV010000053.1 GCA_024640505.1 Halieaceae bacterium
GGAGCGGCCTCCTACAAAGGTATCTACAATTGGCTTTCGGGGAGCAGGCGGTAGAACACGGACTGGGTGCGACGCCACCAGCTGGTCAGGGGCTCCTTGTCGAAGGTCTCGTGGATGTCATCGTGCTGGTAGATCCATTGCAGCCGGTCGTTCTCGTCCACCTCCACGCGGTAGGTCACGGTTGACATACCCTCACGGATCGCCTGTGTAAATGCTTCGCCGACTTCCGGGGATTCGATGAACAGCCCCATCTCGGTATTGATGAGGATGGAGCGGGGGTCGAAGTTGAGGGAACCGATGAAGATGGTCTCCCGGTCGATGACGGTGGCTTTGGAATGGAGCGTGACCAACTCCGGGCTGTGTCCCCAGGCGTTTTCATCACCGACACTCAGGGCGCGGATCTCGTAAATTTCGGCACCGGCGTGCAACAGGCGCTTGCGGTAGCGGGTATAGGCGGAGTGGACGGGGAGGTGATTAGTGGATGCCATGGAATTGGTTATGATGATGACCTGCACCCCTCGCTGCAGCAGGCTCTCTATCAGCTGTGCGCCCTCCTCGAGTGGAATGAAGTAGGGGGTGATGATGATGATTTCGCGCTCCGCTTCGCGGAAGCGACGGCCAATTTCCAGCGCCAGGGTCGCCTGTTCGTTGTCACCCACCTCGGCCAGCAGTTTGTCGGGATGGTCGGTGACCAGAGTGGCATCCGCCACCACCGGCGTAATGCGTCTTTCCTGAACGTCCGTGATAAAGGAACTGTTCACCGCCTGGGCGTAGATGCCTGAGTCACTTTCCTCGGTTTCCCGCCGGATGTAGTCGCGCCACTCGTCGAGCTTCTGCGGATCCACCTTGACGCCGAACGCATCCATGGGTACCGACAGTTCGCTGTTCCAGAACTCGTCGAAGCCGGCGCTTACCTCACTCACCACCGGCCCGATGGCAAGCACCTCGTAGTCGTCGAATTTCACGTCCTGGTTGAGTTCGAAATACTCCTCGCCGATATTGCGGCCACCGACGATGGTCATGCCATTGTCGACGGTAAACGACTTATTGTGCATGCGACGGTTGGCCCGACTGAAATCGGCGAGAAAGCCCCAGTACTTGAAACTCTGCCTGCTCACGGGATTGAACAGACGGACCTCGATATTCGGGTGTGAGTTGAGCAGCGTAAAGGCCTGGTCTGTACCGGGGGTGAAAATGTCATCCACCAGCAGCCTGACCCTCACACCGCGATCGGCGGCGCTTAGCAGCTTGCCGGCGAACAGCGCGCCGGCACGGTCCTTCTTGATAATAAAGTACTGGGCATCGATGCCGCGCTCGGCGGCTTCCATCATTTTCAGGCGAGCCCCCAGTGCCTGGATCCCATCGGGGAGCCCGATGAAACCGGAATGGTCGCCATGTGTCGACACCCAGGTTTCTGCGATCTCGCCCACCCGGGTGCTGTTGTCTGCTGGCAGGTACTGGCTGGCGCTCTTGGGGTGATCGAAGGGTACGCCGGCGCAGGCCGTCAGCAGCAGTATCCCGGCCGCCAGCCAGGGGGTGATGACGGCATTGGCAATGCGTGTGGACATGCGCTTAACTCGAGACCGTGTTACCGCGGGTGAAGTGGCAATTATACACACTCACTCCGGTGCGTTGGTCTTCCCGCCGTGGGCCTTCTCCCGCAGGCTCTGCACCATCTTGAAGAAGATGGGCACCAGCAGCGTGCCGCCGATGGCCGCCATAATCGTCCCGCCAAAGATGGACAGGCCCAGGGAGACCCGGCTCGCCGCTCCGGCGCCGCTGGCAATGACCAGCGGGAAGACGCCGACCACGAAGGCCAGCGCCGTCATCATCACCGGGCGGAAACGCAGGCGCGCTGCTTCCACCGTGGCCTGGTGCAGGTCCAGCCCGTCGACCTCCCGCAGCGACTTGGCGAACTCCACGATCAGGATGGCGGTTTTCGAGGCCATGCCCACCAGCAACACCATGCCGATCTGGCCGTAGAGGCTGAGTGGCTCCCCCATGATCAACAGGCCCGCCAGGGCGCCGATCATGGCCACGGGAACCGAAAGAATAATGGCGAAAGGCGTCATGAACGATTCATACAGGGCCACCAGGAACAGGTAGGTAAAGAGCAGCGACATGCCCAGGGCGATGGGGGCCATATTGCCGGACTTGCGTTCCTCGAAACTGGAGTCGGTCCAGTCGTACTTGAAGCCCGACGCCAGTACCTGTGCGGAGAGTTGTTCCATGGCCAGCATGGCATCGCCCGAGCTGTAGCCGCCCGCGCCATTCGGCGCACCGTTGATGGTGGCCGAATCATAGGTATTGTAGCGGTACAGTACGTCGGCACCCTGTACCGGCATGGCCTTGACCAGGGCGCCCATGGAGACCATGTCCCCCTGTTTATTGGCCACGTACAGGTTGCGCAGGTCCTGCTCGGTCTGGCGGTACTGGGCGTCCGCCTGCACCATCACGCGGTAGGTCTTGCCGAAGAGGTTGAAGTCGTTGACGTAGAAGCCCCCGAGGTTGGTCTGCAGGGAGAGAAAGATGTCGCTGACCGCAACGCCCAGAGTCTTGGCCCTGACGCGGTCGATCTCCAGCCAGATCTGGGGATAGTCCGCGCGGAAGGTGGAGAAGGCGCGGGCGATTTCCGGCCGCTGGTTGGCGGCGGCGAGTGTCGGGCCCAACATCCCGGCCATCTGCTCCGCCCCCTGGCTCTGGGTGTCCTGCAGCACGTAGGAAAAGCCGGCCACGGCCCCGAGCCCGGGAATCGCGGGGGCGCCGAACACCAGCGTGCGTCCTCCCTGGAGCTGGTTGAACAGGCCCTGGTACTTCTTCTGCAGTGCGAACTGGTGCTGGGACGGATCCTTGCGCTCACTCCAGTCCTTGAGCTTGACGATGATCATCCCCGCATTGGACTGCAGGGCCGTATTGAGAAGGCTGTAGCCGTTGACGGACAGGACGGTCTCGATGGCGGGGTCCCCCTCGAGTATCCGGTAGAGGTCGTCCATATACTGCCCCGTGCGATTGAGAGAAGCCGCGGCGGGCAGTTGCACGTCCACCAGGAAAAAGCCCTTGTCCTCCTCCGGGATGAAACTGCCGGGTACGATGGAGAACATGTAGACCAGTCCGGCGAACAGCCCGACGATCAGGGCGCTGCTCAGCAGCAGGTGGGCAGCCATCCAGCCAACCAGGGCGGTGTAGGCCCGGGAGATGTGACCGAACCCCCAGTTGAACCCGCGTATCATCACGTTCTGCTTGTGGTGCCCGGATTTCAGCAGCAGGGAACACAGGGCCGGGCTCAGGCTGAGCGCATTGATCATGGAAATCAGTACCGAGATCACCAGGGTGGCGCCGAACTGGGAGAACATCTGCCCGGTGATGCCGGGCAGCAGCATGGTGGGCCCGAACACCGCGACGAGCACTGTCGAGGTGGCGAAAATCGGTGCCGCCACTTCCTTCATGGCCTTCTCGGTCGCGGGGCGTGCGGCCAGGCCCTCGTCGTGCATGATGCGCTCGACGTTCTCCACCACGATGATGGCATCGTCCACCACCAGGCCGATCGCCAGGATCAGGGCGAACAGGGTGACCGTGTTGATGGTCATGCCCAGGAGGAACAGTACCGCCAGGGTGCCGATGATGGAGACCGGGACGGCGATGGTCGGCACCAGGGTTGCACGCAGGCTGCCCAGGAACAGGTAGGTGACGAAGATGACCAGCGCGATCGTGAAGATCAGGGTGTGGATGGTCTCCTCCAGAGAGGCCTCGATGAACAGGGTGGTGTCGTGCCCGATCACGTAATCCAGACCCTCCGGGAAATAGGCGCTGAGCTCCTCCATCTTGGCGCGCACGGTCTCGGCCACCTCCAGGGAGTTGGCGTCGGACAGCTTGTAGATCGCCAGCAGCACCCCGGGCCGGTTGTTGTACTCCCCGTAGCCCTTGTACACCTCCGAGCCCAGCTCGAGGCGTGCCACGTCCCGCAGGCGCAGCACGGAGCCCTGCTGGTCCGCCCGCAGGATGATCTCGCCGAACTCTTCCTCACTGGCCAGACGGCCCTGGGTCTTGAGTACGTACTGGAACTGGGTGTCATCCGGGTTGGGCGCACCCCCCAGATTGCCCACGGCAGCCTGCACGTTCTGTTCCCGGATCGCCGCCAGCACCTGGTTGACGCTGATCTTGTTGGCGGCGAGCTTCACCGGGTCCAGCCACACGCGCATACCGTAGTTGAGCGCGCCGACGATGCCCGCCTCGCTGACCCCGGACACCCGCCCGAGTTCCGCGGTGACGTTCAGGCTGGCGTAGTTGGAGAGGAAGACGCCGTCGAATCGGTCATCGGGGGAGAAGATATTGACCACCATCAGCATGTCCGGCGAGCGCTTGCGCACCGAGATCCCGCGCTGCCTGACCTCGGGTGGCAACTGGGGTTCGGCCAGCGCGACGCGGTTCTGCACATCCACCTGCGCCAGGGACGCATCCACGCCGATCTCGAAGGTGACGGTCAGGGTATAGCTGCCATCGCCTGCAGACTTGGACGACATATAGACCATGCCCTCGGTGCCGTTCACCTGGTCCTCGATGGGGCCTGCCACCGCCTCCTTGACCGTCTCCGCGCTGGCGCCGGGGTAGTTGGCCCGCACCACGATTTTGGGGGCTGAGATGTCGGGGTACTGGTCCACCGGCATGACGAGGGTCGCCATCAGGCCGATAATGGTAATCAGTATCGAGATTACGATCGCAAAACGCGGTCGTCTGATAAAAAACTGGGGATTCATAACGGCCTCTGGTTATTGTTGTTATCGGATCAGCTGTCGTTCTTCAGTGAGATTCTGGTGCCGGGACGCAGGGACTGTCCGCCCTGGGCGATCACCCGGGTGCCTTCCTCCAGTCCGCTGTGCACCGCCCAGTCGGCCCCGTCCCTGGCCCCTGTCTCGATGTTCCGGCGCTGCACGGTATCGTCCTCGTCCAGGATCATGACGTAGCGTCCCTGCTGGTCCTGCATCACGGCCGCCTGGGGCACCATAGTCCGCTCGAATGCCTGAATGGCGCGACCCACCAGGGTGATGTTCTGTCCCGGCAGCAGCATCCCGTCGGGATTCGGGAACAGTGCCCGGCCCTTGATCATGCCGCTGCTGTCATCCGAATGATGCGACCAGTTCTCGAAACGGCCACTGTGCGGGTAAGCCCCGCCCCCGGCCAATTCCAGGGTCAGCTCCACCTCCGGAAGGGTTTCTCCCTGCGCCTCGAGTTCCTTCAGGCGCAACGCGAAGGTGTTGTAGATACTCAGGTCGACGCTGGCACTGGCATAGATCGGGTCGAGCTGGACCAGTTCGAACAGCGGTTGTCCACTGGGCTGCACCAGGCTGCCTACCGCGTGGCGCGGTTTGCTGATCCGGCCACTGAAGGGTGCACTGATGCGGGTGTTGTCCACGTCCAGTTGCGCCTTCTGTAATTGCGCTTCGGCCCGGGCAACACCGGCGCTGGCCACGTCGATACTGGCCTTGGCCTTGTCGTAGTCCAGCGCGGAAATGTAACCCTCGGGCATCAGCTCTTCGGCTCGTTTCCAGTTGGTCCGGGCCTGCTGCTCGTTGGCCTTGGCCGAGAGGAGATCCGCCTTTGCTCCCTCCAGCTGCGCCTGGTACTGAGACGCATCCAGCTCTACCAGCAGGTCGCCCTTTTCAACGAGGTCGCCGGCAGAAAAGTGTGTCGCAAGCAGTCGCGCTGATATCTCGGGACGTATAAGGGCTTCCTGCAGCGCCTCGATCACCCCGGGGTGCCGGAACTGGGGCTGGATTTTGCGCCGGCTGGTGACAACTACGGCCGATGCGGGCAGGGGTATCGCCTGTGGTGCTGTCTCTGTCGCGGTCTGCTGTTGTTCGGTCTTATCGCAGCCGCTGATCGCAATGGCGAGCGTCCCTGCGAGCAGTAGTCCAAGTGTTAGCTTCATTCCCGGGTCTCCACCTTGTCGAGCTTGTGTCATTAGTAATCTCTGCGAGCCTGAAGGATAATAGCAGGAAATTGCATCGTTGCAGGATTGAGCAGGATCAAGTGTGGCAGAGATAACAGGTTCCGACTCGCCGCCGGAGGCTGGCGATGGCATGGCGATCTGGGTCGATGCCGATGCCTGTCCAAAGGCGATCCGCGAAATACTCTTCCGGGCAGCAGCCCGCGTGGGCGTGCCCATGACACTGGTGGCCAATCACGCCCTGCAGGTGCCCGCTTCATCCCTGATCCGAATGCTGCAGGTCCAGCACGGCTTCGATGTGGCAGACGACCTGATCGCTCACCGGGTGCAGGCCGGTGACCTGGTGATCACCGCAGACATTCCGCTGGCGGCGGAAGTGATCGAGAAAGGGGGCGGCGTGATCTCCCCGCGTGGGGAGGAATTCACCCGCAATAATATACGCCAGCGGCTGAACATGCGTGACTTCATGGACACCATGCGCTCTTCCGCGACCGATGTCGGCGGTGGGCCGCCGCCCCTGGGCCCGCGCGACAAACAGGCCTTCGCCAATGCCCTGGATCGCTACCTGGCCCGGTACGCCCGTAAATAGCGGGTCGGAGCCTGACCCGGGGTGGTCTGTCGCGTACTTGCAAATTGACGATGCATGGCCATAATTCTCTCAGTCAAATCCGAAAGAACAATGAGAGGGCAGCAAAGTGATGAAAACGATAATCAACGTACTGCTGTTGTTGCTGGTCGTGTCGCTCCCCGCGCAGGCCAGGCAGATTGGCGGTATCGAGATCCCGGATACCCTGCAGAAAGACGGCACATCACTCCTGCTTAACGGTGCCGGCATCCGCACCAAATGGATGATGGATATTTACGTCGGCGGGCTCTATCTCGAAGCGGCCGGCTCCGACGCCTCCGTTATCGTTGCGGCGGATGAGCCGATGGCGATCCGGCTGCATATGGTGTCTGGCATGATCACCAGCGAAAAAATGGAAGCGGCTACGCGTGATGGCTTCAAAAACACCCTCGGCAAGAAGCCCGGCGACATGGCACCCTATGTCGAGGAATTCATCGCTGTGTTCCGCGAGCCGATAGCCGAGGGCGACGTGTTTGATATCGTGCACCTGCCGGGCAAGGGACTGGACGTCTACAAAAATGGCAACCTGAAAAGCACCGTCGCGGGCGGGCTGGCGTTCAAGCAGGCCGTATTCGGGATCTGGCTGGGCGATAAACCCGCACACGGCGGGCTGAAAAAAGGTATGCTGGGCAAGTGATCTCTATACGTCATAAGAAGGAACAATCTATGTCTACCAAGTCATTAAAACGTTGTCTGATCGGTTCGCTGGCCTCCGCAGCGCTCGCCTGCAGCGCCGTCACCTCGGCCAGTGAAGGCGGGGAGGGCTGGCATTACGAGCTGACGGTGTACGCGTGGGCCAAGAGCATTGATGGCACGTCCGGGGATGTCGACCTCGACCTGGATTTCCTGGACGATATCTGGGATATGCTGGACGGGGCCTTCATGACATCCTTCGAGGCGGAATACGGGGTTGTTTCTCTGTTCGGCCAGTTCGAGTGGGCGAAGATATCGGGTGACGCCAGAATAGGCAGGGATTTTGACTACACCATACCCCCCATCGGTCCGACGGTCCCGGTCAACGTCGGCGCCAAGGTGGAAGCTGAAGAGGACCAGTACGCAGCGGAAATCGGTGCAGGCTACACGGTCGCGGAGACCCCCAGCACACGCTGGCAGATTCTCGGCGGCGCCAAGTGGTTCAACAACGACCTGTCCGGCAAGCTCAAGGATGTGACGGTAACCGGGCCGGGAGGAGGGGAGTTCCCCCTCGATGGTGCGAAGATCAGTCAAGATGAGGACTGGTGGCACCCCTTCGTTGGATTGCGCGTCGCCACTCAATTGACCGACAGCTGGCGGCTGCGGGTCCGGGGTGATTACGGCTACCTGGAATCCGACAATACTTCCTGGATGCTGGAAGCTCTGGTCGACTGGCGCTTCAATGATTGGGGTGCCCTGGAATTCGGCTACCGGCACCTGGACATCGATTACGAGAGCGGCAGCAATTCCAGCCCCTATTCCTACGACGTCGAGGAATCCGGCCCGCGCCTGGGGCTGATCGTCCATTTGTGAGCACAGAATCGCCCCCGCCTGTAGGAGCCCGCTCTGCGGGCGATCGCGCACGGAGTGCGCTCCCACATTTGGCTCCCACATTTGGCTCCCACAGATTAGCCAGACCGCCCTGCGCTCAGAAGGCCGCGCGCCAGTGCTTATAGACGGTGTCCCAGATCTCGCCGGACTTGTTGGCCACTTCGGTATCGAAGTAGTGATCCATCCGCTTCAGGTCGGAGAGATCGTCCTTGATCGCGGCCCCCACCAGGAAATTGTTGAAGTCCTGCGGGCTGATCACGCCGTCGCGGTAATAGAAGGCGTAGACACCCATGGCGTGGGCCACTGAAACCGCCTCGGCGGTGGAAAGTACGGCAGCGGCCAGCCGGTCCGTGCTGCGACCGTCCAGGGTCTGGCCGTTGCGCAACTCGTGGAAAATCGTGACCAGGGCGCGCACGATCTCCTCGTCCGGTTCCACGTTCACGCCCGATGCCTGCAACAGCTTGCGGGACTCACGCATGACCACGCCGATCTCCTCTTCCACGGATTTGATCGGCGTGATCGTCTCGAAGTTCATGCGGCGCTTCAGCGCCGCGCTCATCACGTTCACGCCCTCATCCGAGGTATTGGAGGTGGCGACCAGGTTGAAGCCCTCCCTG
Organism: Halieaceae bacterium; assembly: GCA_024640505.1. Classification (GTDB taxonomy): domain Bacteria; phylum Pseudomonadota; class Gammaproteobacteria; order Pseudomonadales; family Halieaceae; genus JARRPM01. Next base: position 8,711 of record JAHEEV010000053.1, read on the forward strand.
GCATACAGCACCGAGTCATCCCCGGCGAGTTCGGGAATAGTGATGGATCGCTCTGACATGATGGACAACAGTGCATCCTGCAGCGCCGGAGATGAGCGCGCAATCTCCTCGTAGCGTACCAGGATGCCAGCCTCCATGCCGCGATACAGCGGCCCCGGTATCAGGGCCTCCAGGCAGGGCCCCTCCCGGTCGACGATGGCCTTGTTCCAGGTGTAAAGCAGTTGCTGCACCGTTTCGATGGCACCGCCCTGGATGACCAGGGTGGAATCATCGGAGATGGCCGCGCAGATCAGCTCCGACAACCAGGATTTTGCCGTGCCCGGCTCGCCCACCAGCATGGCGCCTCGCTGGGTGGCGAGAGAGATGACCACGCGGGTGACGATATCGCTGGGGGCCACGAATTTTGGTGTCGTGCCCAGTTCCGGGTTGCCAAGCACGAAGGCCTCCACGCCTTTGGGAGACAGCATCCAGCCTGGCGGCCGGGGGTAGGGGTCAGATGCACGCAAGGCGGCCAGTTCGTCGGCGTAATAGATCTCCGCGGGCAGGCGCTGGGCGTTGCGGGTGCGCTGATCCATTTACCAGACTCCCCGTTTTTCCGGTGCCATCCGCTCGGCGGGCAGTACCCGGCGCAGCTCGGACAGGGGAATGATGCCGTCGATCACGTGGCTCAGGGCGCTGTCGCGCATGGTGGTCAAACCGGAGTCCAGGGCGATGGCGCGAAGCCTGGCAATAGGATACTTCTGGGAGATGGCATTGCGGATGTCCATGTTGACCTGCATGTACTCGACCACCGCTACCCGCCCCTTGGTGCCGCGGCCGGCACAGGTTTCGCAGCCCTTGCCCTCGTAGCAGCGGAAATTCCCCGGCATCTCCTCCGGGAACAGCTCCTCCAGGATCGCGGGATCCGGCTCGGCTTCTGTTTTGCAATCGGGACAGATGCGCTTGGCGAGTTTCTGGGCGATCACCGCTATCAGTTCGCTGGCCACCGAGTTGGCCTGCACGTCGAGGTCGTAGATACGCTGCAGGGCGTCGACCGCGTCGTTACTGTGCAGGGTGGAGAGCACCACGTGGCCGGTCTGCGAGGCGCGGATCGCCTCCAGTGCCGTTTCGCTGTCGCGGATCTCCCCCACCAGGATGACATCCGGGTCGAGGCGCACGAAGGAGCGCATGCCATCGGCGAAGCTGAAGCCTATGTCCGGGCGGGTCCAGGTCTGCTGGATGTTGGCCATGGAATATTCGATGGGATCCTCGATCGTGAGCACCTTGCGCCGCCCATCATTGGCCAGCTCCGACAGGCCCGCATACAGGGTGGTGGACTTGCCCGAACCGGTGGGCCCGACCACCAGCACCAGGCCTGAGGGGTTGTCCAGCATGCGGCGGTAGTCCCGCATCACCCTGGGGTTCATCCCCAGGTCTTCGATGGCCACGATGTTGCCACTCTGGGGCAGCATGCGGATCACCACCGCCTCACCGTGCAGGGAGGGCTGGACCTGGATGCGCAGGTCGTAGGCAATGCCGCCCGCGGTCAGCTGCGAGCGGCCCCCCTGAGGCAGGCGTTTTTCCGCGATATCCATATCGCCGCGAATCTTGATCACGTTCACCAGGCCGCGGGCCTCCTGCGGCGACAGGGTGTAGTGGGTGAGGTCGTGAAGGTCACCGTCCACCCGCAGGCGGATGCGGGTGCGATCCTTGTAGTGCTCGATGTGCAGGTCGCTGGCACCCTCGCTCACCGCGTCCAGCAGCAGGGCGTCGCACAGGGTGATGAGGTGGGCCTCGATGCGGGTTTTTTCCCGGCTGAGCAGATCCGTCTCTTCCTCTTCCGGCTCCTCCGACTGCCAGAGCTTTTTGGCATCGCCCTGCAGGGAGAGCTCCACGGTCGTCCACAGGCGCTTGAAGTCGTTGGGCGTGACCAGGACCTTGATCAGTTTCTCGTAGGGGTACATGTGGAAGACGTCGTCCACGTTGCTGTCCGGGTCGTCCGTGGCCAGGTAGAGGCTGTGGTCTTCCAGCTTGAGGGGAATCAGGTGGTGGCTGTCGAGAAAACTGCGCGAGAAGGTCTCCATCAGCTGGGGCTGCACCTGGGGCAGCAGGTCGTCGATGGCGGCGAACAGCATCTCCTTTTCCTGCGCCAGCTTCCGGTAGAGGGTGGTATCTTCCATGTTCAGTTTGTCGCGCAGCACCTTGATGACCGGAAGCTTTTTTTCCCGGGCCACGCGCCTGGCTTCGGACAGCATGACCTGGTCTACCATGCCCATGTCGAGCAGGGTCATGCCGGTATCTTTGGAAAAGTCGACGTAGGCCAGTACCTTGCGCATCGGGGCCCCGAGTTCCGATACCTGGTAGCGGGCCAGGATGTGGCTACCGTTCTCGCCCTGTTCGAGCGCGATCAACTGACCGTGGCTGGTCAGTTGCTCCAGCAGTACCGTGATATTGGCTGCCCTCGGGCTGGAGACCAGGATGCGATCGAAGGGCCCCAGATCCGGGGCGCCCTCCCTGCCGTCCTGCTGGCGTAACACCAGGTTGGCCAGTTCGAGCTGGTTGAAGCGCCCCTGGGCCGAACTCGCGATCGCCGGATTGATCTCCAGGGTAACCACCTGGGCCGCCAGCTTGCTGATGAGGGCGGCGATGTAGCCGGCGCCGGTGCCGATCTGCAGCACCTTGTGGTCTGGCTGGATATCGGCGAGTTCCAGGATTTCCGATACCGCATTGGTGGGCGGAATGCTGCGCCCCAGGACCAGCGAGGGATCGTTCATTTCGATGAAGTGATCCCGGGGCAGCGCCCGCATGGCGCGGGTGACCCGCTCCTTCGCCGTCACGCCCCCGTCGTTCGTCGACAATCCCTGCGCCGGAAAAACGCTGCCCATGAGCTGTCAGCTCCGCCGGAGATCTACTGAGTGTACAGAAATAAACGATGCAAGCATTGGCCTGTCCCCCCTGGCTTCCCTACCAGTGCCCGCTTGTTTTGCACAGCGATGCGGGTCTGGTTCGATAGTGCCGGGTCCGCCCGGGAGCCGTCCAGAATTTATTGGGGATTTTGCGAACTCCTCCTCTTTATGAGGAAAAGTTCGCGAAAAGTGGCGTTTTTTGTTGCGTTCCGATCACCGTTTGGGCTTTGGTGAGGAAGGCAACGGCGGTGTGAGTGGTACGACCTGCCGATGCGGATCCCGCTCTTCAGCGCGGATGCACCACCACCGGCAGAGAGGTGTAGCCCTTGACGAAGTTGGATACCACCCGTTCGGGCTCACCCACGACCTCGATGCGCTCGAAGCGCTGCAGGATCTCCTCCCAGAGCACCCGCAGCTGCAGTTCCGCCAGGCGATTGCCCATGCAGCGGTGAATCCCGAAACCGAAGGAAAGGTGCTTGCGCACATCCGGGCGGTCGATGATGTAGTCGTCCGGCCGCTCGAAAGCGCGCTCATCCCGGTTGCCGGAGACATACCACATCACCACCTTCTCGCCAGCCCGGATGGTCTTGCCGCCGAGCTCCGTGTCCACCTTGGTGGTGCGTCGCATGTGGGCCAGTGGTGTCTGCCAGCGGATGGTTTCGGCGACCATGCTGGGAATGAGCGCGGGGCTGGCGACCAGCTTGGCGAATTCATCGGGGTTCTGGTGCAGGGCCAATATGCTGGCGGTCATGGTATTGCGTGTCGTGTCATTGCCGCCGACGATCAGCAGCATGAGGTTGCCCATATATTCCAGCGGCGTCATGTTTTTCGTGGCCTCGCCGTGGGCGAGCATGGAGATCAGGTCGTTGGACGGCGGGGCATTGACGCGCTGGTTCCACAGTTCCGTGAAGTACTCCAGGCAGCCCAGCAGTATTTCCCGACGGTGTTCCTCGCTGTCCACCAGACCCATCCCGGCGATGGCCGTGGACACGTCTGACCAGTAGGTCAGTTTGGCGCGGTCCTCGTAGGGAAAATCGAACAGGGTGGCCAGCATGCGCGTGGTGAGCTCGATGGAGACGCTCTCCACCCAGTCGACGGGCTCGCCCACGGGGAGGTGTTCCAGCACGTCGATAGTCCGTTCACGGATGGTCGGTTCGAAGGTCTTGAGATTGGCGGGCGCCACCACGGGCTGCACGACGGCACGCTGTTCATCGTGTCGCGGCGGGTCCATGGCAATGAACATTTCAATCGGGAATTCCTCGATCGGGTCCCGGATGACGATGATCGGTTCCGAGGAGAAGATGTCGTGGTGCGTGTCCACGTACTGGATCTCCTCGTAGCGGGTGACCGACCAGAAGGGGCCGGTTTCGGATTCGGGGCAATAGTGCACGGGAGACTCATCCCGCAGGCGCCTGAACCAGGGCCAGTGGGCATCCGCCGCGAAGAGATAGGGATTGGATACGTCCAGGGTCTCCAGGGGAAGCTGGTAAGGATCCTGTCCGACCGGGTCGGGTGAGTACTCCGGATTACGCTCTGTCATCAAACTCGCTCCCGTTTTATAGTGGCGGGGGTCAGTCTAGGACATTAACGTTGAGGGGCCAAGCACGTTGGCGGGGAGATGTTATGCAATCATATGACGCTGTCATTATCGGAGCCGGCTTTGGCGGGCTCTATATGCTGCACCGCCTGCGCAGCCTGGGCATGGATGTTCGCGTATTCGAGGCCGGTACCGACGTGGGTGGCACCTGGTACTGGAATCGCTATCCCGGCGCCCGCTGCGACGTGGAGAGCATGGAATATTCCTATCAGTTCGATGACGAACTGCAACAGGAGTGGGAGTGGACCGAACGCTATGCTGCCCAGCCGGAGATCCTTGCCTACATACGCTACGTGGCCGATCGCTTTCAGCTCCGTGACGATATCCAGTTCCAAACCCGGGTGGCCTCCGCGGTGTTCGACGAGGAATCGGGCACCTGGTCGGTGGGCACTGTCGACGGCGAGCAATACCTCGCCAACTTCGTGATCGCGGCAACCGGTTGCCTGTCGGTGCCCAACGACCCGGATATACCTGGCAAGGCAGATTTCAAGGGCGAGCTGTATCACACCGGGCGCTGGCCCCACGAATCGGTGGATTTCAGCGGCAAGCGGGTGGGGGTGGTCGGTACCGGTTCCTCGGCGATCCAGTCTGTGCCGATTATCGCGGAGCAGGCCAGCGACCTGTATGTATTCCAGCGAACACCGGCGTACTCCGTGCCGGCCCAGAACGAACCCCTGGACCCCGAACTGCGACAGCGCCTCAAGGCCCGCTACGCAGACCTCCGGGAGCAGAACAAGCGGGAGCAGCTCGGATTTGGCGCGCGGCACCCGGACAATGACGGCTGCGTGATGGAGATGAAGCCCGAGGATCGGCGAGAGCAGTTCGAGCGGCACTGGAAACTGGGCGGCCTGTTGTACCTGCGCGCCTTTGGCGACATCCCCTTCGACCAGGAAGCCAATGATGCGGCGGCCGGGTTCGTGCGCGAGAAGATCAGGGAAATCGTCCATGATCCGGAGACTGCGGAGAAGCTCTGCCCGCACAACAACATCATGGGCAAGCGCCTGTGCGCCGACAGCGGCTACTTTGCCGCCTTCAACCGGCCCAACGTGCATCTCGTGGACGTCAAGGCTGACCCGATCGAGAAAATCACCGCAACGGGTATCAGAACAACGGACGGGGACTATGAACTGGACTGTATCGTCTTCGCCACGGGCTTCGATGCCATGACCGGGGCGCTAAACCGTATCGATATCAGGGGCCGGGAGGGGCAGTGCTTACAGGACAAGTGGTCGGATGGCCCGCGCACCTATCTCGGCCTTGAAGTCGCCGGCTTCCCCAACCTGTTTATCGTCACGGGTCCCGGCAGCCCTTCGGTATTCACCAACATGGTGCCCAGCATCGAGCAGCATGTCGATTTTATCGCCGACTGTATCGCCTACATGCGTGATCGCGAGTTGCGCATTATCGAGGCTGAGCAGGAGGCAGAGGATGAGTGGGTAGAGCACGTCAACGCCGTGGCCGACAGTACCCTGCTACCGCAGACCGACTCCTGGTACGTGGGCGCGAATATTCCCGGGAAGCCCCGGGTGTTCATGGCCTTGCTCGGATTCCCCGAATATTGCGACCGCTGCGATGAGATCGTCGCGAACGGCTACGAGGGCTTCGCCTTCAGCTAGTCCCCGGGCGCACTGTGCTCCGTTTCTTGCAGGTCCGCTTGCCACCGGACCGGCCTGCTATAGAGTAATATGCCCTGCGTCGCGAAGTTCCGCGATAATGAGCTTCTGAATCGCCCTGTCCTTCAGTGTCTGCGGATTGTCGAGCCCCATACGCGCCAGATAGGGACGCGCTTCATCCGTTCCGGCCATACTGACCTCGACCGCACTGGCCAGGCTCTTGAACATCGCGGCCTTGGAGCTCATTTTTGTCTTCAGGCTTTTGAGAACACCGGCGAGGGCCAGTTCCTCGCGGGTGAAATCCGTACCGAAAGGAAATTGGGGCAGCATGCCCTGTGCTTTCAGGTTCCGGCCAATGTCGGCGAGACGCTCGGGCGTGTTGTTGCGGAACCGGTCGGGTATGCGGTAATCACCGGGGACCTTGCCGGCGCTTTTGGCCCGCGACAGCAATTCCTCCTGAAAGCGGGAGTCGGTGATATTGAGGAGGCCCGTGATCACGTCCTTCTCCCGCTTGCCGCGTAAATCGGCGATCCCGTATTCAGTCACCACGATATCTCGCAGGTGCGCCGGTATGGTCGTATGGCCGTAGTTCCATACGATGTTGGAGCTGACCTTGTCATTTTTGGTCCGCGTACTCCGGCACATGAGTACTGAGCGGGCATCGTCCAGGGCCTGGCCCATGGCGACGAAATTGTACTGCCCCCCGACGCCGCTGACCTTGCGGCCATCCTCCAGTCCATCCGAGCAGGCCGCCCCCAGCAGGGAGACCATGATCGTGGTATTCATGAATCGCGCCTTCTGGCGCTGCAGGCGGGCCAGTTCCTCGCAGGTGTAAAGCTGGTTTACATAGCCGATATCGGTCATGCAGATTTTCCTGGCCTCGTCTTCGGGCATCGTTCTCAGTGCCTGATACATGGCCTGGGGGCCGAGGAAGAAACCACCGTGCAATACCACACCACCGGCCAGTTTCCGTCCTAGGCAGTGCTGGTGAATCAATGCCGCCGATGCCGCATCGGAGAGGTCGGCGTTCATTTCTACACCATCTGCGCTGCGCAGCACGCCATCGGCCAGTGTCACCCCGGAGTCGAATATGCCGAACGTCCTGAGATAGCTCACGTCGCGCTCGCCCAGCCGCGCATTGATGGCGCCCGCCTCGACGAGATGGTCCAGCGCTGCCGGGGTAACCTGCCTGCCAATTTTGCCGTCATTGACCAGTTTCTGCAGGGCGGCATCGCCATAGACTTCCCGTTTCAGCACGCCATGGTCGTACAGGTGCCGGAAGCCATCGGCAAACATTTCGGTGGAGCCATACAGGCCCACCTCGAAGGGTGCGGTGTCGCCGACCCGTTCGATCAGTTCGCCATGATTATCCAGGGTACCGAGCCGGGAGAGGGCGTCACGATAGCGCTCATTGTGTTCTTGACGCTGGATCAGGCCGTACGCAATGGCATCCCCCAGTGAGCCGATGCCTATCTGCAGGGTTCCCCCGTCCGGAATAAGTGCGCTGGCATTGAGCCCGATCAGGTAATCCGCGGTATCAATCGGCTGGGTGGGCGGGCCCAGCAGCGTGTGGTCATAGCGCGGATGCTCCAGAATCAGATCATAGGCCTGTGGGGAGACCACCGCGTCGTTGTACATGAAGGGCAGTTCCCGATTGACCTGGCCGACCACTGCCACCTTGTTGCCCTGCTCACGCAATGACTGCATCCGCGGCAGGACATCCAGCGCATAGGCGTCACCGCTCATGCTGTAGGCAAGTTCACCGTCGATGACCCGGGTGCTGATCTGCTGGCCGAACACATTGAGACCCAGATCGATCATGTCCCTGAACCAGTGGGTGAAATTGCTGTATACGTAATTCTGCTGCGCTGTCGGATTGTTGAGGTAGGCGCCGGCAGCCAGGAATATCTCGACGACTTCGATGTTTTTGGGCAACTGCTGTTTAATGTAGGGAGGGATGTAGTCGAGGTCTGGGAGGTTGCCGAATACGCGCTCTACAAAGGGGTCCATGAAGCGCTTTTCCAGGTCGCTGCTGGCCCGCGGTTTGTTCATTGACAGGCCGGTAATAATAGTCAGGTCGATGCCCGGGTCTTCACTGGCACGGCGGAACAGCTCGTTGAAGATGTGGATCGGTCGGCCGAACCCGCCCCCGATGACAACCTTTTTACCCACCTGTCCCAGCAGGGCTTCCACGCACTGCTCGAGGTCCTGGAAATGTGCGGGTTTTTCCGTCGTCATGACTGCTCCCGTTTATTATCAGAGTCCGGTCTTGCGCCCGGATTGGCGGTAGGGCGAGCTGGTTGGCATACCCCGCAAAGGGAGTGAAACATTAACACCTGATCCCGCATCCGATCAATTTCTATACAGGGTTTCGAGGGATGCAGTAAACTGGGGCGACATGCCGAAGCGGGAGTATGACCATGTCGAAAAAGAAAGAGCAGATGCGGGTGATGCGCCGGCTCCTCGAGGAGGTCTGGAGTGACGGTAACCTGTCACTGTTGCCCGAGTTACTGCATGAGGATTATGTCGGTCACGGTACGCCCCATGACATGACCTTGCGAGGCGTCAGCCAGTATGAGCAGCGCGTCGCTGTTTACAAGAGCCTGTTTCCCGAGATCCGCTTCATCGTCGAGGATCAGTTCACTTCCGGCGACAAGGTGGCGACCCGGTGGTCTGCCCACCTCCAGGAAGACTCCGAGATGGCCCGCCGCGATGCCGACAGCGGCGAACCCATTACCGTGAGCGGTATCAGCATCAGCCGGATGCAGGACGGCAAGATCATAGAGGACTGGGATACCTGGGATACCCTGACCCTGCTTGAGTCATCGTCCAGTCCCGATGTCATGGAAGCGATAACGCTCTCCCTCTAGCCGACCTCCTGGTACTGCACCGCTCCATCAGATGCGAGCGTGGAGCCAGCCTGGCTGAATGCAGCCAGTAGTTGCACTTTTTCCGCCCCTGCCTTCTCCGCGGCCTCTTCCTTGACGTGGCCGTAGCCGCGGATTTCCGCCGGTTGACAGGCCAGCTGCACGGCCACGGCGTAATTGTCCGTGGTGAGCCTGCCGAGCAGATCGGTGATCGTCGTGCGGTAGTCTTCGATCAACTGCCGTTCCATCTTCCGCTCGGCGCTGTAGCCGAAGATGTCCAGAGCGGAACCCCGCAATCCCTTGAACCTGGCCAGGATCTCGAAACCCTTCATCATCCAGGGACCGAACTCCCGTTTCTTCAGCTTCCCGGTCTCCGGGTCCCGACGGGTCAACAGGGGTGGAGCCAGATTGAAGGCCAGGGTGTAATCGCCGTCGAACTGACTCTCCAGCTTTTTCCGGAACTCGCCGTCGCTGTACAGACGTGCCACTTCGTATTCGTCCTTGTAGGCCATCAGTTTGAAGTAGTTGCGCATCACGGCATCGGACAAATCCGTCCTGCCCGGCATTTTTTCCGCTTCGATGGTGCTGACGCGGTCGACCAGTTCCCGATAGCGCGTGGCATAGGCGGCGTCCTGGTACTGCGTCAGGTAGTCCATGCGCCGCTGTAGCGCCTCCTCCGGCGTGGCCGCCAGGTCCGGTTTTACGGATTGGAGGTAGCCCGCGATCAGCGGCTCCAGGCGGGTCATGTCGTGAGCCGCGACCCGGCCCAGTTGGAAGGCATTCTGGTTGAACTCAACCGATACGCTGTTGATCTCGATGGCCTTCATCATGGCTTCCTCTGTGAGGGGCAGCCAGCCCTGCTGGAAAGCGTAACCCACCAGGAACATATTGGAGGCGATGCTGTTGCCGGTCAGGGCATAGGCGATCTTGGTGGCGTCAACCATGGCCACGTTATCACCCAGCGCATTCTTGATGCCCTGGGCCATGGTGGACGCGGGCACCTCGAAGTCCCGCATCTGCTGCAGCGCGGCGGTGGCTACCGGATCCGAGTTGACCACGGCCCGGGTGCGGCCCGGCTCGATGGCGCGCATGGAACTCTCGCCGGCGGTCACCACCAGGTCGCACCCCAGAATCAGATCGGCATCGCCGGGACCGATGGCGATGGTGGTGATGTCCTCCTGGCTGTTGCCGATACGCAGGTGGCTCTGGACGGCACCCCCTTTCTGGGCGAAGCCGGTCATGTCGTAGATGGAGATGGACTTGTCTTCCAGGTGGGCGGCCATGCCCAGCACGGCGCCAATCGTAACCACGCCGGTGCCGCCGATACCGTTCACCAGGATCGCATAAGAGTGGTCGAATTGCGGCAGCTGAGGCGCCGGCAGACCCGCGAACAGATTGTCGCCCAGGTCCGCCGCCTCCGCCTTGCGCAGCTTGCCCCCGTAGACCGTGACGAAGGAGGGGCAGAAACCTTCCACGCAGCTGTAGTCCTTGTTGCAGGTGGACTGGTCCACGTAGCGCTTGTTGCCGAACTCGGTCTTTTTCACCTGGAGGCTCACACAGTTGGATTGCACCGAGCAATCCCCGCAGGCCTCGCAGACCAGTTCGTTGATGAAAAAGCGCTTCTCCGGGTCCGGGAACTGGCCGCGCTTGCGACGCCGGCGTTTTTCCGCGGCGCAGGTCTGGTCGTTGATCAGAACCGTGACGCCCTTGATCTCGCGCAGCTCCCGTTGCAGGTGGTCGAGCTCATCCCGGTGGTGGATGGTCACGCCATCGGCAAAAGCCGGCTGTCCGCGGTACTTTTCCGGTTCGTCGGTCGTCACCACCACCCGTTTGGCGCCCATGGCGACCACCTGCCTGCTGATCTGCTGCGGCGTCAGGGAGCCCTCGGCAACCTGGCCGCCGGTCATGGCCACCGCGTCGTTGTAGAGGATCTTGTAGGTGATATTGGCGCCCTGGGCCACGGCGGCGTGCACGGCGTGCAGGCCGGAGTGGGTGTAGGTGCCATCCCCCAGGTTCTGGAAGCGATGGGGACTTTCCACGAAGTGTGACAGCCCCACCCAGTTATGGCCCTCGCCACCCATCTGGGTGGGAAAGCTGGTATTTCGATTCATGAAAGAGGCCATGCCGTGGCAGCCAATACCGCCCAGCGCTTTGGAACCTTCCGGCACCTTGGTCGAGCGGTTGTGCGGGCAGCCGGAGCAGAAGTAGGGGACGCGCACCACCTCGGCGATCACGGCACCGCAGCTGCCGGTCAGCCTGGCCTGGTTGCGTTCGATGGCTGCCTCGATATCCGCGTCCGTCAGACGGTTGGCTGCCAGACGGGAACCGATGATGGTCATCAGGTAGTTCGGATCCACCGCGCCATGGGTGTTCTGCAAGGGATTGCCCTGGTCGTCCAGCTTGCCGATGACGCGGGGGCGCCTGTCCGCCTGCCAGTTGAAGAGCAGCTGGGTGATCTGCTGCTCCATCAGCGGCAGTTTCTCCTCGATGACGAGAATCTCCTCCTGGCCCGCGGCGAACTCGCTGAAACTCTGGTCCTCCAGAGGCCAGGGCATGGCCACCTTGTAGACGCTGATGCCCAGGCTGGCGGCCTTCTCACGATCGATGCCCAGCAACTGCAGGGCGCGCAGGACGTCCTGGTGTGCCTTGCCGCTGGCGACGATACCCAGTTTCCCGACCGGCGCCTCGATCGTGCAGCGGTCCAGCCGGTTGAGGCGGGCGAAGGCCTTCACCAGCGGTACCCTGCCGCTGTAGGCCATGCGCTCGGCGGTGATGGCCGGCCCGAGGCCGCCTGAGGGTGGGACGAAATGGGCCTCGGCGGGAATCTCCAGGCCCTCGGGATCGCGGGTCTCGCTGCGGCTGAGGTCCAGGTCCACCGTGCCGGTACCTTCGATGGTTTCGTTCACCACTTTGAGCGTGACCCAGGCGCCGGAATAGCGCGACATGGCCCAGCCGATCAGTCCATAGTCGATCACTTCCTGGATGGTCGAGGGATACAGGATGGGGGAGCCGTGGGCGATCATCTCCGGGTCGGAGAAATGGGCGATGGTGGAGGATTTGGCGGTGTGGTCATCGCCGGGGATCAGCAGCACACCGCCGTGTGGCGAGGCGCCGTAGAAACTGCCGTGCTTGATGGCGTCTCCCGAGCGGAACACGCCGGGTCCCTTGCCGTACCAGATGGCGAAGACGCCGTCGTATTTTTTGTCGTCTTCCACCTCCAGCTGCTGGGTGCCCCACACGGCCGTTGCTGCGAGGTCCTCGTTGATGCCGGGCTGGAAAACGATGTCGTTCTCCTGCAGGTGTTGCTTGGCACGGCCCAGTT
>JAHEEV010000009.1:0-17916 GCA_024640505.1 Halieaceae bacterium
ATGTAGGAGCCCGCTCCGCCCGTACTCGGACCGGGGTGTTAAGAATACGTTACCTGTAGGAGCCCGCTCCGCGGGCGATAGGAATCTGGCCCAATGTGCGATCGCCCACGGAGTGGGCTCCTACAGAATTGAGAGGAGTGGGCTCCTACAGAAATGACAATCGAGAGAAGTGAATGGAAAACCTCGAACCAATAGCCGATGAAGCCAGGGCCGCTATCGCCGCGGCCGGGGACGGCGCTGCGCTGGAACAGTTGCGCGTCGATTACCTGGGCAAGAAAGGCCGGATTACGGCGCTGCTCAAAGGGCTCGGCCAGTTGTCGCCGGAAGAGCGGCCGCAGGCGGGCGCGCAGATCAACGTGGTCAAGCAGGAACTGCAGGGCCTGATCTCCGAGCGCAAGACCGCGCTGGAAAGCGCCGCCGTCGAAGCGAAGCTGGCGGCGGAGACGATCGACGTCACGCTGCCCGGCCGCGGCCAGTCCACCGGTGGCATCCACCCTGTGACGCGCACCATGGAGCGCATGGAGGAGTTCTTCGGTGCCATCGGCTTTGAGGTGGCGGAGGGACCTGAAATCGAGGACGATTATCACAACTTCGAAGCGCTCAATATTCCCGCCCACCATCCGGCCCGGGCCATGCACGATACGTTCTATGTGGATGAACACACCGTGCTGCGCACCCATACCTCGCCGGTACAGGTGAGGGTCATGGAGAGCCAGGCGCCCCCCATCCGCATCGTCTGCCCGGGGCGCGTCTACCGCTGCGATTCCGACCTGACCCATACCCCGATGTTCCACCAGTTGGAGGGGTTGCTGGTGGACGACCACTCCAGCTTCGCCGACCTGAAGGGCTTGATCGAGGACTTCCTGCGGGCGTTTTTCGAGCGCGAGCTGGCGGTGCGCTTCCGGCCCTCCTACTTCCCCTTTACCGAGCCGTCGGCGGAAGTGGATATCCAGTGCGTCAACTGCGGCGGTGAGGGTTGCCGGGTCTGCAGCAATACCGGCTGGCTGGAAGTCATGGGCTGCGGCATGGTGCATCCGAAGGTGTTCGAATATTCCGGCATCGATTCGGAGAAGTATTCCGGGTTCGCCTTCGGCATGGGCGTGGAGCGCCTGGCCATGCTGCGCTATGGCGTGAACGACCTGCGCCTGTTTTTCGACAACGACCTGCGCTTTCTCGAGCAGTTCTAGCAGACCAGGGAGAGACGAGAGTGAAAATCAGCGAACAATGGCTGCGCGAGTGGGTCGATCCGGATCTGACCACGGACGAGCTGGCCCAGCAGATCACCATGGCCGGTCTGGAGGTGGATGCGATCGAGCCGGTTGCAGGCGCATTCTCCGGCGTGGTGGTCGCGGAAATCATCAGCGCGGAACAACACCCAGATGCCGACAAGTTGCGCGTGTGCCAGGTGAATATGGGTCAGGAAACCGCGCAGATCGTCTGTGGGGCGCCCAATGCACGGCCCGGACTGAAAGCGCCGCTGGCGACGGTTGGCGGCGTCCTGCCCGGCGACTTCATTATCAAGGAGGCCAAACTGCGCGGTGTAGAATCCCGGGGCATGCTCTGCTCCGAACAGGAGCTGGGGCTCTCTGACGCTGCTGATGGTCTGATGCAACTGGCGCCGGACGCCCCGGTAGGCGCGGACCTGCGCGAGTACCTGCAACTTGACGACAGGGTCATCGAGATCGGCCTCACACCCAACCGGGCAGACTGCCTGGGAATGGCCGGCATCGCCAGGGAGGTCGCGCTGCTCAACGGCCTCACCGTGACCGCGCCGGCCTTTGCACCGGTCCCTGAGCGCATTGCCGATACGTTCCCGGTTGAACTGCAGGCGCCGGACCACTGCCCGCGCTACGTCGGCCGGGTCATTCGCGGCCTCGACCTGTCCCGGCCCAGCCCGCTGTGGATGCAGGAGAAACTGCGCCGCTGCGGTCTGCGTTCCATCGATGCGGTGGTGGACGTGACCAACTATATCCTGCTGGAACTGGGGCAGCCCATGCATGCCTTCGACCTGGACAAACTGCAGGGCGGAATCATCGTGCGCACCGCCGGTGCCGGCGAGTCACTGGACTTGCTGGATGGTCAGGGGGTGGAATTCGAGCCCGCTACGCTGGTGATCGCGGATCAGTCGGGTCCGGTGGCCATGGCGGGGATCATGGGCGGTCAGCCCACGGCCGTGGGAGCGGGGACGACCAATATTTTCCTGGAGGCCGCCTTCTTTGCGCCTGAGCGCCTGGCCGGCAAGGCCCGTGGCTATGGTCTGCACACCGACTCCTCCCATCGCTTCGAACGGGGAGTGGATTTCGAGCTGCAGCGGAGGGCAATGGAACGCGCCACCCAACTGCTGCTGGAGATCGTCGGCGGCGAGGCGGGCCCAGTGACCGAAGTCCTGTCGGAGGCCGATCTTCCGGAGCGGCCGAATGTCACTTTGCGCGCCGCTAGAATCGAAAAAATGCTCGGCTTCGACCTGGATCCCGCGGAAGTCGAACGTATCCTCACGGGTCTGGGTCTCGGCGTGACGTCCACCGCGGACGGCTGGGACTGCAGCGTTCCGAGCTGGCGCTTCGATATTACCCTGGAGGCCGACCTGCTCGAGGAGCTGGCCCGGGTTTACGGCTATAACAGACTGCCGGTCACCCATATCCGGGCCGACCTGGTGATACCCGCACGGCAGGAAGCGAAGCTGTCGTCCCGGACGCTGCGCCGCCACCTCGCCGCGCGCGGCTATCGCGAGGCGATCACCTACAGCTTCGTGGATCCGAAGTTGCAACAACTGATCGATCCCGAGCTGGAAGCGGTGGCTCTCACCAACCCCATTTCCGCGGACATGGCGGTGATGCGCACCAGCCTGTTGCCGGGTCTGCTGGACGCAGTGTTGCGCAATACCAACCGGCAACAGCCGCGGGTGCGGCTGTTCGAGACCGGCCTGCGTTTCGTTCCCGGCCCGGAAGGTCTGCAGCAGATACCCACCCTGGCTATGGTGACAACCGGGAGGCGACTGGCCGAGTCCTGGTCGGCTGGCGGGGAGAGTGCGGACTTCTTCGACCTGAAGGGCGACCTCGAAAGCCTGCTCGCGCTCACCCGTGAGCCCGACGCATTCGCTTTCGATCCCGGCAAACGCCCGGCGCTGCACCCCGGACAGACCGCGATCATTACGCGAAAGGGTCAGGCAGCAGGCTATCTCGGTTCGCTGCATCCATCCGTCGCCAGCCAATTGGGGCTCAACGCGCCGCTCTTTGTCTGTGAAATCGACCTGGCCACCGTGCTGGAGCGACGCTTGCCGGATTTCAGTGAACTCTCCAGGTTTCCTGAAGTTCGCCGCGATTTGGCGGTGGTTGTGGACAAATCGGTACCGTCAGCAGAGTTGATGGAAAATGTTCGAAGTGCGGCGGGAGCTTATCTGACTGACTTAAGGTTGTTTGATGTCTATGAGGGCAAAGGCATTGATCCTAAACGGAAAAGCCTGGCATTGGGTTTGACTTTCCGCGATCAAAAGCGCACTCTTAGCGACGAAGATGTGAATCTGGCCGTGAATCAAGTTATTGATTCATTGGAAAAAAACTATAAAGCAGAGCTTAGGAACTAGGTAACGGGAAAATGACTGCCCTGACAAAATCCGAAATGGCGGAGCGACTGTTTGAAGAGCTCGGGCTCAACAAGCGGGAAGCCAAGGAGATTGTTGAGCTTTTTTTCGAGGAAATCCGCGCATGCCTCGAAAACAACGAGCAGGTGAAACTGTCCGGCTTCGGCAATTTCGACCTGCGCGATAAGGCACAACGGCCAGGACGCAATCCCAAAACCGGTGAGGAGATCCCCATTTCCGCCCGCAGGGTGGTCACCTTCCGCCCTGGTCAGAAGCTCAAGGCACGAGTAGAAGAATATGCTGGAACCGAGCCACAACAATGAACTGCCCGCGATCCCTGGTAAGCGCTATTTCACGATCGGCGAGGTGAGCGAACTCTGCGCCGTCAAACCCCATGTGCTGCGCTACTGGGAACAGGAGTTCCCGCAACTGAAACCCGTCAAACGTCGCGGCAATCGTCGTTATTACCAGCGGGACGATGTGCTCACGATACGCCAGATTCGCAGCCTGCTCTACGATCAGGGCTACACGATCGGCGGTGCCCGTCAGCGCATGACCGACGAGGGAGAGGGCTCTCCGGCGACGGGATCCCAGGCGATAGTCAGGGAAACCATCGAGGAACTCGAAGAACTTCTCAAGGTTCTAAAGCCGGCGAATTAGCCTTTGTATCGCCTGCGGGATTGAGTATAATGCCGCCCTCGCAGAGTCGGCCAAGGCTCAGCGATCCCTTCTCGGGGCGTAGCGCAGTCTGGTAGCGCACCACACTGGGGGTGTGGTGGTCGTAGGTTCAAATCCTGCCGTCCCGACCAAATACTTCCATAGAGTCATATTGATAGCCCGCCACGAAGGCGGGCGTTCTCGTGTCTCGCTTCTCGAGAATCTTCATAAGACTCCCTGTGTATTGCCACCTCCCCTGACGTATGGAGGTGGTTTTGAATCCGGGCCAGGGCGGTTTGAGTTGCGGCATGAACTGCTCGCTATCGTTCAACGTCCTTAATGAGGGTTCTATAACACCAGGTACCCACCGTCGCTTACCAGCGTCGCCCCGGTCGTAAAGGCGGACATGTCACTGGCCAGGTAAAGGACAGGGCCGATGATCTCTTCGGTTTCCGCTACCCGCTTCTGCAGCGAGGCCTCGATAGCGCCGTCCAGAAAGCCCGGCATGGTGGCGGCACTGTCAAACAGGTCGGAATGATAGCTGCCGGGGGCCAGGTTGTTGACCCGGATACCCAACGGCGCCCATTCAGCGGCCATAACCTTGGTCATGGCGTGCAGGGCCGCTTTGGTAGATGCATAGAATCCCTGGAAGGCTGACGGCTTTAATCCCCCGACGGAAATGATGTTGATGATGGAGCCGCCGCCGTGCCCGGCCATCCTCGGGGCCAGGCGCGATGCCAGATACCAGGGGCCTTTGGTATTGACGTCAAACAATTTCTGAAACAGGTCCGGTGACAGCTCCGACAGTGGGCCGACAGTGGGGTTCATCCCCGCGTTATTGATCAGGATATCGACCCGGCCGAAGTGTGCATAGGCCTCCTCGATCAGCCTGTCCAGCTCTTCTGTTTTTCCTGTGTGTGCCGCGACGGCAAGTCCTTTCCTGCCTCGGCTTTCTATGTCATCGACCAGGGCCTGACAACTCTCCAGGCGACGGCTGGCAACGACCACGTCGGCGCCCGCATCTGCCAGACCGAGAGACATCTGCTTGCCCAATCCGCGGCTGCCACCGGTAACCAGTGCAACCTTCCCGCTCAAATCAATGGTACGCATAACGATCCTGTCTCCTGGTCTTGGTGTTGGCACATGGGCGCCAGATAAATTGCTCGACACGACTGCATCGCCTGATTAGTCTATATCGTATACAAATGATGCGCCAGCCTGGGCACTGGTGGCTTGCGTAACCTTGAAAAGAAGGAGTCAGGATGATGACCGTACTACAGAACAAAATTGAAGATGGCATTCTGGAGATCCGCTTGAACAGGCCCGAACGACTGAACGCCCTGAACGAAACGCTGACGGGTGAGCTGACGCACATTTTCCGGGAACTGAACCTCAATCGGGAGATTCGGGTGGTTGTCCTGACGGGCGAAGGCAAGGGCTTCTGTGCAGGCGCAGACCTGCAGTCTTCTACCTCGGCACCGGGATCCATTCCAGGCACCGAAGGTATGGGTCAGCTCGGATACGTCTACAAGTACCAGGAATATCTTGCAGACTTGATGCTGGCGATACACGAGTGTGACAAGCCGGTCATAGCGGCCATCAACGGTGCCGCTGTGGGTGGCGGACTGGCGATTGCCCTGGCGAGCGATATCCGTATTGCCGCCGAGAAAGCAAAATTTGGCGCAGCGTTCATCAAGATAGGCCTGTCGTCCTGTGATGTGGGTACCAGCTATTTATTGCCTCGGGTCGTCGGTGTGTCAGCGGCCACGGAGATGATGCTCACGGGTCGCAACGTAGGTGCCGAGGAGGCGCTGCAAATGCAGCTGGTCTCCCGGGTCGTAGCCCCCTCGGAACTGGCGTCCAGCGCGCTCGAACTGGCTCGCGCCATAATGGCTAACAGTGAATACGGCGTGTGGATGACGAAGAAAGGGCTCAGGACGAATCTGGATGCGCCCAGCCTGCGTCATGCGATGGAATTGGAAAACCGTACGCAGGTGCTGGGTTACTTTTCCGGCTGTATGGAAGAGGCGATGCAGGCCTTTCAGGAAGGTCGCGCACCGCGATGGAACAAACTCTGATGACCACCGCCGTGAAGCGGGGGCGGCCAGCCAGGCTTTCCAGGGAGCAGATCGTCAACACTGCCGTTGACCTGTTGCTGGACGGTTCCGGTAAGCCGCTTTCGATACATCGGTTGGCCAGGGCGCTGGACATTACCCCAATGGCTATCTACCGGCACATTGAAAACAAGGATGCGCTGATGCAGGCGGTTGCCCTGGAGCTGCTGGGGCGTTTTCAGCCGCATATTCCCGAAGCCGATTGGCCTGTCCAGCTGCAGACCTGGGCCCATGAAACCCGGGCTTACTTCCTGAAACATCCGGTTTTCTTCTCCATCCTGGGTTGGCAGGAGCACATTGCAATCGCGTGGTTGCAGCAGGTGGCCGTGCTGACCGGGATCCTGGCAAAAACCGGCATTGACGACGGGGCTTTGGCGGACGCCGTCCAGTGGACGGCTAACACGCTCATGGGGAGCATCTATTTCGAAATTTCCAGCCGGCGGTCCGGCTTCAAGGTAAGCCGGGACGATATCGACGCTCTCAGCGAGGCAGACGCAGGGATCGTCCGTGACATCATGGCCCACTTGTTGAAGAAGGATCCTGATGTTGTATTTGAAGATTGCGTGGAGCGTGTCATCGAGTCACTCGGTGCACAAAAACCCTGCCATGCTGAAAGTCTGGAGGAAAAGTCATGCACAGGCGCCTGACACGGCTCAGCCGTTCGATTGCGGGGAGCGTTGCCATTATCACCGGCGCCGCCAGTGGAATGGGGCGTGCAACAGCGTATCTGTTTGCGGAGGAGGGGGCACGGCTGGCCCTGCTCGATATCAACGAAGATGGACTCGCGGCGGTGGCAGACGAGGTTCGTTCCGTCGGAACGGAGGTGCTTACCTTGACGGTTGATCTCTCGTCCCGGGACGCCATCGAGCAGGCTATAGAGAGTATCGCCGATCATTTTGGCACGATCGACATCCTGGTGAATAACGCGGGACTGATTATTCCCACCGAGATCGACGCCGCGAATTTCGCGGATTCCTGGGATACCTCATTGGCGGTGATGGCGAGCGCACAGGCCTGGGCCATTCGCGTTGCCCTTCCAGGCCTGCGACGATCAGACCATCCTCGCATCGTGAATGTGGCCTCCACGGAGGCCCTGGGAGCCACACCGCATACAAGCAGTTATACGGTTGCAAAGCACGCCAGTGTGGGCTTGACCCGGGCCATGGCGGTGGACCTGGGTAAGGAAGGAATTACCGTCAACTGTGTCTGCCCGGGTCCCATTCGCACAGCGCTTACCGAGCAGATACCGGAGGATAAAAAATCCGCGTTTGCCGCCCGGCGGACGGCCTTGCGGCGTTATGGCGATGCGGAGGAGGTCGCCCACGCGATACTGAGTCTGGTTTTGCCGGCTTCCGGCTTCATCACTGGCGCGACCCTGGTCGTGGACGGTGGCCTGACCGTGCGGAATGCCTGAACATCACGTTGCCATCGAGAGCGGGGGGGATTATCGAGACCATCCGTCGGGAGGAGTCAATTCCTTGTGTATCCTCAGGATTCCTCCGCCATGGCCTTGAGGCGCGCATCCATCTCATCAAGCTCTCGCAGCAGTGGATCGAGCACATCCTTCGCCGAGCCGGCCTCGCGCAGGGATTGAATCCTGGCCTGCAATTGTTCCCGGCTTTGTTCGAGTTCCTCGGTCTCCCGCGCCTTGTCGAATACGATCTCTTCTGCCTCGGTACCGGCACTGGCGACCGGTGCGCGCTCCAGGGCGGGCATGATCCTCGTATCCGCGTCCTGGGTGATGTGCCGTGTGATCGATGGTGAAGCGATCTCCATTCCCGCAGCGTGGATGACGAAGAGCAGCTGCCGGTTCAGTTCCGAGCGGGCGGTGAGAATCCGTTCGACGTCCTCCAGTAACCCCGCAACCTTGTAGCTGATCGCAAAGTTGTCCAGGCTGACGATATGAACGAAGGGGTCGGACAGGCCTGACTGTTGCGCCGCCTCCAGCATCAGCGGCTCCACTTCCGCAACACTGAGTTCGTAGCCGAGGGAAACGGTCGAGGATATGATCACCCCGGAACTTCTCGTCACGGTGACGCCCCGGTTGATGAAGGTGGCATTGGGGATGGCAATCAATTCCCTGTTTTCTGTCTGGATCTCCGTATCGAACAGGCCCCTGGCGGACACCTTGCCGAAAAAATCGTCCACCCGGATGAAGTCGCCCACCTTGAAGGGCCGGGTGACCCTCAGCATGACCGCGGCCATGAAGTTGGTCACGAAAGCTGCCGAGGAAAGGGCGATCACGCCCGACAGCAAGACTCCCAGCAGGCCGAGCACATTGTTCTGCAACTCCGGTGGCAGAGGCGCGACAATGATCATGAGGATCACCGCGGCAACCGTGAGCACCAGCAGGATAAGCTGTCGGGGCAGTTTCGCTTCACTGCCCAGGTTCGCGTGCCTGGCCAGCAGCAGGTAGTGCCCCAATCCCAGGATCACGGCGGCAGAGATAGCGACGGCCGCGAGCGGCAAGTAGCGCAGTAACTCGGCTTCATTCACGGTGAGTGCTTCCTGTGTGCCCGGATGGACAGCCATGATGTGGGCATTGGCTGTCTCTGGCAAGAGCGATCAGAGTCACGACACCTGATGCATGATGCCGTCCGGCTTGTCAGGGGCTGCTTGCGCCCGGATAAACATGCCGGCGCGGCGTGATAGTATATTTCCCGCATGCGCCTGCGGCAGCGTGCGACACCACGGTATCGGGATGACACATGAATACTGAACGCCCTCACTCCCCTTTCGACCCGGTGACAATCGGGCCTGTCACACTGCGCAACCGGTTTATCAAATCAGGCGCCAACGAGGCCATGTGCCTGGACGGGCGCCCCACCAGGGCGCTGGTCAAGCACCACCGGGATCTCGCGGCCGGCGGCGTGGGAATGACCACCGTCGCCTACATGTCGGTGGCTGAGGAGGGGCGTACACTGCCCAACCAGATCTGGATGCGGCCGGAAGTGCTGCCGGACCTGCGGGTGCTGACCGCTGCCGTGCATAACGAAGGGGCGGCCATCTCCGCCCAGATCACGCACGGAGGTTCCTTCGTAACCGGCATGAAGGTCCGGGGTCGTACCATCAGCGCGTCCTCGGGTTTCAATGCCGCCGGGATGCTCAAGGGCAACTTCCTGCAGCGCGCCATGACCGAAGCGGATATGACGCGGGTGATCGACGAGTTTGTCGCCGGGGCCGAGCTGGCGCGCGATGCGGGATTCGATGCGGTGGAGTTGCACATGGGGCACGGCTACCTGCTCAACCAGTTCATCTCTCCCATGAGTAACCGGCGTAGCGATGAGTACGGCGGCAGCGCGGAAAACCGGGTGCGGTTCCCGGCGCGGGTGCTGGCAGCGGTCAGGCAGGCGGTAGGGGATCAAGTGGCCGTGCTGGCCAAGATCAACGTGGCGGACGGGCCCAGCCGCGGCGCCACGGTGGAGGACGCCATCGTTACGGCCAGGGCCCTGCAGGCGGCGGGTGCACATATGCTGGTACTGTCCGGTGGTCGCAACGTGGAATCCACCTGGTTCATGTTCGGCAGCAATATGAACCGGGAGCGGATCAGCCAGGTACTCAAGTCGCAGGGCGAGTGGCTGACGGCGTTGATGATGAAGGCGGCGGCCTCCAGCGAGCGCAAGATGACCTTCCGGGAGATGTATTTCCTCGACTACTCGCGCAAGATCCGGGCTGCCGTTGACCTGCCGCTGGCCTTTCTCGGCGGGGTCAAATCATTGGCCAATGCCGAGCAGGCGGTGCGGGAGGGCTTCGAGTGCGTGGTCCTCGCCCGTGCCCTGATTCACGATCCCGCCCTGGTGAACAAGTTCCGCAGTGGTGAGCTGCGTGAATCCGGCTGTGATAACTGCAATGCCTGTGTCGCCTACATCTATCATCCCGCCGGTACCTGGTGCATACACAACCCGCCCAATGACCCGGCGCTGAACCGGATTCCCGCGGCAGCGGAATCCGGGCGATGAATCGAGGCAGGCCCCGATGTTGTTTATACCCCTGACACCCGACGAGATCTCCCCCGAATGGCTCACCCATGTGCTCGATGCGCCGGTGACGGGTTGCCGCGTGGTCGATGACCACCAGGGCACCACCGGGCGCGCCGTCATCACACTGCAATACGAAGCATCCGTACACGCGCTTCCAGGGCGCCTGTTCGTCAAGCTGCCCCCCGCTGACGAGCAGCAGCGGGCTTTCGTGCAGGAGAACGGGATGGGCCGCCGTGAAGCCAGGTTCTACCGGCAACTCTCGCGGGAAATACCGGTCAGGGTGCCGCGCTGCTACCACGCGGACTGGGAAGACAGCGGTGAGCGTTACATCATGCTGTTGGAGCACCTGGAAGACAGCGGCTGTACCTTTCGTAATGCCAGTACCCGCTACTCGCTGGACTACATACGCTCGGTGCTGGCCGCCTTCGCCCGGTTGCACGCTACCTACTGGCAGTCACCCCGTTTCGACACGGACCTGGCCTGGGTCGAGCCGCCCCTGCAGCACCCCATCGCGCGCCGGCTTGTGGCGCGGGCACTGGAACGGCACGGTGCAGCGATGCCACCGGTATTTGCAGCGATGGGTGAGCTGTACCTGGCCGAAACCGATGCCATCCACGCGGTATGGCAGCAGGGGGCCGACACGCTGATTCACGGTGATGTCCATGATGGCAACCTGTTTTTCGATGGCGATGAGCCGGGCTTTCTCGACTGGGCGGTACTGGCGAGGGGGCCGGCCCTGCGCGACGTGGGCTATTTTCTCGCCGGCACCCTGACACCCGAGCACCAGCGGGCGCATCGGCACGAATTACTGGACTATTACCGGAGCCAGTTACTGGCGGGCGGCGCTGCTGCACCGCCCATGGCCGATCTGTATCGGCAGTACCAGTGGCATGCAGGCTACGTCTGGCTGGGCGCCGCGGTAACCCTGGCCATGGGGGATGCCTGGCAGCCGAAGAATTACTTGCTGCGATCACTGCAACGCCTCCACCTGGCGCTGGAGGAGTTGGACACGCTGGAAGCGCTTCGCGAAGCGCTGGAGGTAAGCCCGTGAGTGGCCGGCTGGTCATCAGCCTCGGGGGTAACGCGTTCGCAGGCGCGGGTGAAGCAATGAGCATGTCCGGGCAGTTTGCCTTCGCCCGCGAGACACTCGCTCCACTGGCGGGCCTGCTCGACAGCGACCGGCAAGTACTCATTACCCATGGCAATGGCCCCCAGGTTGGCTACATTCTCACCCGGGTGGAAGAGGCATTGGGCAAGGCCTATGAACTGCCGCTGGAGGTCTGTGTGGCGGAGTCGGAGGGGGAAATCGGCTACGTGCTGCAGCAGACCCTGCACAATCTGACCGGTGGGCGGCGCCCGGTAGCCACACTGCTGACGCAGGTGCTGGTCGACCGGGATGACCCGGCCTTTGCCCGTCCCACCAAACCGGTGGGGCCCTGGTTCGAGGGCAATCAGGTGGCGGCTCTGGAGCAGGCCGGGATCGACATCGTGCGGGATCGGGCGGGGAGGGCGCGCCGGGTTGTCGCCTCGCCCGCACCCCTGGCAATCGTGGAGATCGACGTGATCCGGCAGATGCTGGAGCTGGGGGTGACCGTGATCGCCGCCGGTGGCGGGGGAATTCCGGTGGTGGCGGGTAACGGTGGGCTCGAAGGTGTGGAGGCCGTGGTCGACAAGGATCTGGTGACGGCGATGCTGGCGATCGGCCTCGACGCAGAACAGATGGTCCTGGTCACCGGTGTGCCCGGTATCTATCGGGATTTTGACACCGACCAGGCAAGCCTGTTGTCGAAAACCCACCCTGAGGAACTGGAGGCGCTGGCGGCGGCGGGACAATTCCCCGCCGGCAGCATGGGCCCCAAGGTCGAGGCGGCCATTGGCTTTGTGCGCGCCACCGGGCACCGCGCGGTGATCTGTCAGCCCTCCGACCTGGCGGAAGCCATTCGCGGCCGCGCCGGAACCGTGGTGGAAAAGGAGCGCTGAAGCCGATGTTCAACTGTATCATCATGGGCGCTGCCGGCAGGGATTTCCACGATTTCAAGACGTTCTTCACAGAGCATCCCGAGTTCCGCGTGCGCGCCTTTACCGCGACCCAGATACCCTTCATCGCCCGCCGCAGTTATCCCCAGTCCCTGGCGGGTCCGGCCTATGCTGAGGATATCCCGATCCACGACGAGCGTGAGTTGCAGCAGTTGATCTCCCGGCTGGCAATCGATTTCGTCTTTTTTGCCTACAGTGATGTCAGCCACCAGGAAGTGATGCACAAGGCCTCCCTGGTGCAGGCTGCCGGGGCGAGCTTCGTCCTGCTGGGTCCGCACCAGACCATGCTGCACTCCAGTAAAAAGGTGGTCGCGATCACCGCCACCCGGACCGGGGCTGGCAAGAGCCCGCTGACACAGTGGCTCGCGAAAAGCCTTACACAGGCGGGCATCCGCGTGGCCACCCTGCGCCACCCCATGCCCTACGGCAATCTGGGGGCCCAGACGGTGCAGCGATTTGCAACCCGTGAGGACCTGGATCGCCACGATTGCACGATCGAAGAGCGTGAGGAGTACGAACCCTATGTCAGACAGGGACTGGTCATCTTTGCCGGTGTCGATTACCGGGCAATCCTGAGAGCGGCGGAGGCGGAGGCCGATCTCCTGTTGTGGGATGGCGGCAACAACGACTTTTCGTTTATCCGGCCGGACCTGCATATCGTGGTCAGCGATGCCTTGAGGGCAGGACATGGCCTGGACTATTACCCGGGAGAAACGAATTTCCGGGCGGCGGATATTCTCGTGATCAACAAGGTCTCGGGCGCCGCTCCGGGCGATATCGAGCGGATCATGGCGCTGCGTGAGGCATTGAATCCGGAGGCGGAGGTGCTGCAGTCCGACCTGGAAGTCGACGTGGAGCGGCCCGAGGCGCTGGCCGGCCGGCGGGTCCTCATCGTGGAGGACGGCCCCACCGTGACCCATGGCGGTATGGCTTACGGCGCCGGCTGGGTCGCCGCGGAAAAGTACGGGGTGGGTGAGGTTTTGGATCCAGCCCCCGGGGCCGTCGGCAGCGTCCGGGATACCCTCGAGACCTATCCCCACCTGCGGCGGGTGCTGCCGGCGATGGGCTATTCAGAGACTCAGCGCACTGAACTGAAGACCACGATCGAGGCAAGTCGGGCCGAGGTGGTGATCAACGCCAGCCCTGCGGATATCGCAACGCTGCTGCATTTGTCCCTGCCTGTGGTGCAGGTGCGTTACCGGTTCACGCCCAGGCGGGGCGTGGATATTCTGGCCCGGGTGAAGAAACTGGTCGAAGCGGGGTGAAGTCGGGCACGATTGGCCTGATTTGACCGGTTTTCGGTCTGTGGCAGCCGAATGTGAAAAGTGGGGAAAAGTACACTTTCTGCAAGAATTCTTGTTGTGTTTCCTCTATGTTTACCACTGGGGCAGAAACAATAAGGGGGGCAAGAGAGCTTATGCTCCATACCCTGAAAATATTTACCACCGATCTCGATCTCGGCATGTATGTCAGCGGCCTGGATCGGCCGTGGCTGGAAACGCCGTTCATCACACAGGGCTTCGTGCTCGAGAGCCAGGACGATATAGACCGGGTCCGGAAGCACTGCGACTATGTCTATGTCGACACGCGGAGGAGCCGGCGCGGCCTCGCTGCACTGAACAGGCACCAGGTCGTCACCGCCACCCGGGAGCAGAAAGGCGCCGGAAGACGGCGGGTACCCATCGAGAAAATTTTCAAGGGCCGGAAACTCAAGGCCTATCGGGATGAGACCTCCTGGCACGACGAACACCCCCAGGCGGAAGTGGCCCTGGGCTCACTGATAGAGGATATCAGCGACGTTTTTGATCACGTCAGCGATGGCGGCAGCCTGGATGTCATCCGGCTCAAAGGCTCCGTCGCACCTATCATAGACAGTATGGGGCGTAACCCGGATGCCTGCCTGTGGCTCACGCGGCTGAAAAAGCACGACGAATACAGCTACCAGCACTCCCTCAGCGCCTCGATCTGGGCGGTGGCGCTGGGACGCCAGCTGGGTATGCAGCGGCTCGACCTTCGCTCCCTCGCCGTCGGCGCGATGCTGATGGACGTGGGCAAATTGCGCGTACCGCCGGAATTGCTGCGGGCGGACCGACCGCTCAACGAGGAAGAATTACACACGGTGCGTGAACACGTTACGAACGGGGTGGAGATCATCCAGGAAAGCGGGATGATCAACCAGGACGTGATCGATATGGTGGCCCATCACCACGAACGTTACGATGGTTCGGGTTATCCCCAGGGACTGGGCCGTGATGAAATACCACCATTCGCGCGGATTGCCGGTATCGTTGACAGTTATGACGCTCTGACCAGCAACCGCAGTTATGCACCGGCGGTATCACCCTCAGAAGCGATTCGTCTGCTGTATAAGTCCCGGGACATCGACTTCCAGGCGGAACTGGTGGAGGCCTTTATCCAGGCGGTCGGTATTTACCCGGCGGGCACGGTCGTTGAATTGTCCTCGGGCGAAGTGGGGGTGGTGGTAGCGGAGTACCGCACACGGCGGTTGCTGCCCAAGGTCACCGTACTGCTCGATGCCGACAAGAAGCGACTGGCCAGGCCCAGAGTGGTAGATCTGCTTATCGAAACCAGCCCGGAGGGCGAACAGTCGCTGAGTATTGCCCGCAGTCTCGAGCCGGGAGCCTATGACATCGACCTGGAACAGGTAGACACGTTCAGCCGGTTTGCCTGACAGGCTGGCGGTCGGGGCTGCCCCGGAGCGGGGATTTGTCCTGCATGAGAAGATCGCCCCCGGAGCGGTTGTGGAAGAGGCCTCTATAAATGTGGCCGGCGTCGAGTTTTTTCTCCAGCTACCTGTGTTCCATCGCAAGAAATCTCCCTAACATCATAAAAAATAAGAGGAAATAATTTATTTCCGCGGATATTAAATTTTTTGAATTTGTTGGGAATAAAAATGCCGTCTCGTCCGTCATCAAGGTAATAGTGGAGTGAAACACCGCTAGAGGAAGCGAGATCAGCTTTATTGGGTACGCGAAGATCCTCCCAAGAGGGCAGAAGGCGTGGCGGGTGTCAGCTTCCTCCTTTATTTCTTCAGACGGAAATCAACCGGTAGTGTGTAAATCGCCGCTGTTTCCGATGACAGTCTCCCAGAGCAGGGACCGCTAGCCCTCTGCACTGAACTTCAGGGCTTATCGTCTACATGGGGCGATAAGTTCTGTTTCCCTTTTCTTTCTTTCCGTTTATCTCCTGCAGGATTCTTTGATCGTTGGTCAGTGTTTGGCCGAAGGA
Organism: Halieaceae bacterium; assembly: GCA_024640505.1. Lineage (GTDB taxonomy): Bacteria > Pseudomonadota > Gammaproteobacteria > Pseudomonadales > Halieaceae > JARRPM01. The sequence continues at coordinate 15,618 of JAHEEV010000009.1, forward strand.
ATCCGGCCGTGATATCCCGTGGCGGATGGCTCGAATAATCCCGGACCTCCCGTTAGCATTCTCCAGGAAACCGACCGCTCTCGAGCGCAGTAGGGCAAAAAAATGCCCGACTGCGAAACAGCCGGGCCCAAAGGAAAATGGTCAGTAGCCTGGCTTACTGCCAGTCACGGGCGATCAGCTCTGCTTCCGCCTCCTTGCCCAGGGGAATGTCGATGGAGTGGGCGGTGATGTAGGCTTCCACCGCTGCGGCATTCGATGCACCCGCGGGGCGATAAGCACTGCCGACTCCGGGACGAAGTGCATCACTGAGTACTTCCGTGCGCCAACCATCCCCACTGCGACAGGCCACACCGCGGAAGGTGGCACCGGTCTCAGTGAGCAGGAATTCCCGGCACCAGGTGCCCTCTTTGCTGGAGAAACTCAGTATCGGTCGAACCTGGCGCCCATCGGCCAGGTTATCCCAGCCCTCAGCGCGCGAAGGCGCCTCTTCGAATACCTGGGCTAACAGGTCATCCCCGGAGGGTATCCCGGTGGCGGGGTCACCCGGCATCTCACGCCACTGGGGAGCAAGTAGCAGGCCTGCCGCGGCTACCAGCCCGGCAGCGGTTGCCAGGCCCCAGGCACGAGGGTGGCCCCCCGTTGACCGGCTGGCTTCACCACCCTGCAGGCGGGCAGAGATCGCTTCCGGCACGGCAGAGGCCTGGGGAGTATCGAACGTGCTCTTTACACGCTGATCTACCGCACGCATCTCCTCCAGACTGGCCCTGAGCCGGGGATCGGCTATCAGCCGTTCACGCAGTGCCTGTGCTTCCGCCGCGGGAAGTTCTCCGTCCAGAAACTGCGACAGCAGTTCATAATCTTGTTCTACCATAACCATGTCCACGTCATTCTTTGCTGTCTGAGCCAATGATTGCCATCAATTGTTTTCTTGCCCGGGCAATTCGACTCATGATCGTGCCAACGGGCACTTCCAGTATTTCCGCCGCCTCCGCGTACGTCTTGCCCTCTATCGCCACCAGGGTCAGGCTCAGCCGCTGGTCTACGGGCAGTTGTTCCAGGGCAGCCGTTACCGCCTCTATCTCTCTCTCGCCACCGGCCAGGTGCTCCGCCGACGGCGACTGGTCCATTTCATCGGCACCCACTCCCAGAGGGTATCGGTGCCGGACTTCACGGGATCTCAACTCGTCGATCCAGGCGTTTTTACAGACCCGGTAGGCCCACTTCGCCACGTGGGCATCTTCCGGCATGCCCTTTTCCAGAATCCGCTCGACGGTGGCTTGCAGAAGATCGTCGGCATCTGCTGCACTTCCGGTCAGCGAATAACAGAATTTGCGCAATCCGCCCAACTCGGCGAGTAAAACCTCGCGCTGTAGGTCGCTGAGCGAAGGCATAGGAATCCTGTTAAAATAAATGACGTTTGGTGCGCGGATTCTATTCCATCTTGTGGAATTATTCCTTTCGCGGATCGTCAATATCAGTGAGAATGCCGGATTTCCTGGCGACGGGTATTAGTGTGTTTCACGCTATCTTCATGAAAATTATAGAGAAAAGTCTCGGCTACGGGTCGGTGGGGCGCAGCTCCGTCGGCGCTTTCGGCTGTCTTGCCCTGGTGATTGCCGCTTCCAGCGCGCTTTCAGTGCAGGCGCGGGAGCTGTCCCTGGGCGGTGTCAATGATGCCGTGGAGCAGCAGGTAGAGGAAAATGTCGAGGAGGCGGTCGAGGAGAGCGTCCAGGACAGGATAGACGAAACGGTCTCCGAGGTCGTTGAAGACATTATCGTGGAACGTACCCTGTCACTTGGCGGTGTCAGTGAGTCCTATCTGGAAAAAGCGATTGAAGAAAAGGTTGAGGAAGCGGTAGAGGAGGCCGTGACCGAGGACGTGGAGTCCAGCATCGAGGAAAGCGTCGAAGACGGCATTGCTGAAAACATCACGCAGGACATCGAGGAGGACATTGAGGAGACCATCGCCCGGGAAGTTGAGGAGAGTGTCACCGACTCTGTCGAGGAGGCTGTTGAGGAATCGGTCGCTGAGGCCGTGGAGGAGAGTGTTTCCGAAACGGTTGCAGGCGCTGTAGAGCAGAGCGTTGCCGAGAATGTTGAAGATTCTGTGGAGGAAAGCGTCGCCGACAATGTCGAGGGAGCGCTCGAGAGCGGTGTCGAGGAGCAGTTGGCGGTAAGCCTCGAGCAGGGTGTGGAAGCGGGGCTGGAGAGTGGCCTTGAGGAAACCGTTGCCGATGCGGCCGAGGAGAAGCTGGAGAGCGAGATCGACGAGATCCTCGAGCGGATCGAGAGTGATTTC
>JAHEEV010000009.1:18016-66053 GCA_024640505.1 Halieaceae bacterium
CCTCGAGCAGGGTGTGGAAGCGGGGCTGGAGAGTGGCCTTGAGGAAACCGTTGCCGATGCGGCCGAGGAGAAGCTGGAGAGCGAGATCGACGAGATCCTCGAGCGGATCGAGAGTGATTTCGAGGTCGATGAAGGCAGGATCCAGAAGGGCCAGTGGCTGGTCATGGCCGAACCCGAGGTCTTCGAGCAACTGGCGAAAGAGGGTTATCTTTTCGATACGGTTACCGAACTTCCGGGTATGGGGTTGCGTCTTGCGGAAGTTGCGGCCCCGTCAAGTTTTGACATCAGCGCGGTGCGACAGGGCGTCGTCGATGTGGTCGGCAGTGACCGGGCGGAGGTCGATCTTAACCACATCTACACAGCGGGTAACCCCGACTCATCTGCCGAATCGGATCAGGGCGTGCAGCCCAGGGTTGCGATGCCACTGCCTGCCGATGCAGATCAGCTTCCCCTGCGCATCGGCATGATCGACAGCCAGGTGGATGTTACACACCCCGCTCTGCGCAGCGCCCACATCTCCAGCAAATCCTTTGCTCCCGCCGGCTCAGTGCTGCCTGAATTTCACGGGACAGCCGTCGCTTCGATCATCGCGGCCAGCGACACGGACTTCCGTGGGCTGGCGCCGAATGCGGAGCTGTATGCTGCCGCGGTATTCGAGCAGGACGCTGTACGTGGCGAGATTGCGAGTACCGTCAGCCTGGTCAGGGCACTGGACTGGCTGATCTCCTCCGGCGTCGATGTGGTCAACATCAGTCTTGCCGGTCCGCCCAACCGCTTGCTGGAAACAGCGCTCAAGCGGGCGGCTGAGCATGATGTGATGATCCTTGCAGCTGCCGGCAATGGCGGGCCCGTAGCCCAGCCGATGTATCCGGCGGCCTACGATTCGGTCGTGGCGGTGACCGCCGTGGATGCGGCTGGGCAGGTTTTTCGGCTGGCCAACCGTGGCAAGTACCTGGATCTGTCCGCCCCGGGCGTCGGCATGCTGCATGCCAGGGCGGGTGGTGGCTACACTGCCTCGTCCGGAACATCCTTCGCCGTGCCGTTTGCGGCCACTGCTGCCGCGCGATTGCGCCAACTGCAACCGGGACAGGATGTGCTGAAGCTGCTGATCGAATCGGCCAAGGATCTCGGCCCACCCGGGCGTGACGATATTTACGGTTATGGCCTGGTGCGCCCCGCCAATTCCTGACTACGAGCGCCTGCTAGCCAGCGCCTCATTACCAGCGCCTCATTACCAGCGCCTGCTTACCAGCGGTAGATGAATCGCGTGCCCAGAATATTCTGAATGTAGTCGACGGGTTCGTAGTTCGAGTCGTAGTCGGCATAACTGTAATAGAACTGCATTGAGCCGCCGGCCCAGACCGGGATTTCATAGTCTGCACGCCACCGGTGGCGCTGGTCGTGGCGCTTCTCGCCAATGCTCTGGTTTACGCTGCTGTAATCGCGATCCTCATAACGCCACGCCAGCTCCAGCTTGGTCATCCTCGAAAACAGTTCGAATCGCTGGATATAGCGCAGTTTCAAACCCTGAGACTGGTAATCGAGGCTGTCTTCGACGGCGTCCTCGTCCCGGTATCGATACCCCAGGTTGAAGTAGGTGCGCAGGCCCCGCAGGAAGTAGTAAAGATCACCCTCGCCGGAATGGGTCTTGGCATCCCGCTCGGGGCTGTTTTCGATGGACTTGTCGGAATAAACGTAGGCACCGCGGGCGTACCACTTGCGTGATATGAATCCCGAGAGGGCAGGTGAAATTCGGTACAGCTCCAGGAATTTCTCATTGTCCAGCCGGGAATGGATATAGAACGCGGTCAGGTTGGAATCGATTTTGTCCAGGTCGAGCGCAAAGTCAGCGCCCAGGACGTGAGTCTGGCGGTTTACCTCGGAAAACTCCCGGTAGTCGCTCCGGCTATAATCATAGGTCAACGCCAGTTCCGTTTTCCCGGTGAGTTGTTGCTGGACACCCACGCCCAGGTCTGTGGTAAGCGCATAATCACTCTGGCTGCTAGCCTGATCCACTTCTTCCACCGACACGTTGCTGTCGTACTCGGCGCCTATCGCAAGATTGGCGGAAAATTCAGGCCCGGTGGCGGGGCTGGCCGGTTCGTCCGCGGCATAAGCGGATGGCACCATCATGGCCAGGGGAACGGCCCAGATCAGGGTTAGGTATGCTGTCAGGCACAGCAAACCTGGCCGGCCTTCGGCACCCGTTTGCGGTATTGAAGATCCGGGTTTGCTGCGAGAGGTCAAGAGGCCATGGTCCGGAGATTACTGCAGAGATGGTTCGATGCTGTCACGGTTTGATAACTTCTACCCTGTGGTCGCCTGTTACGGGGTGCAGCTGGCGCCACCCTCTCCCGTATGCGCCATTGTAACCGAAGTGGCATCCCCCGCCATATTCGCCCGCCGTCGTTCTCTGCTAACATAATGCTTCGGGGATTCCTTTCCGGTGCAGATGGCCCGGGTGAAGCTGCGGGTCCCGGTGAATCAGCCATTTTATGCGGGAAGCCAACATGCCTCAGCCCTCCACGATCAATGATTGTATGCGACGCAAGCCCATGACCATCCATGTTGATGCCAACCTGGTGGAGGCCATCGAGATCATCGTCGAATACAAACTGACCGGTCTCACCGTGACGGATAGCGATGGCCATCCCGTGGGAATCCTCTCCGAGCTGGATTGTATGCAGGCGATCCTGACCGCCATTTATAATGACGGGGATCCGGAGCATGCCATGGTGCGAAATGCCATGTGCGATGAACTCAATGTCTGCAAACCCACGGATAGTATCGTTGAGGTCGCGCAAGCCATGCTCAGCACCCGCCAACGCCGCCGCCCTGTAATCGAGGACGGTAAACTGGTGGGTCAGGTCAGTTCCAGCAACATCCTCTGGGCACTGATGGAGCACTCCCGGCGGAAAGTCTACGCCGGTCGCAAGAAGTAGTTTTCCCGCCGCTGTGCCTGCCAACCAAGCTCTAGCTGGGTCCCGGCGTGCGCATTGGACGTGCGCCATGTGCTTGTTGCTTGTCGCATGTCGCATGCCCGGAGCACTGGCCGATATACCGCTGCGGCATGAGTCCTGTGTCATCCTGCTCCATGGCCTGTGGCGGACCGAGCTGTCGATGAAGGCCGTGGAGTGGAAACTGGGTGACTCCGGCTTTGAAGTGGTGAACCTGTCCTATCCCTCCCTCAGCCATCCCATCGAGGAACTGGCTGTCATGGCGGTGGAAGAGGGGATGCGCGAGTGCCGGGAGCGTGGCATGGAGCGGATTCATTTTGTCACCCATTCGTTGGGGGGTATCCTCGTCCGGCAGTACCTTACCATAGGGGATATTCCCGGACTGGAACGGGTGGTGATGCTGGGCCCACCCAGCCAGGGAAGCCAGGTGGCGGACTTCGTTCATTCATTCGAATTCCTGCATCCGCTGGAACCCGAGGCAATCGAACAACTCGGCACGGGCGAGGCCTCGATTCCCCGTCGACTGGGGGCGGCCAGGTTCGAGCTCGGTGTAATAGCCGGAACGGCCAATCGGCGCAGCCTGTTACCGGGGTTTCCCGATGAATCAGGAGATGGCACGGTCACGGTCGCGGAGACCGTGGTGCCCGGTATGCTGGATTTCCTGGAAATGCCGGTCAGCCACACGTTCATGATGTGGAACGACGACGTGATAGAGCAGGTGATCTACTTCCTGGACCACGGCTACTTCGACCGCAGCGGATGATTCAGGGGCCGGTCACACCGGTGGTGTAGGGTGACAGGTCGATGACATCGATTTCGTCCAGCCCCGTCGGCTCGCCCGTTACCCACAGTACCACCCGCAGTCCATCGGTGAAGTAGGGATCGCCGGTCAGGTTGCCCCTGGGCTCGTCGTAGGGGGCAGCGCCGACGCCGCCCACGTAACCGAAGCGCTTCAGCGACTGGGCATACGCCAGATCCTCCACCAGGAATTCGCGCGTCTCGTCAACCTCGGGGTCGATCTTGTGGGTGGTAATTGTTTTCCAGGTCAGGCGGACACCGATATCGCGGCTGATCTGACCGATCCACACCGGTGCCCCCTCGTAACGGAGCGGCGTAAGCCAGATACGCAGGTGATTGCGCTCGTTGATACTGGAGCGGGCCCGCTGCATCGCGGCGTCCTGAGGGCGGCCGAACACGTACAGCGCGCTCACGGGCGAGTAGCGGTAGGCTCCACCCGTCACTGCCGATGCCGCCGTTTTCACCAGTGAAGCGCCGTAAATGGTCTCGGTCTCGTCCCAGCCGGCACGCATAAACGCGTAGTACATGTCCTTGATTTCACCGATGAACACCAGGTTCAGCGGATCGCCCTTGTTTTCGCCCTTCTTGTCCCTGACACAACAGGGCAGTGCCTCCAGTTCAGCGACCAGCTGTTCGAGGTTGACGTGTTTTATCTCGGATTCAGGGTACATGCCCTGAATGTCCACCTCATAGTGATCCAGCTTCAGGCCGGGAACCGGCACGAAGAAGCTCATCATGTGGGGCGGACCATCACCGATAACGTCTACATTGAAGGATTTGGTACCCTCGTCGACGCGGCTGAAAATATAGCCCGACTGGATGCTGTTCGGTGCCACAGTCAACCGGACAATACCCCGCCGTTCCATGTCTTCGCTCTGGCTTTCGTCGGCACGCGTCCTGACTCGGTTGGCCGTTTCGCGCGCTGTGAAATATCCCGAGTCGAGTCCCATGGGCGTCAGGATGACCGCATTTTCGCTGCTATTTTCAACCTGTACCCAGACAGGTTGAACGTTCCTGCTGTAAAGGTCGACACCGAATATTTTCCGGGTCTCATCCGCGCTTGGCACGGCAGTGGCAACCGTCAGGTTTCTGTCCGTTTGAATGTGCAGCCGGTCATTGGGTGGCGCGACCTGCTTGCCCTGAAAGAGCGCGCGTTCCTCCTGCGCGACCGCGACCATCGACAGCGTGATGACGGCCAGGAGTGGAAGCAGCCAAAGCCTTCCCCCGGGCAAGGATCTGCTCATGGGCCTGCCTCCTGTGCAGGACGACGGCGCTGGACTCCGTAAATGACCTCACCTTCATCCAGAGCCCGGGGTTCTTCAGACAGAAATACAACGGCTCTGAAGCCATCGGTGAAATAGACCGCGCCGCCAAAACTGGTGCGTGGGCTCTCCAGGGTTGATCTCCCGGCTCCGGACACGTAGCCGGCCTTGCGCAGCGAACCGTTATACCAGAGATTCTGGAACAGGAAACGCTGCGCGCTGTCGATATCGGCGGTCACACTTTCCCTCACAAAAAAAGACCGTAAAGCAGATTCATTTTCGGAACGTTGGGCAATCAGGTCGCCCAATGCGGAATCAGCCTTGGTCCAGTAGTAAACCTGCGCCACCCAGACCGGCTCCGATTCGACCCGCCAGGGGGCCATCCACAGTTGCAGCTGTATGGTCTCGTTGCCGTCCTGGCGATATTTGCGGAAGATGGCATCGGGCGGCCGTCCCCTGAAGTGTTGTTTGCGGGCTCTGTCGGCGACGCCCTTGGCGCCTGATGTTTCCAGCCAATCGCCGCGCAGCATCGAGCGACGCACGGCGCGTCCGGTGCCGACCAGTACTATGTTGAAAGCGCCGCCTTCCAGTTCACCGCTCGGGTCTGTGGCACAGCAGCCCAGCTCACCTTCCAGCACAACCTTCAACTGTTGCGGGTTGAGCTGGCGGATTTCCGACTCACTGTAAAGCGTATCGAAATCCACGTTCATGAAGTCCGCCACAAAGCCGGGCAGCGGGACGAAGAAGGTAAAATCGTAAGCGGTCCCGTCGCTGAATACGTTCAGGTTGAAGCCCTTGGTGCCGGGGCGCAGATTGGTGAATACCAGGCCGCTGCGGGTCTCCCCGGCAGGGATACGTCGGGGCATACTGTTCTGGTAGAACCACCGCTCCATATCCCGGTAGCCTTCGCCACTGAATTGCTTGCGGTTCATGTAGGCGACTTCTATCGGGGAGAAATAATTCCGGTCGACGCTCCAGGTCGTCATTCGCGCCGGGGAGGTGCCCCGGTTTTCAATTTTCAGCCAGACGGGCTGTATGCCCTGCGCGTAGAGATCCAGGCCAGTCAGGGCCTTCGTTTCATCCGCGTCGGGCACGGCTGTCGTTACCATCAGGTGGCCTTCCTGCTGGCTGACAGATCGGTCGAGAAAACCGGCGGATTCTACAGCGACGCCCTGGTAGGGGCGGCTGGCGCAGGCGGTCAGCAGGAACGCCAGCAACCCGAGCAACGTGGCGACTCTGTAACGGGCCGGACCGTGAAGGGAAGATCGCGGCACTATCACACCGGGGGCGAACAAGGCGCCACGGGTTGATTCCCGTGACCTGGTCAAAGATATCCCAACCGTCTCGCTAGTCGTCATATAAGGCTCAGTACTGATCTTTGGGGCCGAGCTTCATCAGCACGTTCATGACTCGCTGCATGCCATCCCGGGCGGGTTGCGTGGTTGTGGTTTCCTCGCTGTTCTGCCAGAAGACGTCGCCGTCTTCATCCAGTTGCACATGCCAGGAATTTTCTCCCTGCATGTTCCGCTCAATGATTTTCGCCAGATCCTCCGCCAGTTCCGGAGAATCAACGAATGCGCCCATCTCGGTATTGATTTGGGCCGAGCGAGGATCGAGATTCATGGAGCCTATGAACGCATACCGCCGATCCACCACGGCACACTTGCTGTGCAGGCCACTGAATTCGGCGCTGATCGGCGCGACATCCACGACCGTTTGTTGAATTGCGGGATCCGAACGAAACTCGTGCAGCTCGACGCCGGCGCGAATGAAGTCATCCCGCCAGGGCTCGTAATGGCTGTTGACCGCGGGTACGTCATGTGAGGCCAGGGAGTTGGTGAGCATGCCGACCTTTACACCCTTTGCGGTCAGCCCCTGCATGAAGTCCACGGCCTGCTGGGAGGGGATGATGTAGGCGTTCTGGACCAGCAGCTCTTTCTCGGCGAGTTTGAAAAAATTGAACATGCTGGATATGACACTCTGGTCGATCTGTTCCTCTGTGGCTTCATCGTATACCAGTTGACTGCGGCCGATGCGGAGCTCACCGGCATAGGCTTGCACCTGCGCTGACCAATCCTGTGGCTTGCGCGGAAAGGAGGACAACTCGGGTGCGGTCGCAACTTTGGACCGGATGTTACGCCACTGCTCCTGTGCGGAGGCCTGATCGGGCTCTGTGGTGAGATTGTCGGCTGACACGACCCACTTGCTGTTCCAGAATTTGTCGAACATGGCGTTCGACTGCTGCGCAATGTGGCCGATTCCGAACAGGTCCGTATCGTGAAAATTGTAGATTTCGTTGAGGCCGAAATAGTGATCCCCGATATTGCGACCGCCAATGATCACTGCCCGGCCGTCCACGATCATCAGTTTGTCATGCATACGGGTGTTCAGTCGCTCCATTTCTGCGACCATCTCACCGAGTCGGTCAGCCATGGTGCTGCGGGACTTCCAGGGGTTGAAGATGCGAAATTCGATATTGGGCTGGGCATGCATATTGGCGATGAACTGGTCGTGGCCATGCAGGATCAGGTCGTCGACGATGAGCCGGACTCTCACACCCCGGTCAATCGCGGCCAGTATGGCCCGTTCCAGAAGCAGAAAACCACTGAAGTCGGGATACCAGAGATAGGTCTGGATATCGAGTGACGTCGTTGCGGAATCTATCAGGGCGAGGCGCCAGTAGAGCCCGTCGCGACTGCTGTCCAGAACGCGGAAACCGGAGTATTCCTCACCGTGCTCGGACTGGATGGTCGCGGCAAGATCTGCCAGCAGGCCGGTGGTCGCGGGTGGCTGGGCGAAGCTGTCTGCCTGCTGCTGGATTTCGTCCTTGAGGCTGGCGCTGCTGCACCCCGTCAGAAAGGCCAGAATAAGAACGAAGAGTGATGCGAACGGTAGGCGGGCCCTGCCTCTCTTGTGTACAGCCGGACATTTGCTCACGATTTTTTATCCTTATTTGAAACGGGCACGACTTACGAAATCAGTAGTAACAAACAGGGTGACCTGCGTCAATAGAATGGCCGACTATCCGACGACTCCTGACGCGGGGCAATGTGACTGACTCCGTCGGCACGCCACCATATGCTCGACATTCCTCCCCGCGAGCCACCCCGGGTAACCGTAGGCGGCATACTCTCTTTCGCGACGTTCCCGGTCAGGGTCGGTTACCACGGTAATCGCGCCGATGGTGTCAATATAGTCTTTGGGTAAATCGAACTCCAGGGCGCCTGCCATGACGTGGTGCCGGTACCAGCAGTAGGGCTGAAGCGTGTCGTCGATATCGGTGGCGTAGTAGGTGAGGGCATCGCTGCGGGTACCGTCGTATAGCGTCACGGTGACCCGCTTTTCCTCGTAGCCTGCGCCAAGGCCTTCGATCCGGTCCAGCACTTTCTTGCCTGCCAGGGGCAGATCGAACAGGACGCCGACCAGGTGGCCAGGGCCGTTGGTAAAGTGAGCATCGCATTTTCCCGAGCCATCCCGGCCGCGTTTATGGAAGCGCAATTCGTGGCCCGGCAATTCAGCGCGGCCGATGGGCGACGCCTCAGGCACCCGGGCCTGCAGTCGGCGCAGGGACATGTTGGAGCCGTAGGCGAGGTAGCGTATCAATTCATTCATGGGAGGGGATATTATCCTACCTGGATTGGGGTGGTAAACGATCGGGAATTGACCGGTTTGGTTTCCCGGTCGGTGATGCTACATTGGGCGGCTTCTGGCCACTGCGACAGGATGATAAATGATGAGAAAGGCTTTAACCCAGGCCGGACTGGCACTGGTCTGTACGCTCTTTTTAGGGGGTTTTGCCCTCGCGGAAACCCTGCGGGTTGGCCTGTCCGCCGATTACCCGCCACTGCACTACCGGCAGGATGGCCGGATCGTCGGCATCGAGGTGGATAATTCGCGCGCGGTAGGCGAAATCATCGGCCGCCGGGTCGAGTTGGTGGTATTGCCTTTCGAGGGGTTGATTCCCGCCCTGAAAGCGGGGGACATCGATGTAATCATGTCCGGCATGAGCGTGACGCCCGAGCGCAGTGCGCAGGTCTATTTCACCGAGCCCTACATGCAGGTCGGGCAGATGGCCATCATGCATCGTGACAAGGTCGGCCGCTACTCCCAACCCTGGTCAATATATCGCGAGGGCGTGCGTATCGGCGTGGAACCGGGAACCACCGGTGCGGCGTTTGCAGAGCGCGAGCTGAAAGATGCAGAAATCAGTGTGTACTCCGACCCCGGAGCAGCTTTCGGCGCGCTGCGCAGGGACGAGATCGACCTCTATATCCACGATGCCCCGACCAGTTGGCAGCTGGCGAATTCCACCGAGAACGGGGATCTGCTCAGCCTCTACTCCCCGCTCACCGAGGAGATGCTGGCCTGGGCGGTTCGTCCCGAGGACGGTGCGCTGGCGGGCGAACTCAACAGGGCCCTGAAACTGATGAAATCCAACGGTACCTTGCAGTACATTCTCAATCGCTGGATCCCGGTCAAGGTCGAGGTCCGCTGACCCCGCAACGGCGTGACGGCCCCGTCAGTCGTTCACGCCGGGAAAGTGGTACTCATGCCCCCACAGGTCGCCCTCGGTGCTGACGGTGGGTACGTGGTTCTCCCAGTCGATGAGCAGGCCGTCGTAGCCGTATTCCACCGCGATGCCGCCGGGAGCGAGCACGTAGAAGGAGCACATGTTGTCGTTCACATGCCGGCCCAGAGTGGCCAGATAGGGCAGCCCGGCCTGCTTCACCCGATCCATGGCCTTGCCCACCTCATCCATGCTCCCGACCTCCACCATCATATGCACCACGCCGGCGGGGTGGGGGCCGTTAAACAGGGCGAGGGAGTGCTGCCGGGGATTGTTCGCATGCATGAAGGTGATCTGTACGCCCTCCATACCCGGCGGGTAGAGGGTGTCGGTGATGCCCAGCCCGAGCAGATCCGTATAGAAAGCGATCGTTGCTTCGGTCTCCGGGGCTGGCAGCACGAGATGGCCGAAACCCAGGTCTCCGGTCTGTTGGTAGCTGGTGACGAAACCGGGTACGCCTGCGGCGGAATTGAGGGGGATGTAATCCAGTTCCCGGCCATGGTAGAGCTCGATCGTATTACCTGAGGGATCCTGTACGGACGCGAAAGCGGTCACACAGCGACGGGCGGCCTCTTCACTGGAGCCGGGCGCCACCGTGTGCCCCGCGCCGGACAGGGCGTCGCAGGCAGCCTGCCAGTCAGCTTCGGAACGGAATTCCAGTCCCGCTGCCAGCAGCCTGTCGCCGTCGCCCGGTTCGATCATGAAGCGGAAGGGGTGGTCGTCCATGCGCAGGAATCGCGCTCCCTGTGTATCCTCGCGGGAAGCCTCCATCAGGCCCAGTACGCTGGTGCCGAACTCCATCCAGGCAGCGGTATCCGATGCCTCGATTCTCAAATATCCCGCGGCGGTGACTGACATCTCGTGTTCTCCTGTGTTGCGTGATCCAGCCCCGGGGACCTCAGGGTCGGGCAGGGCAGTGTGGCTCCATTATCGTGTATTTCTCTCGCGTGGACAGGCGTGCAGGCCAATTTCTTCTCGGGCTGGTATAAGTAACGCAACCTCTACCGCCAATCCGCGAAATGATCTTAAAAGTCACTGCCACCTGATCCCACACGTCATTGAGGCTTGCGCGAGGCTGCACGATACTCTCTCCCCCATCGTGTCAAACAGGGAGGGCCGCGAGCGTGTCGCAGCCGGAAGTCCTCAGCCAGGCGTTCGAGCTTGGTTTTACCTACACCCGTTCCACGGGTCCCGTGGTCGGTCGTTTCCTGACCGAACTCAAAAACCGCAGAATCGTCGGCAACCGGGCCAGTGATGGCCGGGTGATCGTGCCGCCCATGGAGTACGACCCCGATACCGCCGCGGAACTGACCGAATTTGTCGAGGTGGGTCAGGAAGGTGAGATCGTCAGTTTCGCCTGGGTCAAGCAGCCCAGGGAGGCGCACCCCATGGATAAACCCTTCGCCTGGGCGATGATCAGGCTCGACGGGGCAGATATCCCGATGATTCATTGTGTGGCGGCGCAGGCCGAGGGCGACGTGGCCACCGGCGCCCGGGTGCGTGCGGTGTGGGCCGATGAAACCCGCGGCTATATCAGTGACATCCGCTGCTTCGAACTGGTCCAGGAGTGATGGTATGAGTGAAGAACAGGACATGATTACCGGCATCGAGGCACCCATTTACCTCAAGTACAACTTCACCGCGGGGCGGGCCCCGGCGCGCTTCCTGTCCCAGCTGAAGCGGGGGGTCCTGACCGGGCAGCGCTGCCCCAGGTGCACCAATGTCTATATACCCCCCCGTGGCTCCTGTGCCGCCTGCGGTATTGCGACCGAGGAGGAAGTGGCGTTGCCCGACAAGGGCACTGTGCAGTCGTTTACCATCGTGTCGATACCGATTCCCAATAACCCCATCCAGCCCCCCTACGTCATTGCGAATCTCGTGCTGGACGGGGCCAATATCTCCTTCATCCATCTCTTGAGTGAATGCGTCAACGAGGAGGTTCATATCGGGCAGCGTATAGAGGCGGTGTGGAAGCCCGAGGAAGAGTGGGATTATGCGATGGACAACATCCGCTATTTCAGGCCTATCGACGAGCCGGATGTGCCGGTGGAGATGATCGGCAAAGTACCCGCTTCGGGTTGGGAGGGCTAGCAGGATGAGAGAAATTGCCATAGTGGCCTTCCACCAGTCGGACTGTATCTCCCACGCGGGCGCTGCCAACGAGGTGGAGCTGATCATGCCCCAGCTGCAGGCGGTCTATGAACAGGTGGGCATTAAGAACGCCCAGGATGTGGACTTCGTCTGTTCGGGCAGTTGTGATTACCTGCAGGGTGCAGCCTTTGCTTTCGTGTCCGGTGTGGACGCCCTGGGTGCCGTGCCGCCGATCAAGGAATCTCACGTGGAGATGGACGCGGCCTGGGCCCTGTACGAGGCCATGCTCAAAATCCGCATGGGCCACGCGGATTCCGCCCTGATTTACGGCTTCGGTAAGTCCTCTCCGGGTGAGCTGCCGATCGTCCTGTCACAGCAGCTGGACCCCTATTATTTGGCGCCCCAGTGGGTGGATACGATTTCCCTGGCGGCCATGCAGGCACGCATCATGCTCGAGAGCGGCGTAATTTCCGAGCGGGATATGGCGGAGGTCGTATCGCGCTCGCGCCGCAACGCCCGGGATAATCCCCACGCACAGCTCAGTGGGGAACTCTCTGCAGACGATGTGCTGGCAGAAGAGACTTACGTTTCGCCCTTGCGCAAGGCGGACATCTGCCCGGTATCAGACGGCGCGTCGGCAATGATCATCTGTACGCCCGACAAGGCCCGGGCATGGGGTGTGCCCTACGCGTTGATCACCGGGATAGATCACCGCATAGAGACCCACAACCTGGGGATGCGCGATCTCACCGATTCGGTTTCCACGCGTCTTGCTGCACAGGGAGCCGGTGTCAACGAGGGACAGGTGGATGTGGCAGAACTCTACGCACCTTTCAGCCACCAGGAGATCATCCTGACCCGCGCCCTCGGCCTGGACGCGGGTACCCCCGTCAACCCGAGTGGCGGCGTACTGGCGGGCAACCTCATGATGGCATCGGGCTTGTGCCGGATCGGCGAGGTGTTCAACCGCATCATCGCCGGTGAGGCGCAACGGGGGGTGGCCCATGCAACCAGCGGCCCCTGCCTGCAACACAACCTGGTAACTGTCCTGGAGCGTGCGTAATGGCTGAGTTGGCAGCAGTGGTCGGTATCGGCCAGACGAAATACACCACCAAGCGCGGCGACGTATCCATCGCGGGCCTGGTCCGCGAGGCAGCAGTCAACGCCCTGCAGGACGCCGCCCTGGATTGGGACGACATCGACGCCGTCATCATCGGCAAAGCGCCGGATATGTTCGAAGGCATCGTCATGCCCGAGATCTACCTGACGGACGCGCTGGGCTGCAATGGCAAACCCATGTTGCGTGTCCATACCGCCGGGTCCGTGGGCGGTTCCACGGCCCTGGTGGCCGCCTCCCATGTGCAGAGCGGCACATTCCGGCGCGTGCTGACGGTGGCTTTCGAAAAGCAGTCCGAATCGAATGCCATGTGGGCGCTGTCCACACCACAGCCCTTTTCCGTGCATCTGAACGCCGGGGCGGGGGGGTATTTTGCACCGATTATCCGCGAGTACATTCGGCGCTCCGGTGCGCCCTATGACGTCGGCATCAAGGTCGCGGTCAAGGATCGCCTGCACGGTGCCCGCAATCCGCTCTCCCATTTGCAGAAACCGGATATCACCATGAAGGAGGTGGAAGAGTCCTTCATGCTGTGGGATCCCATTCGCTTCCTCGAATCCTGCCCCTCCTCTGACGGCGCCTGTGCCATGGTCATTGCCAACGAGGAGCTGGCCGGGGAGTCGCCCAAGCCACCGGCCTGGATCCGCGGCGTGGCCATGCGTTCGGAGCCCACCATGTACGCCGGTCGCGAGGAGGTGAGCCCGCAGGCGGGGCGCGACTGTGCGGCGGATGTCTACCGGCAGGCTGGTATCACCGATCCGCGCAGGGACCTGGACTGCGCCGAGGTCTATGTACCCTTCAGCTGGTACGAACCGATGTGGCTGGAAAACCTGGGCTTTGCCCCGGAGGGTGAGGGCTGGAAGCTGACCATGGAGGGGGCGACCTCGCTGGATGAGGGTGGCGACATTCCCTGGAACTGTTCCGGGGGCGTGCTCTCGTCCAACCCGATCGGCGCCTCCGGCATGATCCGCTTCGCGGAAGCGGCGCGACAGGTCCGCGGTGATGCCGGCGCACACCAGGTGGAGGGGGCGAAACTGGCCCTGGGTCACGCTTACGGCGGCGGCGCACAGTTCTTTGCCATGTGGGTCGTCGGTGCCGAAAAATCCTGAGGGGAACAGACCATGGCCAAACACATTAATCTCGCCGATCTCTTCGAGTTGGTGGCCGACCGGGTGCCGGCCCGCGATGCCCTGGTGTGCGGAGAACAGCGGGCTACCTTTGGTGAACTGGAACAACGCGCCAACCGGCTTGCTCACTACCTGGCGAAACAGGGCGTTGGGGCAGGGGACCATGTCGGTCTCTACCTCTACAACTGTAACGAGTACCTGGAGGGCATGCTCGCCTGCTTCAAGATCCGGGCCGTACCGATCAATGTCAATTACCGCTACGTCGATGAGGAGCTGCTGTATATCTTCGACAACGCGGACATGGTGGCGTGCATCCATCACCAGGAGTTCGCACCCCATATCGCCGAGGTGATCGGCTCGGTTCCGGACCTGAGGACGCTGGTCTACGTTGCCGATGAATCCGGTGCCGATGCGTCCCCTATCGACTCGGTAGAGTACGAGCGCGCCATTGAGGGTCAGGACGCAGACCGTGATTTCCCCGAGCGAGCCGACGATGACCTGTTCATCCTCTACACCGGCGGCACCACCGGTATGCCCAAGGGTGTGATGTGGCCCCACAAGTCCGTCTTCTACGCCGCCATGGGCGGCGGCGGGTGGTTCCATCCCGACGGCGCCATTACAGCACCCGAGCAGATCGCCGACCGGGTTGGCGATTTCCCCATCGTAGGCATGGCTCTGGCGCCCCTGATGCATGGTGCCTGCTGGTGGTATGCCTGCATTCAGCTCCTGGCCGGGAACAGCGTGATACTCAACCCCCACCACTCGCTGGTGGGTGAGCAGGTCTGGGATATCGTTGAGCGGGAGAAGGTCAACTCTATCTCCATCGTCGGCGATGCCATGGCCGTACCCCTGCTCGATGCGCTGGAGGCCAACCCGGAACGCTGGGATCTCAGCTCCGTGTTCAACGTGGGGTCCGGCGGGGCGGTTTTCTCCGAGAGTAAACAGGAGGCGTTCCGTCAGCACTTTCCCAACGTGTTCATTTCCAACTCCTTCGGCTCCTCCGAGAGCGGCAACATGGGCTTCGACGGCGGCGGCAAGAAGGGCCAGGGCCTGGGCAATGTCGTCAAGAGCGAGTTCATGTCGGTGATCACGGACGTGGAGGGAGAGCCCCACCGCCATGTGGAACACGGGGAAACGGGTATCTTCGCTCGCAGCGGATATATTCCTGTGGGCTATTACAACGACCCGGAAAAAACGGCCCGCACCATCGTCGAGGTGGAGGGCAAACCGTGGCTGTTACTGGGCGATGAGGCCCGCCTGGAGGAGGACGACAGCATCACGGTTTTCGGTCGCGGTTCCAACTGCATCAATACCGGTGGGGAAAAAGTATTTCCCGAAGAGGTAGAGCAGGCACTCAAGTCGCACCCGGATATTTTTGACTGCCTCGTGGTAGCCACCCCCGACGAGCGCTTCGGCAGCAAGGTAACGGCGGTGGTGCAGGTTCGCGGCGACGCCCAGCTGGACCTGGCGTCGTTACAGGAGGAGGCGCGCAAACATATTGCGGGTTACAAGGTGCCGCGGGAACTGCATGTGGTAGACGAAGTGCCTCGCGCCCCCAGCGGCAAGCCCGCCTACCCGAAAGCGCTGGAAATCGCGCTTTGCGGTGACCACAAGGTCGCGTAATTATTGTCTGTAGGAGCCCGGAGCCTGCCCCGCTTTACCGGGTGCTCCGCGGGCGATTGTTGCGAGCGATTGTACCAGGAACAATCGCTCGCGGAGCGAGCTCCTACGAGGGTTCATACAGAATAGCGGAACGACTCATGCCCGAACTGGATATCAGCACCAAGAACTGCATCGTCGAACAGGACGGCCACGTCCTGATCGTCACCCTCAATCGCCCCGAGGCGAAAAACGCCTTCAGCCCGGAGATGCTGCTTGGCATGTACAAGGCCTGGCGCCTGCTGGATGAGGACGATGACCTGTACTGCGCCATCCTCACCGCCAACGGCGACACCTTCTGTGCGGGCATGGATCTCAAGGCGGGTGCTGAGGGCCAGCAGCGCTCCACCGAGGAGTTCATGGAAATCATGGGCAAGGTGCCCAACGTGCACTGGCAGGCCCTGCTCAGGGATAACCGCCCCCACAAGCCACTGATCCTGGCGGTGGAGGGCTATGCGCTGGCGGGCGGCACCGAGATACTGCAGGGCACCGATATCCGGGTGGCGGCGGAAAATGCCATTTTCGGCATCACCGAGGTGGCGCGCGGTCTGTATCCCATGTCCGGCTCCACCATTCGCCTGCGGCGCCAGATTCCCTACTGCCTGGCAGCGGAGATGCTGCTCTGCGCCGAGCATATTACCGCGCAGCAGGCCCTCGACTTCGGACTGATCAACAAGGTAGTTCCGGCAGGGCAGACCCTCGCCGCGGCCAGGGAATACGCGCAGAAGATCTGTGCTAATGCACCCCTGTCCGTGAAAGCCGTAACCCGCTCGCTGCGTGAGCACCAGGAGTGCATGGGCGAGGAGGATGCCATGGTAGCCTCCGACGAGCTGGCGGGACCGGTGTTCGCGTCCAACGACGCGAAAGAGGGAATGAAGGCCTTCAAGGAGAAACGGGAGGCGAAATTTACCGGTAGCTGATGGCGGTGTACGGGATCGAAACGGTCGTTGCGGGCCTATCGCTCCCGTGGCACTCTCCCGGCTCTGTGAAATTGCAATCAGGACCAACGATGACTGAACAGGCCAGAATTTTCGACGAGGTGGTCGCGGCCCGCCGCTCCCTGCGCGCCTTCCTGCCCGAACCCGTGGATCCCGCGACGCTGGAGGCGGTCTTTTCCGCGGCCCAGCGAGCCCCCAGTAACTGCAATACCCAACCGTGGATCGTCCATGTGGCCTCGGGCTCTGCGCTGCAGAAACTGCGCGAGGAGATGCCCGGCAAGTTCATGAGCGGGGATATCAGCATGGACTTTCCCTACGACGGCAGCTACGAGGGTGTCTACAAGGAACGGCAGTACGGTGCCGCCCAGGCTCTCTATGATTCGGTGAACATCACCCGGGAGGACAAGGCCGGGCGCCACGAGCAGTTCATGCGCAATTTTGTGTTCTTCGATGCCCCCCACGTGGCTTTCCTGTTCCTGCCGGAGCCCTTCGGCCTGCGCGAGGCGGCGGATCTGGGCATGTATGCCCAGACCCTGATGCTGGCCATGACCGCTCACGGGCTGGGCAGCTGTCCCCAGACTGCCCTGAGCTTCCAGGCGGATTTTATTCGCGAACAATTGGGCGTGGCGGCCAGTAACAAGCTGCTGTTCGGTATCTCCTTCGGCCGCCCGGACCCGGAGGCGCCCGCCAACACCTGCACGACCGATCGGGCGGCGCTGGCCGACACCGTGACATTTCACCAGTAACAGGCCGCAAGGATTATGACGGATACCATTCTCACAGAAAACCGCGACGGCGTGCTGGTGGTGACGCTCAACCGGCCGGAAAAGAAAAACGCGATAAGTAACGCAATGTGGCGGGGGATCCGCGATATTTTTTCGTCTGCAGCCGAGGACCGTGGCGTGGCCTGTGCGTTGCTCTGCGGTGCCGGCGACAACTTCTGCTCCGGCGTAGATCTGGCCAGCTTTACCGACGAGCCGGGAGGGGAGCACCCGTTCGAGGCAGCGGCCAGGGCGGTTGCCGATTTCGACAAGCCGCTGGTGGCGGCGGCGCAGGGAGTGGCCATCGGCGGTGGTGCCACCGTACTGTTCCACGCGGACATCGTCTACGTGGGCGAGAGCCTGCGCCTGCGCCTGCCCTTCGCCAGCCTCGGGCTGGCACCCGAATGGGCCAGCAGCTACATGCTGCAGGCCAACATCGGGGCCCAGCGGGCGGCAGAGCTCTTCTACACGGCCGAGTGGGTGGACGCCGACAAGGCGCTGAACTGCGGTATCGCCGCCGACGTGCTGCCGGACGCCAACCTGTTCGATCACGCGCTGGCCAAGGCGGAAGAGATTGCCCAGTGGCCCGTGAATGCGCTGCGCGAGATCAAGCGCTGCCTGCGCATGCACCACAGTGAAGCTATCGACGCGGCCTTCGGGGCGGAGCAGGCCGCCATGGCGCGCCAGGCGGGCTCGCCGGAGAATATCGAGGCCATCACTGCCTTCATGGAAAAGCGCAAGCCCGACTTTCGCAATCTTTAGCGGAGTTAGCGCAGCCTCACGGACGCCTCGCACCGCTTTTGGCTGCAATAAACCCTTGTCTTTGGTTTCACGGCTACGATCGTGCGAAGGGCCCGAGTGCGGATACAATTTTCACCCGCGAGTATCGGGGAAGCGGGTGAAAATTGTATCCGCGCTCGGGCCCGGTAGCAGGGGCCTCCTCGTTTCAGGGCTGCACGAAATCCGTCACTTCCAGATTGAAGCCGGAGAGGGCATTGAAGTGCACCGGCGCGGACATCAGGCGCATCTTGCCAACGCCCAGACGCTTGAGGATCTGGGATCCGGTACCGATCAGGCGGTAGTTCTGCACGCCTTGTGAGCTGCCCGGACCGGTGATCGTCAGCGGTTCCGGGAACTGGATCACCTCCTCCAGGCTCTGCTCTGCGCTCACGGGCTGGTTCAGCATCACTACCACGCCACAGCCTTCCCGGGCGATGGTTTCCATGGCCAGGCGGTAGGACCACCCGGGGTCCGCCCCCTCGATCCGGGTGGCCAGCACGTCGCGCAGGGTATTGATGGCCTGTACGCGCACCAGGGTCTCATTCTCCTCGCGGATCTCACCGCAGGTCATTGCATAGTGCACACTGTCGTCAATCAGGTCGAGGAAGGTGTGCAGTTCGAACTGACCGAATTCAGTGTCCACCAACTTGCTGTTGCGCAGTTCCACCGACTGCTCATGGAGGGCGCGGTATTCGATCAGGTCGGCGATGGTGCCCATGCGCAGGCCATGCCTGGCGCCAAACTCTTCCAGTTGCGGTCGGCGTGCCATGGTGCCGTCCTCATTCATGATCTCGACGATCAGGGCGGCGGGTTCGAAACCCGCCATCCGCGCCAGGTCCACGCCGGCCTCGGTGTGTCCTGCCCGGCGCAGCACCCCCCCGGGTTTTGCCACCAGGGGGAAGATATGCCCCGGCTGCTGGATGTCCGAGGGTTTGGCGTTGGCCGCAATGGCCTGCTGCACAGTATGAGCGCGCTGGATGGAGCTGATGCCCGGTCCCTTGCGCTCGGCCGCGTCGATGGAGACGGTGAAGTTGGTCTCATGCTGGGAGCGGTTGTCCCGCACCATCAGCGGCAGCTGCAGCTGGCGGGCGCGCTCCTCGGTAATGGGCATGCAGATCAGGCCGCAGGCCTCGCTGGAGAAGAACGTGATGATCTCCGGCGTGACCGCCTCGGCGGCCACGATAAGGTCGCCCTCGTTCTCGCGGTCTTCGTCATCCATGAGAATGACCATCTTGCCTGCACGGATATCGTCGAGGAGATCCGGGATGCTGCTCAGTGCCATGTCAGTCCTTTAGCCACGGGTTTGGTGGGAGCGGAACCGGGTCCGCTCCGGGAGAGCGCTTACGTTGCAATCCATCGCCCCCTTCCAGGTCCTGCAAATCTAGATCAGTTCGATGCCGACTGCGGTGGCCTCGCCGCCGCCGATGCACAGGGCCGCCACGCCGCGTTGTTTGCCGTACTGTTTCAGGGCGTACATCAGGCTGACAATAATGCGTGAGCCGGTGGAACCGATGGGATGGCCCTGGGCGCAGGCGCCGCCGTGCACGTTGACTTTGGCGTGGTCCAGTCCCAGATCCCGCATAGCCAGCATGGTCACCATGGCGAAGGCCTCGTTGATTTCGAACAGGTCAACATCTTCTGCAGCCCACCCGGTTTTTTCGAACAGTTTGTTCATGGCGCCGATGGGGGCAGTAGTAAATGCCTCAGGTGCCTGACTGTGACGGCTGTGGGCCACGATGCGTGCCATGGGTTTGAGGTGGCGGGCTTCGGCCTCTGCGCCGCTCATTAGAATAAGGGCACTGGCGCCATCGGAAATAGAACTCGAGTTGGCGGCGGTGATCGTCCCTTCCTTGGCGAAGGCGGGTCGCAGTGCAGGTATCTTGTCGACGGCGGCCTTGTGGGGCTGCTCGTCGTCCTTGACCACGGTCTCTCCCTTGCGGCTGCGCACTGTCACCGGCGCCGTTTCTGCCTCCAGGTAGCCTTCTTCAATGGCCCGCTTCGCGCGGGTCAGGGACTCGATGGCGAAGGCGTCCATCTCCTCGCGCGTGAGGCCGCGCTCGTCGGCTGTCTCCTGGGCGAAGGTCCCCATTGCCCGGCCGGTGTAGGCATCCTCCAGGCCGTCGAGGAACATGTGATCGTACATGCTGGTGTGGCCCAGTCGCACACCACTGCGTGCGCCCATCAGGATGTGCGGGGCATTGCTCATGCTCTCGAGTCCACCGCAGACTGCGATCCTGTTGGTACCGGCGACGATACTGTCGTAGCCGAAGATGGTCGCCTGCATGCCGCTGCCACAGGCCTTGTTCACCGTCACGGCACCGCTGGATTTCGGGATGCCTGCGCCAATGGCCGCCTGGCGTGCGGGACACTGTTTCAAACCGGCGGGGAGCACGCAGCCCATGAAAACCTCATCGATATCCGCGGCATCCACGCCACTGCGCTGCACGGCTGCGGCGATGGCGGTGCTGGCGAGTTCGGTTGCGGGCACGGACGAAAGGCTGCCCTGCAGGCCGCCCATAGGCGTGCGTGCGCCGTCCACGATAACTACTGAATCTTGACTCATGTTTTAACTCCGTCTTTTGGGCGATGCCTTCCCCGCGTGAGCAGGACGTGGTTTCGCAGGCTGCCGGGATGGGCGCCTCGATCCCGGAAACCAGAGGTGCCGCGGGGGGGGTGAACAAAGGGCGTCAATTCTAGCCGGAGACCCTCACTGTACTCAAGCGGGCTCACTTACCCTTCGGGGCAAATAACTTGCCCCTGACAGCGCCCCGGTACTTCAGGGGAGACATCCCCGCCTGTTCCCTGAACAGCTTGGAGAAATAGCTGGTGTCGTTGAGGCCGACCTGCCAGGAGATTTCGCTGACCGACAGGTTGCTGTGGCGCAGCAGATCCCGCGCCTCTGCCATGCGCAGGCGCTGCAGATAGGCCAGAGGGCTCAAGCCCGTGGCCGAGCGAAACCGGCGGTTCAGGGTGCGGTTACTCAGCCCCAGGTGGTCCGCCAGAGCAGCGATGGAGATCGACCCGGACAGGTTTTCCTGCAGCCACAATTGCGCTTCCAGCACGACCTCGTCGTGATGGGAGCTCTGGGGTTCGTTCTGGTAGGCCGCCCCGCGGAACGATTGGCGGATTTCCGGTGAAAACTGGTTCTCCACGGACCGTGCCACGCGGCTCCCGAACCATTCTTCCACGATGTGTACCATGAGATCGGCGATGGAGTTCACACTGCCGACACAGTAGATGTTGTCACTCTGGGTGATCAGGTGTTTTTTCTTCAGTTGTACCCCCGGATAGTGACGGGCGAAGGTATCGAAGTAATTCCAGTGTGTGGTGGCGGGTCTGCCCGTCAAAAGACCCGCCTCGGCCAGCAGGCAACTGGCGGTGCCGACGCTGCAGATCCGCGTATCCCGCGTATTCAGCTCCCTGAGCCGTTGCAGCCACGGCCGGAAGGCCTTCAGGGTGGGTCGTGGATTGCGCCAGATGGCAGGTAACAGCAGGAGGTCCAGCGGGGGCATCTCCTCATAGGTAATGTCCGGCTGGAGCGTGATACCGCTGCCCAGCCGGAGTGTTTCCCCTGTCGGCGCAGCGAGCAGGAAGCGCACCCCGGGGTTGTTCCGGTCGTGCACACGGGCCGTCTGGCTTGCCGCCTGCAGGATTTCCATGGGCAGGGTGAAGCTCGTGGCCAGGGCATCGGGATAGAGCAGGGCGGCGGCGGTATACATCTGCGGACACTCGGGTGATGACACTGTCTGGCAAAAATACCACATTTTATGTCTTTTAAGACATGGTTGTCGGATTCCCTGAGCCCTAAACTGTTGTCTGGACCAATTTGGAGATCATAGGCCCATGGGCAGGCAGCGCTTACCGGTAATAGTGGGTTTTGGTGGTATCAATGCGGCGGGGCGGGCCTCCGGGCACCACGCCCTGGCGCGGATGGCCTACTCAGCGTTGCCGAGGGCGGCGCAGGAGCGCACCCTGGCGTCGCTGGCTACTCTGATGGGGGTGGATGATTCCAGGGACCAGGAGCAGTATATTCTCGATCACACGCTCATCAGGCGAATCGAGAACAACCACTTCGACGTGGATTCGGTGAGCTGGAACCAGCGCTTTCCCACCGAGAGCAACGGTCATCCCGTCAGTTTCAATATCGCGAAAAAACACCTGCCCGAGGTGATCCCGCCGGACTGGACCGTCCAGCCCAGTTCTGACACGCATGTGAATGTGCAGATCCACGGGCAGCAGGATTTCCTGCTGCCCACTCATCGGGAATTCGAGGTCAAGGCGGCGGGCCAGCTGCCGACCGGGTTCGATCCCGGTAAGCTCTACCCCTCTCGCAGCCATCCCCGGGGCCTGCAGATGACCGTTTACGCCGCTTCCGACGCGCTCGGGAGCATCGGCCTGGAGTGGGAGACGATCCGCCGCCATGTGTCTGTGGACCAGGTGAGCGTCTACGCCGGCAGCGCCATGGGCCAGCTGGACGGTGCCGGGGCAGGCGGCATGATCAAGGCCCGCTACAACGGTCAGCGGGTCACGTCGAAATACTGTCCCCTGAGCATGGCGGAGATGCCGGCTGATTTCATCAACGCCTATGTCCTGGGCAGCCTGGGATCGACGGGCGCGAGCCTGGGTGCCTGCGCTTCCTTTTTGTACAACCTGCGCCTGGGGATCGACGACATCCGCAGTGGTCGCGCCCGTGTGGTTTTTGTCGGTTCGGCGGAAGCGCCGATCAACCCCGAGGTCATGGAGGGGTATGGCGCGATGGGGGCCCTGGCAACTGACAAGGAATTGCGACAGCTGGACGGTATCGATGCAACACGGGAGCCGGATCACCGGCGTGCCTGCCGACCCTTTGCGGATAATTGCGGGTTCACTATCGCCGAATCCGCCCAGATGGTGGTGCTGTTTGACGACGAACTGGCCATGCAGCTGGGGGCCACGGTGTTCGGGGCCGCCGCCCACGTATTCGTCAATGCCGACGGCCACAAGAAATCCATTTCCGGCCCGGGGGTCGGCAACTACATCACCCTGGGGAAGGCCCTGGCCTCAGCCAGGGCGATCGTGGGCGACCGGGCGCTGCGCAATGGTGGCCTGGTGCAGGCTCACGGCACCGGCACGCCGCAGAACCGGACCACGGAGTCGGAAATCCTCAGTCGGACCGCCCAGGCCTTCGGTATCGAAAGCTGGCCGGTGGCTGCCCTGAAATGCTATGTGGGTCACTCGCTGGGCTCCGCGTCCGGTGACCAGCTGAACGCGACACTGGGTATCTGGCGGCATGGCGTGATTCCGGGCATCACCACGATTGACGGGATTGCCGCGGATGTACGCACTGAAAACCTGGCCTTCAGTAGCGGGCATCGCGAGCTGGATCCCGAACAACAGTACTATGCGGTCATCAATTCCAAGGGTTTCGGCGGTAATAACGCCTCGGCTACCCTGCTCAGCCCGGCGGCCACCCGCCGAATGCTGCAGTCGCGCTACTCGGCAGAGGAGTGGAAAGCCTGGGAGCGGGCCAACGAGACTGTCCGCGAACAGCAGCAGGCCTACGACGACGACATGATCGCCGGCAGGCTGCAACCGGTATACAAGTTCGATCACGGCGTATTGCTGGATGAGGATGTGGAGATGGACTCGCACCGCATTACCCTCGGCGGGCAATCGGTGGAGCTGGATATCGTGTCCCCCTACG
The DNA here is from genome assembly GCA_024640505.1 of Halieaceae bacterium. Classification (GTDB taxonomy): domain Bacteria; phylum Pseudomonadota; class Gammaproteobacteria; order Pseudomonadales; family Halieaceae; genus JARRPM01. The sequence goes on from JAHEEV010000009.1 coordinate 41,757, forward strand.
ACGATATGGATCCCGGCTGAGTTCTTCCGGTGCAGGCGCGTATGCTAAGGTGGCGCGCGCATGCCTACCGATACAAACATCCCCGTCCGCTTGCGGATCCCCCGCCTGGACGACCCCCTGCAACTTCTCTTGCACGACGAGCGGGACCGCTTCGTCTCGCGTCGAATTCGCGAGGAGGGCATCTGGGAACCCTACGAGACCTCACTGCTCCTGGACCTGCTGGCGCCCGGCGGGGTGTTCGTGGACGTGGGGGCCAATCTCGGTTACTTCTCGATCGTAGCCGCGAGCGCCGTCGGGGAGGGCGGGACGGTGTTTGCCTTCGAGCCCGAGCCGGAGAACTTTCGCCTGCTGCAGGCCAATGCCGAACTCAACGGTCTGCAGCCCCGGATTCACGCGGTGCAGGCGGGACTGGCCGCGGGCGATGGTCAGGGGCGGCTTTATCTCAGCGATACCAATCTCGGGGACCACCGGATTCGAGCGGCCGGCGACGGGCGTGACAGCCTGCCGATCGTGCTCATGGACGGAGGACAGTACCTGGACGGGAGGGTATCGCGGATCGATTTGCTCAAGGTGGATACCCAGGGGTCCGAGTACGAGGTCATGCTGGGTCTCATGCCGCTCCTGCGCCGGCTGCCGCCGCCGCTGCGCATCCTCATTGAACTGACGCCGCTTTCCCTGCGGCAGTCAGGGGCCTGCGGCCGGGCTCTGGTGGAACTATTGACGTCCCTGGAGACACCCCTGTGGATCGTCGATCATATCGAGCACCGATTGTCCCCGCACACCGCCGAGGAGCTGGCTCGTTGGTGCGACAACGTGGACGCTGCGCAGGGCGACGAGGGATTCATGAATATCCTGGTGGGCCCCGCGCCGTGACGGGTTTGGCCCTGGCGCCGCGGTTGCTGCTATCATGCTGCCTGGATTTCCCGCCCGCCGTGATGCCATGAGCGATATTCTGAATTTCCTGCAAACTCGCAATTCCGCGCCTCGCCTGACGGCACCCGCGCCCGGGCCTGCGGAAATGGAAGCGATCTTCCGCGCCGCGCTGCGCGCGCCGGATCATGCCTGGCTCCGCCCCTGGCGTTTTTTGACGATTGCCGGGGATCGCCGCCAGGATTTCGGGCGCCTGCTGGAGGAGTGCCTGCTGATGCGTGACCCGGCTGCTGACGATGCGGCGCGTGCCAAAGCGCTCAAGGCCCCGCTGCGTGCGCCTCTGCTGGTGATCGTGGTGGCCCGGCTGAGCGAACACCCCAAGGTACCCGTCCTGGAGCAGCGGCTGTCTGCCGGTTGCGCGGCGCAGGCGATACTGCTGGCAGCGGAGGCTAGCGGTTACGCGGGCATCTGGCGCACCGGTGACGCCGCCTTCGACCGTAATGTCATGACTGCGCTGGGTCTTGCCGCCCACGAGGAGATCGTTGGCATTCTCTACCTGGGCACCCGCGACGGGGCTGCCAAACCCCTGCCGGACCTGGATACTGGCGATTTTGTGTCGAGCTGGTAGTATCCCCCCGCCCATGGTTATTTCAGAGAGACACCTGATGTCCCCCAGCTATGAAACCCTTGAATTGCAGATCGAGGAGCATGTCGCCACGGTAAGCCTGAACCGTCCGGACAAGGCCAATTCGATGAACGCGCAGCTGTGGGATGATCTCCAGGCCTGTTTCGAATGGCTGGATGGTGAACCTTCGGTGCGGGTGGTCATTCTCGCGGGCAACGGCAAGCACTTCTGCGCCGGGCTGGACCTGGCCATGTTCGGCGGCCTGCACGGTGCCTCCAGCGAACCCGCACGACGCAATGAGCATTTGCGCCGCACGGTACTGAAACTGCAGGACAACCTGACCGCCCTGGAGAAGTGTCGCAAACCGGTACTGGCTGCCATTCACAGCACCTGTATTGGCGGGGGCGTGGACCTGACCTGCTGCGCCGATATGCGTTATGCCACCGAGGACGCCTATTTTTCCATTCGCGAGATCGATATCGGCATGGCCGCAGATGTGGGTACGCTGCAGCGACTGCCCAGGCTGATTGCCCCCGGGGTGGTCAACGAACTCGCCTATACCGGTCGGAACATGGACGCCGAGGAGGCGCGTGAGCTGGGCTTCGTCAATCGCGTTTTCGAGGACCGGGAGACTATGATGCGCGAGGTTACGGGGATTGCCCGGACCATCGCGCGCAAGTCGCCGCTGGCCGTGCGCGGTACCAAAGAGATGCTGATGTACACGCGGGATCATTCGGTGGCCGACGGCCTGAATTTCGTGGCGACCTGGAGCGCAGGTATGCTCAGTCAGGCGGATCTGCAGGAAGGTCTCCAGGCGCAGATGGAAAAAAAGCAGGCGCTCTACGAAGATTGATGACCTGCGCTGAAAACACTGTCCAGGAACCCTTCGTGGAGACCTTGTAATGAAACTGTTGGCGCGGCTGAACCGGCCGTGGGTGCATTTCATTGTGCTGGGTTTCGCCCTGTTCTATCTGCGGGGGCTGCTTTTTCCGGAACCCAGGCCCGTGGTGGGCCCGATCAATGAAGCCCGGGTGGAGGCGCTGGTCCAGCAGTGGTTCTCCGCTACCGGGCGTCCGCCAAGCGAGGAGCAGAAGGCGCGCATGATCGCCGCCGAGCTGGATCGCGACATGCTCTTCCAGCGGGCGCTGGAACTGGAACTGCACCTCTATGACACGGTGGTGTACCAGCGCCTGTTGCGCAACATGCAGTTTCTGCAGCTCGCCGAGGGCAAGACGGACCAGGAATCCTATGAACAGGCCCTGGAGATGCGGCTGCACCTGGGCGACGAGGTCGTGAAACGCCGCATGATCCAGGTGATGGAGCAGCTGTTGCTGGCGGCCAACCCACCGCGGAAGCCCACTGAGATGCAGATTGCCGCAGAGTTCGAGGCCCGTCGGGAGGAATTGCGTCGCCCACCCCGGTATACGATCGAGCATATCTATTTCAATCGCGAGCGGGAACCCGAGATGGAATCCGTGATCGAGACCATCCGGGAACGCGGACTGGGCCCCGAGGAGGCGAGGGAATTGAGCTCGCCCTTCCTGCCCGGCTACCGTTTCAGCAGCCAGACGCCGGACCAGCTGGCGCGACACTTCGGGGCCGCTTTCGTGATTAACCTGCAGCAGGCCGGGCCCGGGGCCGGTGAATGGACCGGTCCCGTGGCTTCCACCTACGGCCAACACTATGTGTGGGTGAGCGAGATCGAACCGGCCCGCGATGCCACGCTCGAAGAAGTGCGAACCCTGCTGGTCCGGGACCTAGAATCCCGTTACCGGGCGGAGGCGCTGCAGGAGAGCATTGCGTCCCTGCGCGAAAATTACGAGGTGATCCAATGAGCACTGCACGCCTGATCGGGGTGCTGGTACTGGGCCTGGCAGTGGCCCAGCTGGCCCATGCCCATCGCTTCGCGCCGTCGTTGCTCAAGGTGACCGAAATCGCCGAGAACAGCTACAACATGGTGTGGAAGACCCCTGCCCAGGGAACCAGCGATGTGCCCCTGCGTCCGACCTGGCCGGAGTCCTGCGAGATTACCAACACCAGCCCGGCGCAACTGGAGGGTACCGGCAAGGTGAGCAGCTGGCAGATGAACTGCCCGGGGCTCGGTGCCGACGGCCTGGTGGGAGATACGCTCGGCGTGTCCGGTCTCGGCGCCAACCAGGCCTCTGCCATGGTGATGATCGAGCTGCTGGACGGGCGTCGCTACCAGGAGGTGCTCAACGCCGAGCAACCGGAGTTCGTGGTGCCCGAGGAACCCGGGACGGGGGAGGTTATGCGCGATTACTCCGTGCTGGGTATCGAGCATATCTGGGGCGGGATCGATCACCTGCTGTTCGTGTTCGGGCTGTTGTTGCTGGTGGGTGGCGGCACCCGCCTGCTGTGGACCATCACCGCCTTTACGTTGGGGCACAGCATCACCCTCTCCCTGGTGACGCTGGGCTTTTTCGATTACCCGGTAGCGCTGGTGGAATTCACCATAGCCCTGAGTATTTTCGTGCTGGCGGTGGAACTGACCCGGACCAGCAGGCACGACATACTATGGCGCAATCCCTGGTGGCTCGCCGGGGGGTTCGGGCTGCTGCACGGCATGGGGTTCGCGGGGGCGCTGGCGGAAACCGGTCTGCCCCAGGACAACGTACCCCTGGCGCTGTTGTTCTTTAACGTCGGCATTGAAATCGGGCAGCTCACATTCATCTTCCTGGTGCTGGCCATCTGGTATCTGGTGCGTCGGCCCCTGGATCCCTGGAAGGACCGCCTGCTGCCGGTGCCGATCTATATCCTCGGCGCCCTGTCCGCCATGTGGTGTATCGAACGGGGTCTGGAAGTCCTGGCCTGAACTATTGCGCTATCCTGCAGGCGCTCAAAGCTGCCAGCCCACCCCGGTGGTGACCCCGTAGTCGATCTCCCGGTCCGATTCCGCTTTATTGTCGGTGGAACTCCAGGCGGTGAGGTCCAGAAACAGGTCCTCGACGATCTCCCACCTCAGCCTGATATCCAGGTCTGTCCGCACCCGACCGCTATCGCTCAGGCTGGGATACAGGTCGAAACTCACGCCGAGATCCAGCTCCGGCGTATTGAACCGCCAGGCGGCGTAATCGGTAGAGATGAACATCTCCACATCCTGGTCCTCACCCGAGTCGGCGGACTTTTCCGTGATCACCTGCAAGCCTGAACTGGCCAGCAGCCGGGTCTTGTGGGTATCCAGGAAGTACCGCCCCAGGCCGGCTCCCACGTTGATCCGGTGTTCGAGCCCGAGTTCGTCGTTGTCCTCATAGCCCGCCCCTAAGATGCGGAAATACCTCGCGCGGTCCGTCCATACGGCGCGGTTCAGGTCGTAGCGATTGCTGCTGGTCGTCTCTTCATTGGTATCCGTTATGATGGTGCGGCCGTCCAGCACCGTCCGCGTATACTCGTCTTCATAACTCACATTGCTGGTGAATGAGATCTGACCCACGCCACTCGCCTTGGTGTAGGAGTAGCCACCCGCGAGGTAGACTTCCAGGCGGCCGATAAATGATTCTTCCACCGGACGCAATTCCACCACCTCCAGCCATTCCAGGTCACGTGTGCCCCCTTCCTCCTGGACGCGCATCTGCCCCGGACGACCGGCGCTGTCGACTGACCCGAAGAACCGGCCGCCGTCGCTGGTTCGGACCTCATAGAAGTACTCGCTGGAGACGTTGGCAATCTCCTGCCATTCGATTTTTACCGTGCCCATGCTGTCGGTTTTCAAATTCAGCAGGCCGCCGTAAAGCTGCTTGATCTCCCCGGTGAGACGGTCACCGTTATACAGAGTAACGGTGTCGGTCTTGAGATGGGCCAGCACAGGGGGGCTGGTGACAAGCGCCAGGAGGAGGGCGAGGGTGAGTATCCTAATCTGCTTCAAGACAACCTCCCGATGGTGTGTTTAGTCGTATTCATACTCACTGCCCAGTCTAGTGGATTTTGCCCGGTGATACTCCTCCCGGGCATAATTTCCTGTCGGGAACGGCCATGCTATGCTGGCCGCAACCTCCGGGAAGCGGACCTCGTCGGTCTATGGTGTCACCCTCCAACCTGCTCAGCCTGGCCCTGCTCTATATCTGCATCCTGTTTGCGGTGGCCTGGTACGCGGACCGGAATGTCGGGCGTGAGGCTGCCGCAGGCAAAGCAGCCGGCCGCACGTCACTGTGGCGCGGAATCGTTTACGCGCTCTCCCTGGCGGTTTACTGCAGTTCCTGGACGTTCTACGGCGCCGTTGGCAGCACCACCGAGTCGGCCTGGAGCCACGCGCCCATTTACCTCGGTCCGATCCTGCTTTTCCTGTTCGGCTGGCCTCTGATTCGCCGTCTGCTGGCGGTGGGCGCTCGCAACCGCGTGACTTCGATTGCCGACTACATCGGTGCGCGCTACGGCAAACGGCAGTCACTGGCGGTGCTGGTCACCCTGGTCGCCACAGCGGCGGTGCTGCCCTACATCGCACTGCAGTTCAAGGCTCTGGCCCAGGCCTGGACCATCGTTGGCGGTTCCGCCGAAGAAGTGGAGGCCATCGGCGGTGATACCGCCTTGCTGGTTGCGATCATCCTGGCGGTCTTCACCATCCTGTTCGGTACTCGCCGGCTGGACGGCCGGGAGCGACACCAGGGGGTGATGGCCGCGATCGCGCTGGAATCCCTGGTGAAACTGGTTGCGTTTATTTCCGTGGCGTTCCTGGCGATCTCCTACCTGCAGGCGGCGCCTCCCGAGGCCCGGCTGCAGGGTGCCAGTCATGCGCTGGGGGAAGTTTCCCTGTCAGCCGATTTCCTTGCCCGGACTCTGATCAGCGCCCTGGCGATCCTCTGCCTTCCGCGCCAGTTCCACGTGATGGTGGTTGAGGCGCAGGAGCATACCGATACGCGCATCGCGCGCTGGTTGTTTCCACTCTACCTGGGTCTGTTCATGCTGCTGGTCGTCCCCATCAGTATCGCGGGGAGCGCCGTTTTCGCCGGTTCGGGATCCGTCAGTCCGGATGTTTACGTGCAGTACCTGCCGATCGCTCTCCAGTCCGAATGGGTGACGGTAGCGGCCTTCATCGGCGGTATCTCGGCGGCCACCGGGATGGTCATCGTGGCCACGGTCAGCCTTGCGATCATGATTACCAACGAGTTGATCGCGCCCATCGTCATGCGCCTGAATGCCGATTCCCCGGCGGCGGTGATGAAACTGGGAGACAGCCTGCGCCGGATCAGGCAATACACCATCGCCGGGATACTTCTCGCCGCCTGGCTGGTAACCCACCAGATCATGGGTATTCCCTGGTTGGCGCAGATCGGTTTCATCTCCTTCCTGGCGGCGGCGCAGCTGGCGCCAGCACTGCTGGCCGGACTTTACTGGCGGCGGGCACACGGGGTGGGGGTGACCTCCGGATTGCTGGCGGGTCTCGCGCTCTGGTTCTACTGCGGTGTGATGCCGGCGATACTGCCCGCGGACAGCAGTCTTCTGCTTGATGGCCCGCTGGGGATTGCATGGTTACGTCCCATGAGCCTGTTCGGCGTGGAGGGCGAGCACCGGCTCGCCTACGCCACCACCTGGAGCCTGGGTGTCAACCTGCTCAGCATGGTCGTTCTGTCGCTGCTCCTGCGGCCGTCCCGGGCGGATATCCGCCAGGCGCGGCTGTTCATGGATGAAGCCGGCATCGGCAGCAGTGCGGGCAACAGTGACTATCAGCTCAGCCTGATCCGGGTCAGCCAGCTGCAGGCCCTGCTGCCGCCCTTCGTCGACCGGCGCCAGCTGGACCGCATGTGGCGGGAATTCGAGGATGCCTACCAGCAGCGACTGCTGCCGGGTGACCGGGCCCCGAAATTCGTCGTCAATCGCGTGGAGTCCGTGCTGGCGGAAATCATCGGCACGACATCTGCCCACAAGGCGATGGAGCAGCTCGAGAGCAGCCAGCAGCTGGCCTACAGCGACCTGGCCGGCATGGTGACCGATGCCAGCAAACTGCATACCTTCAACCGGGAACTGCTTGAGACCACGGTGGAGAGTCTGCTGCAGGGGGTATCGGTGGTGGACAAGGAACTGCGCCTTGTGGCCTGGAACAAACGCTACGAGGAGATGTTCCACTACCCGGAACGCTTTCTCTATGTAGGATGCCCGATCGAGCGGGTCTATCGCTTCAACGCGGAGCGGGGCATTCTCGGTGGCAATCGGCCGATCGAGGAGGAGGTCGAGAAGCGCCTGGACTGGCTGCGTGAGGGCAGCCCGCACCGGCTCGAACGCATCCTGCCGAATGGCACGGTGGTGGACATTCACGGTAACCCTCTGCCCCACGGCGGATTCGTTACCACCTATATCGATATTACCGACTACCGCGACGTGGTTGCCCAGCTCGAGGAAACCAAGCTGGAGCTGGAGGCCCGGGTGGAGTCGGGCTCACAGACCCTGAGCGAGACCAACGCCCGGCTGCGCCAGGAGAACCGCCTCAGGGCGCAGGTCGAAACGCGTCTGCGTGACGCCAACCAGACCAAGACCCGGTTCATGTCTGCCACGAGTCATGACCTGTTGCAGCCTATCAATGCTGCCCGCCTGTTTACCGCTGCCCTGAGGCCCCAGTTGGGGGAAGATGTGGACGGTTCAGCACTGCGCACGGTGGAGCAGATCGACAGTTCACTGCATCGAGCCGAACAGCTGATCGCGGAGTTGCGGGAGATAGCGCGGCTCGATTCGGGCAAGCAGATGCCCCGCCGCAGCCATTTTTGTACGGCGGAACTCTTCGCTGCGCTGCTCCGGGAGTTCGAGGCCTCGGCCAGGATGAAGGGGTTGGAACTGACCTGCGTTCCCAGCAATCTGTGGTTGTACTCGGACCAGTCGCTGGTCCATCGGATCCTGCAGAACCTGCTGGGTAATGCGGTCAAGTATACCGACCGCGGCAGGGTGTTGCTCGGGTTACGGCGCCGCAGGGATGGTGCGGAGATCCAGGTGTGGGATACCGGGCCGGGAATTGCAGAGCAGGATCGTGTGCGGATCTTCCAGGAGTTCGAGCGCCTGCAGCGTCACGGCACCGGTGGGGAGGAGGGGCTGGGACTGGGGCTCGCCATCGTGCAGCGCTATGCGGACCTTCTGGGCCACAGTGTCGTGCTGCAGTCCAGGCCCGGCAAGGGCACGATGTTCTCGGTCAAGGTGACCTACGGCCAGGCACAGGCCCTCGGCCACGGACCTGCGGAGGAGGCGGCCGGGCGCGACCTGGAGGGGCTGCGGGTGTTATGCCTCGATAATGACCCCCTGATCCTGGACGGCATGGAACAGCTGCTGAAAACCATGGGTGCCGACGTTCGGGTGGCGGCCAACCGCGAGCAGTTGATAGCGGCCTTCAGTAACGGCGGACGGCCTGACATCGTGCTGGCCGACTACCATCTGGACGATGGCGATACAGGCCTGAATGCCATGCGGGAGACACGGCAGCTGGGTAGTGGAGATACGCCCTGCATTATTATCAGTGCCGACGACAGCGATGTGATCCGCGACCGGGCCAAATCGGTGGGCTACCGGTTTCTGCCCAAGCCCGTCAATCCCAGTCGCCTGCGGGCCATGGTACTGGCCCTGACACGCTGAGTGTGGGGAGGGTTCAGTGACCCCCGGCTGCCTCTCCCCAGATCTGCTGCAGTCGCTGGTCCCGCCCGCAATTCCAGCGGTAGTACTTGTAGCGTACGGGGTTTTTCAGGTAGTAATCCTGGTGATAATCCTCCACCGGCCAGAAGTCCGCGGCATCCCTGATCTCCGTGTATACCGTCTGCTGCGGGAATTGCTGTTTTACCGCTTGCAGTGAGGCTTCCGCCATCTGCCTCTGCGCTGCCGAAGCCGTGAATATGGCACTGCGGTAGCTGTAGCCCTTGTCACAGAACTGCCCCCGGTTGTCGAAGGGGTCGATGTTCACCCAGTAGAGGTCCAACAATTCCTGGTAACTGATCGCGGCGGGGTCGTAGGTGATCTCGATGGCCTCAAAATGGCCCTCGTGGTTGCCCTGGTAGGTCGGGTTTTTCAGGGTGCCGCCGGTGAAGCCTGACACCACGTCCTTCACGCCTGCTACGTCCTGGTAAGCGGATTCCATGCACCAGAAGCAGCCCCCGGCGAAGACGGCGGTCGCCGACTCGGCGCGAGCGATCTGGGTGGTTGCGGAAGCCAGTAACAACAGGGTGGTCAGGAAGCGGGAGCAACGAAGCATTACAGCGTGCCTTTCAGTCTGGTTGAGGCTGTATAGACTGATATACGCGCCGGTAGTTCAGCCGGCTACGACGGGCGTTATGGGGGTGGCGGCTCGACCAGGTTCTGCGGCGGCTCCACAGAGAGGCTGCTCAGTGCCAGTACCGCCTGGGTGCGGGACTGCACGCCCAGCTTGCGGAAAATTTCGGTCATGTGGGCCTTGATGGTGGCCTCTTTCACGTCCAGCTCGTAGGCAATCTGCTTGTTGAGCAGGCCCTCCACCAGCATGGAGGCCACCCTGAACTGCTGCGGCGTCAGTGTGGAGAGGGCATCCGCCACGTCCAGGGACTGCAGGCTGGCCCCCCTGCCGCCGGCATCCAGGCCGGGATGCAGGCCCCGGGCACCACCCATGACCTGTTCGATACAGGCCGCCATATCCGCGACTTCGGCCGACTTGGACAGGAACCCGGCAGCACCGTGGTCGATGGCGCGACGCACGGTTTCAGGGTGCGAGTTGGCGGAAATCATGATGACCGGCGTCCCGGGGTACTGTCCCACGAACCACGAGAGGGCCGAAAAGCCCAGCGCCCCGGGCATGTGCAGGTCCAGCAGCAGCAGGTCGATGCCGCGATGCTGCTCGACCTCCCGGTGCAGGTCCACCACACTCGCCGCCTGCAGCAGTTCAGCCTGGGGGTAAAGCTGTGCGATCACCTGCTGCAACGCGCCGCGAAACAGAGGGTGATCGTCTGCGATCAGGATTGAGAGCGTACTCGAGCCCACCGGCAATATCCTTGTTGTTATGCGGACATTGTCTCGACCGGGCCATCCCCTGTAAAGGAAAAAAAACGGGCGTAAAGCCCGGATGCAATGCCGGCCCGAAGGGCCCTGGGGGTATCGAGATCAGCCTGGTCGCCTCTGCCATTGCGGGCATTCGACTTTGGTCTAATCCGGGGCTTCCCTTTGACCAAAGTCTAATGGGTTTTACAACGCGGCAGCGTTGATACTTGGCTCGCTCGAATAAATACACCTACGTAGGGAGCAGTCACCATGAAAAAAATGAAACCCCTGGCACTCGCCGTTTTAACCGCAAGCGCTCTCGGCAGCACCAATCTCGCCCTGGCGGGTGGGAGTGCCGCCGTCGATGACCGTATAGCCGCCCTGGAGGCGCAGGTTGCTGAACTGACGGCTATACTGGCCGCCCAGCAGCAGGCCAATGTGGTTCAGGAAGAGACCATTGCCGCCAACACCGCAAGCATCCAGACCAATGTCGCGGACATCGAGGAAGCCCGCCCCATGGCGAAGGGCACCAAATTCACTTACGGCGGTTTTATCCAGCTGGATAGCATTGCGACCGATTACAGTGAAGGTAAGCCTGGCAACAAGCTGATCGACGACTTCCTGGTTGCGTCACTGATTCCGGTTGAGCCGGCGGAAGGCAAGGCGGACTCATACAGTTCGTTCAATATGCACGCCAAGACTTCGCGGTTTTTCTTCACCACTGCTACCAACACGGATGTGGGCAAGATCTCCAGTCGCATCGAGCTGGATTTCATTCTGAGCGGTTCCGGGGATGAGCGCATCTCCAACTCCTGGAACTCCCGCCTGCGTCATGCGTTCCTGAAGTGGGACTATTCCGAGAACAGCTCGATCATGGCCGGCCAGAGCTGGTCGACCTTTTTCAATGTCGGTGCGCTCCCTGACAACCTCGACTTCGTCGGACCCGTGGGCACGATCTTTGTGCGCCAGCCACAGATCCGCTGGACCATGGGCGGATTACAACTGGCGGTCGAGAACGCCGCCACCCGCCTGAACGGCGTCGACTGGGACAATGACCACGAAGGTATTCCCGATCTGATTGCCCGCTACAACGGCAAGTGGGGTGATTTCGGCTGGTCTATCGCCGGCATGACGCGCGAGTTGAGCTACGAGGACCGATCAGTATCCAGCGTGGAAGGCGCCAACGATTCACAATTCGGCTATGCCCTGAGCCTGGCCGGCAAGTGGATGCTGGGCGCGAATGACCTGCGCTTCATGTTCAACTACGGCGACGCGCTGGGCCGCTACATGGGCCTCAATATCTTCAACGATGGTTACGTTGATGCCAGCGGCGACATCGAGACCATCGACCAGTGGGGCGGGTTCATTGCCTACCGGCAGGTCTGGTCGCCCCGGTGGAACAGCACCTTCTCCTACTCCATGGCCGAGGCGGACAACCCCGGTGTGGGCGACTACGCCAGCGCTCTCTCCCTGGCCGAGAGCTACCAGTCCGCGCACGCTTCCCTCAACTACGAGCCGAGCCCCAAGCTGCGTTTCGGCGGCGAGTTGATCTGGGCTGAAAAGGAACTGGAGGACGGCCGTAGCGGTGATATGAGCCGGTTCCAGTTTGCGGCCAAGTACGCGTTCTAGACCAAGGTCTAACAGCCAAGCGCAGCCCCCCGGCGTATATTCCGGGGGGCTGCACAAATAAAAACACCTAAGGAGGTGTGCTATGTCCCCCTTGAACGAACAGCAGGCCCAGGAGTACTGGCGCCGCAACCTGTCCCTGATGGTCAAGTTGCTGGCGATCTGGTTCGTGGTCAGCTATGGCTTCGGCATTCTCCTGGTTGACGTGCTCAACCAGATCCAGATCGGTGGATACAAACTGGGCTTCTGGTTTGCCCAGCAGGGTTCCATCTACGTGTTCGTAGTACTGATTTTTTACTACGCGAGAAAAATGGCTGCGCTGGACCGTGAGTTCGGCGTGGAAGAAGAGTAGGAGGCCCCGTTATGGATCTTCAAACGTTGACCTATATCGTAGTGGGTGCCACCTTTGCCCTCTACATCGGTATTGCATTCTGGGCCCGAGCGGGCTCGACCAAGGACTTCTACGTCGCCGGCGGCGGCATCCATCCGGTACAGAACGGCATGGCGACTGCCGCGGACTGGATGTCCGCTGCGTCATTCATTTCCATGGCTGGCCTGATCGCTTTGAGTTACGGCGGCTACGGCGGTTCGGTATTCCTGATGGGCTGGACCGGTGGTTACGTGATCCTCGCCATGCTGCTGGCGCCCTACCTGCGCAAGTACGGCAAGTTCACGGTGCCCGAGTTCATCGGTGATCGCTTCTACTCCAAATCGGCTCGGGGCGTCGCGGTTATCTGCCTGATCATCTGTTCCGTGACTTACGTAATCGGCCAGATGAAAGGTGTTGGCGTGGCCTTCTCCCGCTTCCTGGAAGTAGACTATGACACCGGCCTGTATGTGGGCATGACTATCGTATTCTTCTATGCGGTACTCGGTGGCATGAAGGGCATCACCTACACTCAGATCGCGCAGTACTGCGTTCTGATCCTGGCGTACACCATTCCCGCCATCTTCATCTCGCTGCAACTGACCGGCAACCCGCTGCCGCAGCTGGGCCTGGGAAGCACGCTGGTCGGCACCGACGTGTACCTGCTGGACAAGCTGGATATGGTGGTAACTGACCTGGGCTTCAAGGAGTACACGACGAATGTGCGATTGAGTACAGTCAACATGTTCGCCTACACCTTGTCTCTGATGATCGGTACCGCGGGTCTGCCCCACGTGATTATCCGCTTCTTCACCGTACCGAAGGTGAAGGACGCTCGTTCCTCAGCGGGCTGGGCACTGGTCTTCATCGCCATCCTGTACACCACTGCCCCGGCTGTGGCTGGTATGGCGCGCCTCAACCTGATGCAGACGATCGAGCCGGAGCCGGGTAATTACCTCGCCTACGACGAACGTCCTAACTGGTTCAAGAACTGGGAGAAGACAGGTCTGTTGCAGTTTGAAGACAAGAATGGCGATGGCCTGATCCAGTACAGCGCTAACCCTGAAACCAACGAAATGGTCAAGATCGACAACGACATCATGGTACTGGCTAACCCGGAAATCGCCAAGCTGCCCAACTGGGTCATCGCACTGGTGGCTGCCGGTGGTCTTGCAGCGGCGCTGTCTACCGCGGCGGGGCTTTTGCTGGCGATCGCCTCGGCGATCTCTCACGACCTGATGAAGGGTATTTTCACGCCCGACATCCCGGAGAAGACAGAGCTGATGGCAAGCCGGATTGCGATGGCGGGTGCGATCGCAGTGGCGGGTTACCTGGGTCTGAATCCACCGGGATTTGCTGCCGGCACAGTAGCCCTGGCCTTCGGTCTGGCCGCCTCCTCGATCTTCCCGGCCCTGATGATGGGTATCTTCTCCAAGGGTGTGACCAAGGAAGGTGCTATCGCCGGCATGGTTTCGGGTATTGGCGTGACCCTTTTCTACGTGTTTCAACACAAGGGCATCATGTTCATCCCGGGCACTGCTTTCCTGGGTGACACACCTGCCAACTGGTTCATGGGTATCGAACCCAACGCCTTTGGTTGCGTCGGTGCAGTCGTGAACTTCGCCGTGGCATTCGCTGTGTCGAAAGTGACGGCTGCGCCGCCCGAACACATTCGGGAACTGGTTGAGCACGTTCGCATACCGGTAGGATCCGGTGAAGCGACCGGCCACTAGGGTTTAGTCTGGTACGTCCTCAGGAGGCACCGCTAGCGGTGCCTCCTTTTTTGTTTTACATGTTGCGGTAAGGTCACAGAATGTGTCGGCAGATGCACCTTGTAGGAGCGGTCTCTGACCGCGACAATTGACACTCTTTACCGATGCAATCCCACGGCCGATAAATATGTTCACCAACAAACACGTTATCATCGCAATGATTGTCGCCCCCATCCTATCGATCCTGGCGTGGATCGCGGTGGGACAGCTCACCGGTGAGAAACCGCACGTAGCCCGTCCCGGACAGTCCTACCCACTGGTGGAGAAGAGTAACTGCCGCTTCGAGAGCGGTGCTTGCGACCTGGAGAACGAGGAATTCCGCTTGCGCCTGACCTTCCACGAGGGCGACGCCGGTCAGGAGTTTGTGTTGAGCGCCTCCCACCCACTGCAGGGTGTCGTGCTCAGTGTGGGTGAACCGGACCTGGAAAGCCCGCCGGCTACGATGCGTGCCTCGGATGGTCAGGGTCTTGAATGGCGTCTGGCCCTGGGTAGCAGGCCCGGTCCGGATCAGCGCATTCGACTGGTGGCCAGGGCGGGGGAGAGTTCCTATTTCGGAGACGCCGGCACCGTTTTTCTGCAACCCGGTTCGGGCGGGTCAGAGCGATGAGCGAACGGCACCCACCGCCGGTCTCATCGGCAACCCATCACGGCCAGCAGGCGCAAGAAGGGCAGGGGCTTCCTGAACCGGAGATGGCCCATCTGTCAGTCCCTGAACTGGTCCCCATCGCGGAATTCCTGGAGCAGTCGCTGCCCTTCAATGAACTGCCTCAGCAGGATCTCTACGACACGGTCGACAAAATCATCGTCCAGTACCACTGTCGCGGTGAGGTCTTCAATAGGGAGACAGAGATAAAGGGCCTGCGCATCGTTCGTAGCGGTGCGGTGGAGATCCGTGATAGCGACAACAAGCTGCTTGACCGGCTGGGGGAGGGGGAGAGTTTCCATATCGGTGGCCTGAACGCGGAGCGCGGCGAGGTCCAGGCGACTGTCATCGAGGATGTGCTGCTCTATCTACTGCCGGACGAGGCCTACCGCGCATTGCGGGAGCATCACCGCAATTTCGACCGCTATTTTTCCAGCCAGCGAAATCGCCGATTGCGCCGCGCCGCCCGCTACCAGCCTGAATCAAACGTGATGCTGCAGGAGGTGAGCACGGTCATGAAAACCGACCTGCTTACCGTAAGCCCTGACGATACAGTACAGGATGCGGCACAACTGATGGCGGCCCGCCGGGTATCCTCGGCGTTTGTGGTAGAGAACGGTGAACTGGCAGGCATAATCACCGACCGCGACCTGCGCGTGCGACTGGTCGCACAGGGACTCCATCACGGAGTCCCCGTGCGGGCCATCATGACCCCTGATCCCGAAACCATCGGGGGGTCGGAGAGCATCTTCACCACCACATTGCGAATGACGCAGCGCGGTTACCACCATCTTCCGGTGATGGTGAATGGCGAGCTGAAAGGTATTGTCACCACCTCCGACCTGATCCTGGCCAAGCAGGATGACCCGGTTTACCTCGTGCAGCATATTTCGCGTCAGCACGATGTGCCCTCCATCCGCGACCTGATCCTGGGCATGGCCAACCTGATGGTCCAGTGGGTCAATTCCGGTATGAAGGCGCAACAGGTGAGCCAGATTCTCACGGCTATTTCCGATGCCGTCACGGTGCGATTGATACAGCTGGCTGAAGAGAAACTGGGTCCGGCCCCGGTGCCCTGGTGCTGGGCCGGTTTCGGTTCACAGGCGCGTGGTGAACAACTGCTGGGGGCGGACCAGGACAACGGTATGATCATTGACGACAGTGTCGACGAGGTCCACCTGCCCTGGTACCGGGAAATGGCCGAGTTCGTCTGCGACGGCCTCGACGAATGCGGTTATATCTACTGTCCCGGCGGCATCATGGCCAAAACCGACGAGTGGCGCCAATCGCTGGCGACCTGGCAGAAGACGGTGCGCCGCTGGGCTACCTCCCCGACGCCTGACGCGGTCATGCGGGTCAGCATATTTTTTGATATACGCGCCGTCTACGGCGACAGCAGCCTTGCCCGCCGCCTGCAGCAAACCATGCTGGAACAGGCGTCGAGTAATTCGATTTTCCTGGCCGCCCTGGCGGCCAATGCCCTGGATAGCCGGCCGCCGCTGGGAATTTTCCGCCGGTTCGTGGTGGACCGGGACGGTGAGCACCGGGATACCGTGGACCTGAAAAAACGTGGGGTGCTCCCGGTGACCGAAATCGTCCGCCTGCATGCCCTGGCCCACAAGATACCGGCCGTCAACACCGATGAACGCCTGCAGGCCCTGGCCCACGGCAAACATATGACCATCGTGGACAGTCGCAACCTGGAGGACGCCCTGCATTTTATCCAGCAGCAGCGTATCAAAAACCAGTGCCAGCAGATCGTCCGGGGTGAAAAAATCACCAATTACCTCAATCCCAGAGACCTGCCGAAGATGGCCAAGGAGCAGTTGCGCGATGCATTTACCATTATCGACGAGGCCCAGTCCGCAGTCCGACAGACATACCGCGCAGGGCTGGGGTGATGTGGAAAGTGCGACTGCGACGCCTGCTGTATGCGAAGCGCGTGGCGGGAACAGCGCTGCAGGCCTGTTGGCGCAAGCCCTTGCCATCCACTGGGACCGATTGGCGCCAGGTATCCTTTCTGGCCGTCGACGCCGAGATGTCATCCCTGGATGTCAATGAAGGGGAACTGCTGAGTGTCGGGTGGGTCTGTGTCGAGAACGGTGCCATCGCGCTGAGCAGTGCCCGGCACTACCTGATCAGGGCCGAAAAATCCGTGGGCCAGAGCGCCACCATTCACAGTTTGCGCGACTGCGAGTTCGACGAGGCGGATACCCGGGAGGAGGTTCTGGCGCGGTTTCTCGAGGCCGCCGCAGGCAGAGTCCTGGTTTTCCACAACGCCGCCCTGGATATGGCGTTCCTCAACAGGATCAGCCGGCGTGAATTCGACGCCCCCGTACTCATGCCGGCAATCGACACCCTGTTGCAGGAGCAACGGCTGCTGCAACGCCGTGAGGTGCCGATCCAGCAGGGCGATCTGCGCCTGCAGGCATGCCGCGACCGCTACAACCTGCCGCAGTTTCCGGCCCATAATGCCCTGCTGGATGCTTTGGCCACGGCCGAACTGCTGATTGCCATGGCCCGGCATCGCAGCGGCGGCGGGGAATTTCCACTGTCGCAACTTCTGTAGCGATCCCAAATGCACAGCAAATCGATTTCCCCCGTTGTTGACCGGGCGCAAGAAGCAGCCCTAAGCTACAGCGCTATCCTGAACAGAATGACCTGACTGAGCCATGACTGACGAGACGCTGCTGGCCCGCATTGACCGACTGGAATCGCTGGACGAGATACGCCAGCTCGCGGCCAAATATTCCCTCTCCCTGGATATGCGGGACCTGGATGCCCACGTCAACCTGTTTGCGCCCGATATACGGGTAAGCCGGGAGAAGACCGGGCGCTGCCATCTCAAGCGCTGGCTGGACGATACCCTGCGCCTGCAGTTTACCGGCACCTCGCACCATATCGGCAACCATATCATCGAATTCGATGATGCCGACCATGCCCACGGTGTTGTGTATTCCAAGAACGAGCATGAGACCCCCTGCGACGATGGCGGCACGGAGTGGGTCATCATGCAGATGCTGTACTGGGACAATTACCAGCGTATCGATGGCCGTTGGTACTTTCGCCGCCGTCTGCCCTGTTACTGGTATGCGACGGATATCAACAAACCGCCGGTTGGCGAGCTCAAGATGCGCTGGCCTGACCGGGAGCCGTACGAAGGTGCCTACCACGACCTGTGGCCATCGTGGACGGATTTCTGGGCCACCCCCCCCGCCTCCGATGAGCCCGAGGTGGCCGCCCCGGCGCCACTCGACCAATTCCTCAACACCATGCGGCGCGGGGCCCCGGAGCCTCGCATTCGCGTCAGGTAAGGAGAAACATGGACCTGTTTACCCCTGTCAGGCTGGGTGCGCTGGCGTTGCGCAACCGTATCATCATGGCTCCCATGACCCGTTCCCGCGCCGGCTCCGGCGCGGTGCCGAGCGCGTTAATGGAGGACTATTATCGCCAGCGGGCGAGCGCCGGCCTCATCATTTCAGAGGGTGTAGCCCCCAGCCCCGACGGCATCGGTTATTGCCGCACCCCCGGTATCTACAACCAGGACCAGGTAGAGGCCTGGCGCCGGGTCACCGACGCAGTCCATGCTGAGGGTGGGCACATCGTGGCCCAGATCATGCACGTGGGCCGCGTCTCAAACCACTTCAACAAGCCGGCGGGCAGTGAGACTATCGCCCCCTCCGCCATCAGGGCCCGGGGCGAGATTTACACGGACCAGCAGGGCATGCAGCCTTTCGATGAACCGCGGGCATTGCTGACGGAAGAAGTCGCTGGCGTTATCGCTCAATACCGCGTGGCGACCGAGAACGCTTATGCGGCTGGCTTTGATGGCGTCGAGTTGCACTGCACCAGTGGCTACCTGCCAGCCCAGTTCCTCTCGACGGGTACCAACCGGCGCGAGGATGGCTACGGCGGCAGTGCCGGCAACCGGGCGCGCTTCGCGCTGGAGGTTTTAGACGCCATGGCTTCTGTCGCAGGCGCCGACCGGGTCGGTATGCGCATCTGTCCCGACAACCCGTTCAATGATCTGCAGGACGACGATCCCCGTGAGACCTTCGAGGCGCTGTTATCCGGCGCGGCGGACATGGGGCTGGCCTACCTGCATGCGATAAGGCTTCCCTCCGGGCGGGTGGATAATATCGCCCTGGCCCGGGAATATTTCGGCAACCGGGTGGTGGGCAATGACAGTTATGGCCTGGAGGAGGCCAATGCGGCAGTTGCCGAGGGGGGTCTGGCGGCGGTTTCATTCGGTCGGCACTTCATCGCCAACCCGGACCTGGTGGAGCGGTGGCGGCGCGGGGTGGAACTGGCCAGATTCGATCCGGCCACACTTTATACCCCCGGTGAGCAGGGCTATACCAGTTATCTACCCGTCACCTGAAGCAGCCTGCTATAAATTGAGGACATGCTCGATGTATTCCAGCTCTTTGAGACCGATATCCGCGTCAGCCCCGCTACCACCTTCTTCGCCGTCTGCACCGAGTGTGCGGATATCGTGGATGTGAGCGACCGAAATCATGCGTTTGCGCCAGTAACGGTACGGTCTTCCCCAGGGATCCATCGGTAATTTCTCAAGATAAGCCTCTGGCGGCTTTTGATTACTGGCCGGGTTGTAATCCGCCGGCGATATCAGGGCTTGCAGGCCCGGATCCGTTCTTGGCAAGCTGCCATAGTCTGCCTGGTACTCCCGCAGCGCTGCGCTGAGGCTGTCGATGTCGGCGCGGATCTGCCGCAGGGTATCGTCTCCCGCGTTCCTGACGGGACCAATGCCCAACACCTGCTGTAGCGCGGCTTCGGGGTCTTCGCTGCAGAATATGCTGCGATCCGTATCCGAGGGCCGCATCAAAACATCCTCGCCCCTCACGACAAATGGTTTGAATTGGTCACCGCGACCCCATTTGTCGAAGGCGAGATACTCTCCGCAAACCGTCTTACCGGGGAAACGATTGATGTCGCGGTACTCGACTTTACCCGAATTGGGCAACTCACTCTCCAGCGAGCGCTTGGCAGTTTCGATGTGGTCTGTGCAGGCCAGCAGCACCGTAGTACAGGCTGCCAGGACCAGGATGTGTCTTGGGGAATTCACAGTGACTCCGGATGCTGATTTCTGGCGGCAGAATTATGGCCTTATCGCGGCCGATCAACAAGTGGTTACGGAGAGTTCTTCAATCCTCGCGATACCCTCACGTCCAGAAGGGTCTGACAGGGCCATTAGCTGGCCCTGACTTTAGCCTTTGCTTTGGGTTTGGCTTTGGCCTTTGCTTTGGGTTTGGCTTTGGCCGTTGGTTTAGCTTTGGGCTTGGGCTTGGGCGTGGCTTTTGGTTTGGCCTTGGGTTTGGTCTTTGCCTTCGATTTGGCCGCGGCCTTTGGCTTGGCTTTTGTCTTGGGCTTGGCTTTTGTGGCGGGTTCCGAACCGGTAGCCGCGGTCGCAGTGGCGGCTCTGCGCTTCGGTGCCTTCCGGCGGCGGCCTGACGCCGTGCGCAACCCGGCAGCATCTTCCAGTTCTACCAGTGCCTCTTCCATGAAGTCGATCAGTCGCTGCACATGGGGGACCGACTTGCGGCAGGCAATGATGCCAAAATCGAGATTCTCGAAATTACTCACCAGGGTGAAGTTGACCGCCGCGCCATCGAAGGGAATGGAAACCGGGTACATGCCATCCAGCCTGGCGCCGTTCCAGTAGCGCCGTTCGCGCGGACCGGGGACATTGGATATAACAGTACTGAATGCCGGCAAACGATTGCCCAGCCCGGTCAACTGAGTCAACAGCATGGGGGCCTGACTGATTCCCGTGTAAATCTGTATCTCGCGACCGCTCATTCCCTGGAGCTGCCCTTTGGCAGCATCCATGGACGCTTTGATGGTCCGCATGCGCTTAGCCGGATCGCGCACGTTGGTGGCCAGGTCCACGCACACCATCCCCACCGCGTTGGCGGAATCGACGTCACCGGATGCCCGCACGGAGACCGGCGCCATGGCTTTCAAAGATTCCTTGGGCAGGGCCCGCTGTTCCTGCAGCTGCTTGCGCAGAGCGCCGGCACACATAGCCATCACCGCATCATTGAGTGTGCCATCGTAGGCCTTACCGACGGCGCGCACGCGCTCGAAGGGCCAGGACTGTGCCACGAAACGCCGCGCCCCGGTGAGCTTGGTGCTCAAGACTGACCGGGGTACCTTGTGAAACGGTACGCTTATCTGGTTATTCCTCCCCATCCAGACGGACGCCATCTCCTGCACTGCCTTGGCGACGTTGACCGTACCTCCCAATTGCTCCCGCAGGGCCTCTGCAACCGCGCGGACCTCATCCTCTTTGGGCCGGATCGATTTGGGCGATTCTGCTTCCAGCTTCTTCTTGTAGGCCTGGAACGCTTCGTAGGAAAACGGCGATGTTTTGACCTTGGTGCGCGCGTTGGTGGAATACATGCTGCTCATGAGGTGCATGGCCCCGACGCCGTCGATGGCGCAATGGTGCGCTTTGAAATAGGTCGCAAACTGGCGGTTTTGCAGGCCTTCGATCAGGTGCATTTCCCACAGGGGGCGGGAACGGTCCAGCAGGGTGCCGTGCAGTCGTGAGACCAGTGCGAACAGTTCGCGATAGCGGCCGGGCTGGGGAAGGGCGGAGTGGCGGATATGGTAGTCCATATCCAGCTCGTCATCTTCTTCCCAGGAAATATTGCCCGCTATGCCCAATGGTCCCGTTCGCAGTTTCTCACCAAACGGCCTGCGCAACTCCCCGTCGTACTGCAGAACTTCACTCAGCTTGGACAGGAAGGTGGTGTCATCCACATCTTTGGGCAGGGTAAACAGGTTCAATCCCCCGACGTGCATCGGGGTACGTCGCGACTCGAGCAACAGGAAGAAAGCATCGGTGACCGGCATTCTACGCATGGGCAGACTCCATCTTATTGTTGGGGTTCGGCAAGGGCATGAACGGAAGAATAGACCAATCGATCAGGGTAGGGAAATTAATCCTGTCGATCTTTTGTTCGCACCGTCGGGGGCAGGGCGAAGGCGATATAACTGTCACCGGTTTTAGTTCCGAGCTTACCGCCACTGCAGGTGACCACGATGTACTGGCGTCCGTCGATCAGGTACGTGGCCGGGGTGGAGTAGCCGGCGGCAGGCAAATTGTACTGCCACAGGAGCCGCCCACTGGTTTTGTCGAAGATGCGCAACATTTCATCAGAGGTGGCGGCAATGATCAGCAGTCCCCCCGCCGTGACCACGGGTCCGCCGTAGTTACGTGTCCCGGTGGGCGGTAGACCCTCGCGGGTAAGTTCCGCATATTCACCCAGTGGTACCTGCCAGACCCGCTTGCCGGTGGCCAGGTCCATTGCTGTGAGGGTTCCCCAGGGGGGCTTGATGGCGGGATAGTAGCGCTGGTCCACGAACTCATTGTATCCGGCAAAAACGTAGGCGACCTCCTTGTCGCCAGCGTCGGCGGTCCTGGTGCGGCCAGCGCTGCGGGCATACAGGTAGTCCACCACCGCCTCGAGTTCGTGTCGTGGCAGGTGTCCGAAGGGCATCATGCGACCCTTGCCCTCCCTGATCGTTCGCATCGCCTCCCGGCGGTCCACCCGCTCTGCCAGGCCGGTCAGGGCGGGTGCATAGGGATAAAAGCCCTGCAGGTCGACGCCATGACAGCCGCTGCACTGCCGGCGGAACACAAATTCGCCCACCCCGAGTGTGCTGCCCTTGTCGACTGCCACGGCCTCGATGTTGACCAGGGCGGGCACCTCCATGGCGTTGATGTAGTAGAGGTTGGTCTGCGGATCGAAAGCGCCGCC
The DNA here is from genome assembly GCA_024640505.1 of Halieaceae bacterium. GTDB lineage: Bacteria > Pseudomonadota > Gammaproteobacteria > Pseudomonadales > Halieaceae > JARRPM01. Next base: position 64,378 of record JAHEEV010000009.1, read on the forward strand.
GCCCCAGTTGGCGCCACCCGTGAAGCCGGGAAACAGCAGCGTTTTCTGCAGGCCGATGGGCCGCATGTAGGCGAAGGGTTGTGCAGTGGCAAACGCCTTCCTGGCGTATTCATGCGCTTCCCGGTTGATATCGGTGAGGTCGCTTTCGCGCAAGGCCTGCCGGGTGAAAGGCTCGGGCAAGGTCACCCTGGGCTGGGTCGGCGATGCCTGCTCGCCGGGAACGGGGGAGGGCGGCACGGGCACTTCCTCGATGGGGAAGACCGGTTTTCCGGAATCGCGCTCCAGCAGGTAGAGCACACCCTGCTTGGAAGCCTGTGCCAGCATGTCATGGCTTTTGCCGTTACGGGTCACGGTGACCAGGGTCGGTGCAGAACTCAGGTCCCGGTCCCAGATATCGTGGTGCACCGTCTGGAAATGCCACAGGCGTTTGCCGCTGCGGGCATCCAGGGCAATGATGCTGTTGCCAAACAGGTTGTCGCCGGCCCGCTGTGATCCGTCGAAATCCGGTGTTGGCGAGCCGGTGGGCACGTAGACCACGCCGCGTTCTGCATCCAGGCTCAGGCCGGCCCAGGCGTTGGCGCCGCCGGCCGTTTTCCAGGCGTTCTCAGGCCAGGTGTCGTGGCCCGCTTCGCCGGGATGGGGAATGGTATGGAAGCTCCAGACGAGGCGGCCGCTGAGCACATCGTAGGCGCGGATGTCGCCGGGGGCCGCGCCCGCCGTCTCGGTCACCGCGGAGCCCATGATGATGAGGTCGCCGAATACAACCCCCGGGGAGGGCGCGTTGATGCTGATCAATGCCGGGTCGCGACCCAGCCCCTCCCGCAAATCCACCTGGCCGTCCTTGCCGAAAGAAGCGATGACTTTGCCGGAGGTCGCATCCAGCGCCCTCAGAAAGTGACCGGTGGTGAAGAAGATGCGCTTGCCGGCACGACCTTCCCAGTAGGTCACGCCGCGCATGTTGGAGAGGCCGACGTGTTGCAGCGGCGGGTCGTGGGTCCAGAGCTCCCTGCCGCTGGCGGCATCCAGGGCGAAGACGTTGTACAGCGGGTTGCGCCCGTAGAGTACGCCGTCCACCACGATAGGGTTGACCTGAAGCTCGGAGGAGGCTGGCAGCGACTTGCCTGCGGCGCTGGCATACCGCCAGGCGACCTCCAGTTGACCGGCATTGTCCCGGTCGATCTGGTTCAGTTCGGAGTAGTGGGTATTGCCCTCGTCGCCACCGTAGGTTTTCCAGCCTGTAAAATCCTGTGTCAGGACGGGCGCGGTGCCGACCGCCAGTACGCACCCGAGCAGCGCCTTCCAGTAGCAGGAAAAATTCACTTTACGGCCTCACCTCCATCCACCGAGAGCACCTGCCCGGTGATGTAGGAAGCCCGGTCGCTGCACAGGAAGCTGACTGCTTCGGCGATCTCGTTCGGTTCTCCGAGGCGCTTCAGGACAGGCCGCTTTACCAGAGCTTCAGCGGCCCTGGGTTGCTCTTGCATATAGGCCTCGATCCCGGGTGTGCGAATCACGCCGGGGGAGACTGCGTTGATACGTATGCCTTTTGAGCCGTACTCTCCGGCAGAACTCTTCGTCAGTATATTCACGCCGCCCTTGGCAGCGGCGTAGGCGGTATTGAACGCCTGTCCCCGGAGAGAGGCGTTGGAGGAGATATTGACGATGGCACCGCCGCC
>JAHEEV010000054.1 GCA_024640505.1 Halieaceae bacterium
TTTGGCTTTGGCTTTGCATTAGGGCTGGCTTTGGACTTTGCTTTCGCACTGGATTTCGCCCCGGGTTTCGCACTGGGTTTGGCTTTCACCCCGGTTTTAGCTCTGGCTTTGGTCTTCGGTTTTGGCCTGGCCCTGGGCTTTGCCCTTGTTTTTGACTTTCTCGCAGGCGCTTGTGCCGGCTTTACCAGTCCCGCAGCCTCTTCCAGGTCCGCCAGGGCCACTTCCATGTAATCGATCACCCGTTGCACCTGCGGCATGGAACGACGGCAGGCGATAATGCCGAAGTCGACGTTCTGGTTGTTGGTCACCAGTGTGATATTCATGGCAACGCCATCCATGACAATGGACAGTGGATAGCTGCCGTCCAGGCGCGCGCCATTCCAGTACATGGTCTCCTGAATGCCGGGAACATTGGATATAACCGTGTTGAAGGGCGGCAATCGGTTCAGCAGACCCAACGGCATCAGCAGCATGGCAGGAGTTTGTAGCAACATGCTGAACAGGGTCGCCTCCGAGGATGACATATCGGCGAAGAGCGCCTTGCCGGCCCGGGTAGAAGCCTGAATGGCGGCAAAGCGCCGGGCCGGATCCTCGATATTCGTACCCAGGTCGGCATTGATGGCGGCCACTGCGTTGGACGAGTCGACGTCTCCTTCACGACGTACTGATACCGGTACCATCGCCTTGAGGGATTCCTCCGGCAGTTCCGCGTGATTCTGCAGGTAGATGCGCAGGGCGCCGCCGCACATGGCCAGGACGGCATCGTTGAAGCTGCCGTCAAAGGCCTTGGCCACCGCCCTGATGCGGGCGAAGGGCCAGGACTGGGCGACGAAACGCCGGCCGCCGCCCACCGAAGTATTGATTGAACTGGTGGGGACCTTAAGGAAGGGCAGTAGCAGATCGTCGTCACCATTCCAGGCCCGGGTGATGCGCTTTGCGGCGCTGTAGATCTGCGCGCCGGAATCGAATCGTGACTTGAGTGCATCGAGCACGTTGCGCAGGTCTGCATCGGTGGGTGAGTTGGACTCCGGGCGCTTCAGTTTTGCCCGGTAGCGGTTCCAGGCGGCCAACGACAGGGGCGATTCCCGCAGGCGCGAATCCGGGTCGGCTGAAAGCATGCTGCGTGATATGTGAACGGAGCGCGCACCATCTACCGCGGCGTGGTGGGTTTTGGTATAGACCGCAAACTGCCGGTTCTGCAGTCCTTCGATCAGGTGCATCTCCCACAGGGGTCGGTTGCGGTCCAGCAGACTGGTATGCAGGCGCGACACCAGGGTGAACAGCTCCCGGTAGCGGCCGGGTCGGGGCAGTGCCGAGTGGCGGATATGGTAGTCAATATCCAGGGCCGGGTCGGGCTCCCAGTAGGTGGGCCCCGCGACTCCGAAAATTCCTGTTTTGAGGCGATCCCCGAAGGGAGGCATGAACTCGTCCACGTCGCGCAAGTTGTCTGCCAGCGAGTGCAGGAAGTCTTTCGTTTCGGCACCTTCCGGGAGTGTGTACAGGCTGACTCCGCCAACGTGCATGGGGGTCTCCCGGGATTCACCCATCAGGAACCCGGCATCCATCAAGCTCAGTTTTTTCATAGCGTTAGAGGGCGGCTTCAGTCCGCGATTGTCATAAGTGTCCAGGGTAGAGTTCGCTTAAGTGTAGCTTACGAATCTAGCCTCTACACATTTAAGTAAACTGTCCCCTTCACTGTTTATTGAATATGGGCGGCCTTTTTTCCAGAAAGGCCATCATGCCCTCCTGCTGGTCCGGCGTACCCATGGTTCGCATCACTGCGGCGCGCTCGGCCTGCAGCAGTTCATCCAGCGTCCGGTCCTCGCTGCCGACAATCACTTCCAGCATGCCCCGTACCGCCAGGGCCGGCTGTGCCGCCAGTTCATGGGCCAGCGACACGGCTCGGTCCTTCAATTCAGCCAGCGGCCAGACCTCGTGTACCAGGCCGATGTGAAGCGCTTCCGGTCCTGAAATCTTCCTGCCGCGCAGGATCATGTCCAGGGCGTGGTTGCGGCCCACGCACTTGCTCAGTCGTGCACTGCCGCCCCAGGCAGGCACCGAGCCCAGGTCCATTTCGGGCAGGCCTATCCGGGCGCCTTCGTCCGCCGCGAGGCGAAAGTGGCAGCCCAGGGGTAATTCCAGACCGCCACCCAGGCAGTAACCGAACAGGGTGACGACCCAGGGTTTGCCCATGTTTTCGATAGCCGCAATTACACGCAGGCGCTGATCGAACAGGGCCTCCGGTCCGCCCTTGCGCTGTATTCCCTCCGGCAATTGTTTCAGGTTCATGCCGACGGAGAAATTCTCCAGGCCCTCACCTGTCAGCACGACGGCCCGTATGCCGTCGTCTGTGTCGATTTCGGCCACCAGTGCCTCCAGCTGATCGATAAAATCCAGTGTCATGCGATTGTAGGGGGCGTCATTGATGGAGATGATGGCGACGGCGTCCTGTCTCTCCAGAAGGAAGGGTGCGCTCATGCTTGTGGTCCCTTTAATGATTGCTTTACTCGAACGAAGTATAGTGACATTATATGTGCCAATACAAGGGTAGTGTCCCAACTGTGTAACCGTTCTGGTGGTTTCACAGGGTCCCAATTTTCTCCCGGAGTCTTTTCCCGATGCTTAAGAAAGTTATCGTCATTACCGTCCTGGTGATACTGGCTATAGGTAGCCTTGGCTGGATGAACCGCATCGATCTCATGTTGGCCATGGTCAAGTTCAAATCCGACAGGGAATACGTGGTCCAGCCCAACCGGGATATCGCCTGGGAGCGGGGGCCCGGTGAGGCGGTAGCCGGGGAGGGCAATCGCCCCCCGAATATCATCCTCATCCTGGCGGATGACCTGGGCTATAACGATATCTCCACTTTTGGTGGTGGCGTGGCCGGTGGCCGGGTACAAACCCCCAACATCGATCAGCTGGCTGCACAGGGCGCGGTTTTCAGTCAGTCCTATGCGGGCAACGCCACCTGCGCGCCTTCCCGGGCGATGATCATGACCGGGCGTTACCCCACGCGCACCGGCTTTGAATTTACGCCCACGCCTTCCGGTATGGGGCCGATGGTATCCCTTGTCGGTAACAGCCTGGACAACGGTCTGCCGCCCGGGCGGTTCAATGAGGCGGGCGCTGCAGAAGCGCCTTCCTATGAGCAGCAGGGCCTGCCCGGCTCCGAGGTCACCGTCGCAGAGATCTTAAGGGACAGGGGTTACCACACGGCGCATATCGGCAAGTGGCACCTGGGACGGGGAGAGGGGTTCGCACCGAATGACCAGGGCTTTGACGAGAGCCTGTTGATGGCCAGTGGCCTCTATCTGCCGGAAGACGATCCCAACGTGGTCAACGCCAAACTGGAATTCGATCCCATCGACCAGTTCTTGTGGGCCCGGCTGAATTACGCGGCATCTTTCAACAACCGGGGCGATGAGCGTTTCGAGCCGGGCGGCTATCTCACTGACTACTGGACGGACGAATCCATCGAGGTGATCAAGGCCAACCGCAACCGCCCATTCTTTCTCTACCTGGCCCACTGGGGTACCCATACGCCACTGCAGGCGACCCGCCAGGACTACGAAGCGGTGGGTGATATCAAGCCCCACCGCCTGCGGGTATACGCGGCGATGATTCGCGCCCTCGACCGCAGTGTCGGCCGTATCATGGAAACGCTGGAGAAGGAGGGTCTGGCGGACAACACCATCGTCATGTTTTCCAGTGATAACGGCGGTCCCGGCTATATTGGGCTGCCCGGCGTGAATGCCCCTTACCGGGGCTGGAAGTTAACCAACTTCGAGGGCGGGTTGCGGGTCCCACTGTTCGTCAAGTGGCCGGCGCGCATTGCACCGGGCACCACGGTCGAAACACCGGTGGCCCATATCGACCTGATGCCCACGATGGCCGCCGCTGCACAGGCCGATATGCCGCAGGGAGTGGCGATAGACGGCCTGGATATACTGCCCCTGGCCACCGGGGAAGGCGCCGGGGCATGGGATCGCGAGACTCTTTTCTGGCAGAGTGGCTACTATCGTGTGGTGCGCCACGGTGACTGGAAACTGCAGGTATCCGAGCGCCCGGACAAGGCCTGGCTCTACGACCTGGCGGAGGATCCCACCGAGCGGAATAACCTGGCAACGTCGCGTCCGGATAAACTGAACGAACTGAAGGCACTGCTGGACGCCCACCGGGCTTCAGGGCGTAAACCCTTGTATCCCTATGTCGCCGAACTGCCTGTGGCTATCGACAAAACACTCGTCGAGCGCTTTGAGAGTGGTGACGAGTATATCTACTGGCCCAACTAGGCGTCGCGATCGCGATATTGCCCGGAAATCAAAATGGTCTTTACACAGGAGTACCCATGGACTTTGCCTCTTCCGTTCTGACCCTTGAAGTTAACGATCATATCGCCACCCTCTGGCTGGACAGGCCGGAAAAGCGCAACGCCATGTCCCCGGAGTTCATAGCCGACCTGCCCAGGGCCATGGCGGCGATAGGGGAAAATGAGAACGTGCGCGTCGCCATCATCGCGGGGCGCGGCAAGAGCTTCTGCGTGGGCATCGACCTGGCCAGCCTGGGAGGCGGCAGCTCCGGCAGTGCGGATGGGGAGAAAATTTCCGGCGCAACGGCAAGCCTGCGGCAAATGAAGGTGACCCGAGATTTCCAGGCCGCTATCAGTTCGGTGGCCGAGTGCCCCGTACCCGTTATCGCGGCGATACACTCCCACTGCATAGGCGCGGGCATGGACCTGGTTACCGCGTGCGATATCCGCCTGGCGGCGGAAGACGCACTGTTTGGGGTGCGTGAGACAAAAATGGGTATCGTGGCAGATGTGGGCACCCTGCAGCGCCTGCCCGGCATTGTCACCCGTGGCCAGGTAGCTGAGCTGGCCTACACGGGTAAGGATATCGGTGCCGAACGGGCGGAAAAGATCGGCCTGGTGAACGACGTATACCCTGACGCACATGCGGTTTACGCCGCGGCACAGCAACTGGCCGCAGAGATCGCCGCCAACGCGCCGCTGGCGGTACGCGGTACCAAGTTCATTCTGCAGCAGGGCGAGGACCTCACCACCGAGCAGAGCCTGCTGCTCAATGGCCTGTGGACCATGGTGAGCACGCTTAACTCCAATGACCTGAAAGAAGCCATGCAGGCATTTATGGAGAAGCGTGCTCCTGACTTTACCGGTACCTGACAGCGAGGAGTAATGATGTCTGTTGGCAGCGAAATATACCAGGCAATCAAGGAGCACTACCCAATGAGTAGCCCTGGCGAAACTCTGGACGATTTAATGCAGGGGTGCTTGCAAGAAGGTGCTTTTGCAGTGTCCGGCGGGCGCGACCTGTACATGGAAGTGCTGGATACGGTCTAACGAAAGATCAAGAAGCTGGTTATTGCCCCTGGAGTGGTGTCCATGGTCGCCGGTGTCTTGTACCGTCGCTGCCGGCGGTTGAAGTAGGCGGCACGCTTCCCCCGCTCTGGACTTTGCCGTTACCGGAGTTTAAGGCTCGGGAACAGTAGGCGTCTTTGACGCTATAACGTTATAGCGCTATAGTGCTTTTTCTGATATGGGAGAGCGCCATGAGCACGTTATCAAAACGATCCACGGTTTACTTTGACCCTGATATTCACCAAGCCCTGAAACTTAAGGCTGCTTCATCAGATTCTTCATTGTCTGAACTTGTGGACGAGGCAGTGCGTTTATTGATGCTTGAAGACCAGGAAGATCTCGCCACTATTGCCGACCGTGTAAGTGAGCCGACAATCAGCTACGAGAGTTTACTCAACGATCTCAAGAAACATGGCAAAATATAGGCTGACCTTCAAAAAGTCGGTCGCCAGGGACCTACGGGTGCTGCCGAAAAAAGACGTCAAGCGCATTCTAAAGCGGATAGAGGCGCTGGCTGACGACCCACGGGGGGCAGGCTGCAGCAAATTGTCTGGTCAGAATTTTTATCGAGTTCGCGTCGGTGTTTATCGAGTGGTATACGAAATTGACGACGGCGTGCTGGTTGTCCAGGTGATTCGCGTTGCACACCGGACAAGAGTTTATCGCTAGCACTACTGTTCCCGGAATTGGCTAATAAGCGAAATCCGGGATTACGTGACCAACTCAAGTTGCCTTAACAGGCCCCGACGCATTGTTCCTCACGCTCAGCCCGATGTTCAGTGAAGCCAATAAAACAGTCAGGACTGTTTTATTTGGTCTGGAGTTGCTACTATATTCCAGAAGAGAGTACCGCTGTCAGGAGATCTACCATGCTCACTCCCGCAGAAGTCCGTGCACTTGTAAGTTCATACATCGACATGATGTGTAAGACAGAAATCGACGACATCATTGCGCTGTTTGCTGAGGATGCTACCGCCGAAGACCCGGTCGGCGGTGAGCTGCAGCGGGGCAGGGAAGCGCTTCATGCCTTCTATTCGGCCGCCGCGCCCATGCTGCAGGTGGAGCTTACAGGACCCGTATGTGTAGCGGGTAAAGAGTGTGCTTTTCCTATCCTGGCCCAGCTTACCGTCGGGGAAAATGTGAGTTACCTGGATGCCGTGGATGTTTTTGCCTTTAACGAAGAGGGAAAAATTACCAGTATGCGCGCCTTCTGGAATCCGCAAGAGCTGCGGCCCGGTCGTTGACGGGCAAGCCGACCGGCAGCCAATAGGCAAAAGCGAAATAAGAGAGCATGAGGGCATGTCATTGATCAGGCAGTTGAGCCGCGAAGACGTGATGTTTGTTGCGGGTGAGACGAGCAGTATCTATCAACACGTGGCGCTGCTGATTCTTCTGGATGCCGGTGACCGGCCAGAATTTGATTTCGAGCACTTTCGACAGCACTGTATAGAACGCATTGAGCTCATTCCCCAGTTCCGCTGGAAGTTGCACAGCGTGCCTCTGGGATTGGACCGCCCTTACTGGGTGGAAGACGAAAATTTCAATTACGACCACCATATAAAGCATATCGCCCTACCTCAACCGGGGGATAAGGAAGCGCTCTGTGAAGTGGCCTCCTACCTGTACGCGAAACACCTCGATCGCGGCCGGCCCCTGTGGGAGAGCTGGCTTATCGAGGGTCTGGAAGACGGCAATTTCGCATACCTGCAAAAGTTCCATCACTGCATGATGGACGGGCAGGGGGCCTTCAAAATGATTGAAATCATCGGTGATTTTGAGCGGGAGGCACCCCACACGAAGGTGGTGGACAAATCTATCAGTCAGGCCAGGGCCGGTAGGGTACCCAGCAATCCCGAGCGTTCGACCAAGGCCTGGCAGCATCTGGCCAGACTGCCTGGCGAAGCGGCCAGGAACGCATACGATATTCTGCGGCCCAGAGTGCTGGAGCAGTTTGTCTGGCCGGGAAAACCGCGGGCTCAACGCGCAGTCGTGCCCACTGCCAGTTTTAACGGCGCCATTGGCAGTGACCGGGCAATGACATTCTGCTCACTGTCTCTGGAGCAATTGAAGCTGGTCAAGGCACACTTCGGTGTGTCCCTGAATGACGTTGTTCTTGCGTTGGTGAGCAGTGCTGTGCGGGCGTACCTCATTGAACATGCCGAGTTACCGGAGGAACCACTGCGCACCAACATTCCGGTCTCCCTGAGGTCTGATAACGATGCACAGCTGAGCAATAAAGTGACAACGACCACGGTTACCCTCGCTACGCATCTCGAGGGTCCCGTTGCTCGCCTCAAGGCGATCCACGAGGAGTCAGAACAGGCGAAAGCCAGTGCCCACGGCGGCGCTATGGGCGTGGTTGAGCTTTTCCAGATGATGCCACCCATTCTGGTCAGCACCCTCATGGAATCGCTGCCAGAAGACCAGGCAGCCCAGATTCTCGGCGCCAATCTGATTGTTTCCAATGTGCGAGGAAGCGCTGTTCCCCTGTATATCGCCGGTGCCCGTATGGACAGGATGTACCCCATGTCGATATTAACCGCGGGAATCGGCATCAATTTTACCTGCGTAAGTTATGATGGTTTTATGGATTTTGGAATTATCGTTGATCCTGACCTGATGCCCGAGCAGGAGGTGTTGGCCACCCGCCTTGAGGCGGCGCTGGGCGAGTACCTGGCGCTGTGCAAGCCCGCGCGGAAGACCAGAAAACAGGCGGCTACAAAGGGGAGGCAAAAACCTTCCAGGAAAAAGGCGCCTGGCAAAGCGTCTGCGACAAAGAAAATGCCCAGAGCAAAGAAAGCGCCTGCGGCCAGGAAAAAGCCTGCGGCCAGTGGTAGCCGCAGACGTAAATCTGACTGATATCGATCCATACAACATCGGAAGAGGAAGAGATGACAGAACAAGCCGTTAATTATGATGATGTAAAACGTTACCGTCTGGATCCCGAGCGGGAGCAGGAGTTAGTCAAGACCGGCGGCGAGTGCACATTTATCTGGGCGAACAAGTCCGGCCACCCCCTGGGTGTGACCACAGCCTATGTGCCGGTGGACGGAAAGATCTGGATGACGGCGACTCGTGAGCGCGTGCGCATCAAGGCGATTGCGCGGGACGGGCGCTCCTCTATCGTCATTACCAGCAAGGGCACTCCCATGGGCGGCGGCAAGACCGTTACCTACAAGGGGCATACGGTGATACACGACGACCGGGAAACCAAGCTCTGGATGTACGGTCTGCTGGCGGCCGGGATGGCGGCTGCAGGCCAGCAGGATAAAGACAATGACTTCACGTCGGGCATAGACCCGGAGATGTTCATACGCTTCCTGGACACGCCCGAGCGCGTGGTGCTGGAGTTCACGCCGGAGATGTCGATTCCTTTTGACGGGGACAAGATGGCGGCGGGTACGGCGGAAGCTTATGCGCAATTTGCCGCCGAGGATGCGAAGGCCTAGCCGGCTTTGGATCGGGCCGGAATCCATTCCTGACTCCGGCGCGTCGTGCCTCATGCTGCGCCTGTGGTAAAAGCATAAAGGCCGGTAACCCCGGAGGTAGCATGAGCCGATACAACCTGACCTCAGCCAACTACCCCGTACTCACCGGGCGCTCGTTGCAGCTGTTCGCCACGGCACTGGACAACCCGCTGCTGCGGGCATTGCTGCTGCCACAGCTGCTTAAAACCGGCGGGCTCAACCAGCTGCGCTCCTTGCATTGTGACGAGCCGCCCACCTACAGACCCCTCTATCCCGGTGGACAGACGCCTCCTGCCGGAAAGGATCAACTCGTCGATGAAGTCGCCTCGAATTCTGTTCCCGGCCCTGCCGGCTTCTGCTCCGTCAGCGATCTGGCCCGGGCTTATCGCAGCGGTGACACGACACCATTAGGGGTAGCTGAAAGGCTGCTCGATGCAATTGCGCACAGTGACCAGGGTGAGCGACCTATGCGCGCCTTTATCGCCAGTAACCGTGATCAGGTACTCGTCCAGGCCCGGGCTGCCACTGCCCGTATCGCCGCCGGGCAAAGCCTGGGCATCCTTGACGGGATCCCGGTTGCCTTCAAGGACGAGCTGGATGTGGCGGGCTACCCCACCACCGTCGGGACCCGGTTTCTGGGACGAACGCCTGCCACTGAAGATGCCACGGTGGCCTTGCGGTTGCGACAGGCGGGTGCCCTCGTGCTCGGCAAAACCAATATGCACGAAATCGGTATCAACCCGCGCAGCGGGAATCCGCATCACGGGACGGTGCGCAACCCCTACGATCTTGGGCGCGATGCGGGGGGCAGCTCGAGTGGCTCGGCTGCCGCCGTCGCCGCGGGGCTCTGTCCACTGGCGATCGGTGCCGACGGCGGCGGTTCCATCCGTATCCCCGCGGCGTTGTGCGGTGTGGTGGGCCTGAAGGCCACCTACGGACGTATCAGCAGCCATGGCAGTTTTCCGCTGGACTGGAGCGTCGGTCACCTGGGCCCCATAGGCGCCACCGTCGAGGATGTGCTGCTGGCCTATGGTGCTATGGCCGGTCCGGATCCCCTCGACCCGAATACCCTGCAACAGCCTTTGCCGGATTTCGCCGGTTCACACGATGTCAGGCCGGACAGCGGCCAGACCCCATTGCGGCTCGGTGTTTATCGCGAGTGGTTTGAGCATGCCGACCCCGAGATCGTGGCCGCCTGCGAGGCGATGCTGAATCAACTGGTCGATCGTGGCGCGACGGTTGTGGAGATCGAAATTCCTGAACTGGATGAGTTGCGCATTGCCCACGCCATCACCATCCTGTCGGAAATGGCCGCCAGCATGGCGAACTATCCCGACAACTGGCAGGATCTCTCTGCCCCGACCCGCATCAGCCTGGCGATCGGCAGGGCCGCAAGCTCCGTCGACTATGTACAGGCGCAACGTGTGCGGACCCGGTCGATGGCGATTTTTGCCGACGTCTACAAGACCGTGGACGTGATTATGAGTCCGGCCACGGCCATCCTGGCTCCCCCGATTAAGCCGGAAAGCCTGTCACACGGTCTGGCGGATCTGGGCGCGGTCACTGAGCTGATGCGTTTTGCCGTGCCGGGAAACATGACGGGCCTGCCGGCCATCAGCTTCCCGGTCGGCTACAGTGGGGCCGGCTTACCCATTGCCATGCAGGCGATGGGGCGCCCCTGGGAGGAAGATCTGTTGTTTCGTATTGCCCGGACGGCGGAAAGCCTGCTGTCGCACCAACTGCCTCCCAGCTATGTGGATTTGCGGGCTTCCTGAAACAGCCACCTGCTGACAAGTGCCTGGCCAGGGTGGGGGGCTGAATTGCGCAGGTTCACAACTGATCAGTCCAGGTCACTGGCGTCGTGCCGCTCGGGCAGCTGCTTCGACTCGTCTCCCCAGACCCGGTTGACCCGCTGACCGCGCCTGACCGCCGGGCGCTCCTGGATATCCTGGCTCCAACGTACCACGTTGGTATAGGAGGCGACGTCCAGGAACTCGCCGGCGTCGTAGAGCCTGCCCATCACCAGGGCGCCGTACCAGGCGTGGTTGGCGATATCGGCGATATTGTAGTCTTCACCGCAAAGGTAACGGCGCGACGCCAGGTTGCGGTCCAGAACGTCCAACTGGCGTTTGACCTCCATCGTGTAGCGATTGATGGGGTATTCCCATTTCTCCGGCGCGTAGGCGTAGAAATGGCCGAAGCCCCCGCCCAGAAAAGGGACGCTACCCATCTGCCAGAACAGCCAGGACATGCATTCGGCGCGCGCGGAGGCTTCCGTTGGCAGGAACGCGTCATACTTTTCCGCCAGGTAGACCAGGATGGCCCCTGACTCGAAGATACGGGTGGGGGGCGTGGTCGTTGTGTCCACCAGGGCGGGTATCTTGGAGTTGGGGTTGATCTCCACGAAGCCGCTGCCGAACTGGTCCCCCTCCAGGATGTTGACCAGCCAGGCATCATAATCCGCTTCTTCCCTGCCGAGAGCCAGCAACTCCTCCAGCAGCACCGTGACCTTGACGCCATTGGGTGTGGCCAGTGAATAGAGTTGTAGAGGGTGTTTTCCGACCGGCAGTTCCTTGTCATGGGTGGGTCCCGCGATCGGCCGGTTGATCCCGGCAAATTGTCCGCCGCTCTCCATCTCCCAATGCCAGACCTTGGGGGGGATGTATTCCGATGTTTTGGCCATGAGCGTATACCCTGTGTCTCTTGAAAAATTCTCCGGTCGGAAATCATACCTCAATGTGGCGCCATAAGTGCGTGGCGGCGCCAAAAACAGGAATCCATGCCGATCTCGAACTCCACGAGGGCTGGAGTTTCAGCACCCGCGTACTGGCGCAGCCATTGAAAGTGCCCAGCGTGGACTCCCGCAGGAAAAAGATGGCCGCCATGCGCGTTCGGATCGCACCCGGGACGCGGTGGCTTCGGCCCTGGTGGGGCTTCTCGAGGAGGGTGAACCGCGCTGCCCGGCAAAGGAATTGCCGCCGCTCCTGATGGATGGCACGCTGGATGACCGCTTCGAGACGCTGGTAAACCATTCCGCGCGACGTGACAGGATTGCGGCTTTACGCGGCCCGCTCTCCTTCAGCTACTGGAACGCTCTGCGCGAGCATGAACAGTTGTCCAAAGAAGCAGCGACACGAACCCTGCTCGGCGCCGTGCGGGCTTTGCTGGAGAATCCGTAATGCGTGGAATACTCTGCCTAATGCTATGTTTTTTAACCGAGGTCACTATGTCAGAAGAAGTTTCACCCGGCATCTACCGCACGCCCGAGGCGCGATTCGACGGGCTGCAGGATTATCCCTTCGCATCGCATTATCTCCAGATCGGCAAATACCGGGTCCATTACCTCGACGAGGGGCCGGCGGGTGGCGAGACCCTGTTGCTGCTCCACGGCGAGCCTACCTGGAGTTACCTGTACCGCAAGATGATCCCGGTCTTTACTGCAGCGGGTTACCGGGTGATTGCCCCGGACCTCGTGGGCTTTGGCAAATCGGACAAGCCCGCCGGCAAGGGCGATTACAGTTATCCCCTGCAGGTGGACGTCATGCTGCAACTGGTGCATCAGCTGGATCTTCAGTCTGTCACGTTCTTCGGCCAGGACTGGGGCGGGCTGATCGGCCTGCGCGTGGTAGCGGCGGAGCCGCAGCGATTCTCCCGGGTGGTGGTGTCCAATACCGGGCTGCCCTCGGCCTCCGGCGTCAGGGGCTGGATAGGATACTCCCTGTTCAAGCTGGCCGTCTGGCGGCAGGGTGAGTTGACCCTGGAGGCGCTGCGGGAGAAAACTACCTTCCTCCGCTGGGCGGCGTACAGTCATTACGTGGATGACCTGCCCATCGGCGAATTGATGCAATTCATGGGCGCCGACAAGGCGGTCCGCCAGGCCTATGAGGCGCCATTCCCGGATGTGCGTTACAAAGCCGGCGCCATGGCCATGCCCTACCTGGTGCCCTCCCAACTGCGTGAAAATGAGAGTGCCTGGGAGGTGCTGGAGTCCTGGGACAAACCGTTCCTGGTCGCCTTCACCGACTCTGACCCCATCACCCGGGGGTTGGACAAGGAATTCATGAAGCGTCTGCCCAACGCCGAACAGGTAACCGTCAAGGGGGCGGGTCACTTCGTGCAGGAGGATGCGGGGGAACAGTTGGCGGCGATTATGCTGGACTTCATGGCCCGGCATCCACTCCAGGCCGCTCGCGCTCAAGCCGCGGACGAATAAACCCGCTACCGCTGCGCCCCCAGTTGCGGGTGAAAACGCTCATTTTCGAGCCCAACAGAGCGTACTCACCTCGATACATGCCATCCATCCCTTGCGCAGTGTGGGAGTGGGTTTCTTCATCTCGCCCACTTTCTGACATTGGTACTTATTGGAGGGTGACATAATGGCACTATATGTGACAATATACGCAGCTCGACACCAGGCGGGTCTGTTGACAAGCCCGCCCAGTGATAAATACGGAGTATGACCTATGGCAGCACCTGATCGAATCCGGCTCATCGGCGGTACCGGTTCTCCCTACACCCAGAAGATGGTGGCACTGCTCCGCTACCGGCACATCCCCTACAGCATCACCTGGGGGGACCCCGGTGGCACCCTGGACGCCCTGGGGATAGACAAACCCAAGCCTGTGTTCATGCCCACCTTCCTCTTTGACGATGAAACAGGCGCTGTAACAGCGGAATGCGATTCGACACCGATCATCCGCCGCCTGGAGGCCATGTACCCCGGTCGCTCGGTCTTGCCCGCGGATCCGGCGCTGGCCTTCATCGATTACCTGCTGGAGGATTTCGGCGACGAGTGGTGTACCAAGTACATGTTCCACTACCGCTGGTATCCCGGGGAGGATGCCGATAACGCCGGTACCCTGCTGCCGCTGGGCTTTGACGTGAGCATGCCCGAGGAGACGCTCGGACAGATGAAGAACTGGGTGGCCGAGCGCCAGATCGGGCGGTTGTACGTGGTCGGTTCCAACGACACCACCGCGCCGGTGATCGACGCCAGTTACCGCCGTTTCCTGGCCGCCATGGAGAAACACCTGGCCAACCAGCACTTCATGCTGGGCAATCGTCCCGGTGCGGGCGACTTTTCCATTTACGGACAGTTCACCCAGCTGGTGGGCTTCGATCCCACTCCCCGGGCCATTGCCCACGAGGTGTCTCCCCGCACCGTGGCCTGGGTGGACCACCTGCGGGACCAGAGCGGCATCGATCCGCTGGACGGCGACTGGATGAGACTCGAGGACGCGCCGGACAGCCTGCGTGGCCTGCTGGAGGAGATCGGGCGGGTCTATGTGCCTGCCCAGTTAGCCAATGCCAAAGCGGTAGAAGCGGGGGAGAAGACCTGGGAAGCCGAGATCGACGGCGCGACCTGGACCCAGCAGACCTTCCCCTACCAGGCCAAGTGCCTGAAGTGGACCAACGAACGCTACCGGGCATTGAGTGACGTGGACCGGGAGCGGGTGGACGCCGTGCTGGCCGGTACCGGGTGTGAGGCTATGCTGCTCTGAAGGGTGGTCGAGTAAAGTGGACACTATAATCGTGCATTCCATCGAGATTGGCAGAAACAGGAAACAAACATGACCGACATGGCCATACACAACCGCGTCACCGCGATGACCGGCACCGACTACCCCATTATCCAGGCGCCCATGGGCTGGATCGCCCGGGCACGGCTCGCCTCTGCGGTCAGCAATGCAGGCGGCCTGGGTATTATCGAAACCTCATCGGGGGAGTTCGACAACATCAAGGCCGAAGTCGCGAAGATGCGCGAACTGACCGACAAACCCTTCGGTATGAACGTGGCCCTGTCCTACGTGAAGGGCACCAACGTTATCGACTTCGTGATCGAGCAGGGCATCAAGTTCGTGACGACCTCTTCCGGCAGCCCCAGCGTCTGCACCCAGGCCTTCCAGGAGGCGGGAATCAAGGTATTCCATGTGGTTCCCACCCTGGATATGGCGCTCAAGGCCATCGATTGCGGCGTCGATGGCCTGATCGTGGAAGGGGGCGAGGGGGGCGGCTTCAAAAACCCCAGCCCGGTCTCCACCATGGTGCTGTTGCCCCTGGTCCGTTCCCGGGTGGATGTGCCCATCATCGCGGCGGGCGGCATCTCCGACGGCCTGTCCATGGCGGGCGCCTTCGCCATGGGTGCGGAGGGGGTGCAGATGGGCACGCGCATGCTCTCCTGTGCTGACTCGCCGGTCCACGACAACTGGAAGCAGGCGGTGCTCGCGGCGAAGGAAACGGACACGGTGTTCCTCAACCAGGCGGGGCGCCCGGCGCTGCGGGCGTTGCGTACCGAAAGGACCGCCGGGCTCGCGCCTCTGGGCCAATTCAACGTGATGGAACACATGGCCAATCTGCAGCAACTCTACTTTGGCGGTGATATGGAGGCCGCCATTCCCCTGTCCGGCCAGGTGGCCGGGCGGATCGATGAGATCAAGAGTGCCAGAGAGGTGGTGGAAGAGACCATGGCGGAATTTCACGTAATCATGCAGCGCCTGGCTGCGGATTACGCGCGCGACTGATGGCCTCCATGGATACTGCCTCCCTGCAACCCATAACCCTGTATGGCTGGAACATTTCCTGTTTCACCGGGAAACTGGAGAACTACTTTCGCGTGAAGTGGGTGCCTTATGCTTTGCACAGCATGCAGCTTCCCCATGACTTCAAGCTGGTCAGGGAGCAGGTCGGCGTCGCACAGATGCCGGTCCTCCCGCAAGATCCGCTACAGGCTTTTGTCTGTTTCCTGATCGAAGATTACGCCGATGAGTGGTTGTGGCGGCCGGCGATGCATTACCGCTGGCACTACCCGGAGGGCACCCATCACCAGAGTCGCCATCTCGCCGACAAACTCATGGGGGGTATACGCTTGCCGGCGGCGCTGAAACGCTGGAATTTACGGCTTCGACAGAGGCGCGGCTACACCACGGGCGACGGCATCACCCGCGCCAACGTGCCGGGTGTGGAAGCCATCTACCAGCGCACCCTGCAGCAGTTGCAGGCAGTTTTCGAACAGCGGCCTTTTATCCTGGGCGACCGGCATACCCAGAGGTTCAGCTCGATGCCCGCGGACTGCTGGAGCAACACGGTTGCTGGGAACCCCTGTGGCGCAATTGGGCAAGCTGACCCCACGCGAATGGGTCGCATGACAGCAGGCTGCCGGCAGGCACGCCGGGCTACAGATTTTAACGAGTAGGGAGAATGTCAGACATGACGAAGACGCAGACACTGGAGGTCCGCAAGGACAATTGGAGTGAGACCCGCCTGGTCACAGAGACACTGGATGGGGATTTGGCGGAGAACGAAGTATTACTGAAAGTGGATCGCCTGGCGCTGACGGCCAATAACATTTCCTATGCCGCTTCCGGCGACGCCCTGGGTTACTGGGGCTTTTTCCCCGCCGAAGAGGGCTGGGGACGGATTCCGGCCATGGGCTGGGCCGATGTCATTGCCTCGGCCCATCCCGGGATTGAGGTGGGAGAAAGGGTCTGGGGCTTTTTCCCCTTCGCCACCCACCTGAAAATTCTCGCGGGACAAGTAAGCGCGCAGCAATTTTGTGATGTTTCCTCCCATCGAGCGGAGTACGCGCCGGTGTATTGCCAATTCACCCGGGCGGCGACCTATCCTATCTACGAAGAGGTCAGGGAAGATCAGGACAGCCTGTTGCGAGGGTTGTTTATGACTTCCTGGCTGGTGGAGGATTTCATGAACGTGAACGACGCCTTTGGCGCTCAGGCCTGCCTTATCACCAGTGCATCCAGCAAGACCAGCATTGCCCTGGGGCATTGCGTCAAGCAGCGGGGCCAACTCAAAAGTATAGGCGTAACCTCCGCGGGCAACGTCGCTCTCTGTGAAAGCCTGGGTTGTTACGATCAGGTGGTGACTTACGACGAGATTGCCACCCTCGAAGCCAGTCAACCCGTCGTCATGGTGGATATGGCGGGTAGTGCCCGGGTCCTCAGCGATGCCCATCAGCATTTCGCTGACAATATGAAGTACTCCTGTCGCGTCGGCTTAACCCACTACGAGGAGACGGGTGCCGTGGAGGGGTTGCCGGGTGCCACGCCGGAGTTCTTCTTCGCCCCCGGGCATATCCAGACCCGCAGCAGGGAGTTGGGGGCGGCGGAATTGATGATGCGACTGGGCGGCGCCTATGTCGGTTTCCGCAAGTTCTGTGATAACTGGTTGAAGGTCGAGCGCAGTTATGGGCCGGAAGCGGTGGCGCGTGTCTACCAGGACGTATTGGCGGGAAAAACCGATCCCGCCAGCGGTCAGATTATCTCCCTGTGGCAGGAGGGTGCGGCATGAAGCAGTGGGCCCTGTTCCGCTCAAAGACCTGAAGGCCGGGTAGCCATCCTGCAGCTCACCACTGTGTCACCTAATAACAACTATCTGTCGCCATTTATTAAGAAGTGCGGCAAGTGCTCGACTACTCTATGCAGCATCGAACGAACCACGGTTTCGAGTGACGGGTTCCGCCAGGCGGGAGCCATCATCCGGAATCACTTGCATGGAAGGAGAGAGTCAATGATCAACGAGTCGATGAGCATTATTCGCGATGGCAACCAGGAGTGGGTCAGGATCCCGTTGCCCGGTGCTGAAGGCGTTCACATCAAGGTCCTCAAGGCCGATGAGGAGATGGACCGGGTCGCGGTCAAGATCCGCTTCGAACCCGGCAGCCGCATGCCGCGCCACTACCATTACTGTCGCGCCGTCGCCTACACCATCAGCGGCAGCTGGGCCTATGATGAGGGCAGTTTCACCGCGGGAGAAACGGCCTGGGAGGACGAGGGTAACGACCATACGCCCTGGAGTGACGAGGGCGCAGAGCTGTTTATCGTGTTCGATGGCAAGAACGGGCGCTATCTGGACAACATCCTGCCCTGTGGCACGATCGTCAAGCTGGACATGCCGTTTCTCAAGGCCTTCGAGGGCGTGACCCAGGCAGCGGCCGACCAGATCAACATCGAGACGCTGGTCGATATCGTTCCGCCAGCGGCCTGACGCTCGTCGCGGACCTAGCCGCGCGTCATGTGTTGTTTGCGCCAGGCACGCGGCGACATTTCGAACCTTTGCTTGAACGCGTAGGAAAAAGCGCTCAGGTCGGAATAGCACAGCCGTTCAGCCAGCTCGGTCAGGGAGCAGCGCGACTCGCGCATCTGCCTTGTCGCCTGGTCGAACCGGACTTCGTCCAGCAGGTTCTGGTAGTTGAGCCCCGCGTCCCGCAGCCGGCGCTGCAGCGTGCGCTTGTGCAGGGACAGATAGCCTGCCACCCGATCCAGCGAACAATCGCCGGTATCCATCGCCTGGCGGATGAGGTGCCTGACCTGGGAGCCGAAGTCGTCGGGATAACTCCGCTCCAACCCATACAGGTGCTGCTCCAGGATATGCTGCAGGCGGGGGTCCGCTGGGGACAGCGGTGTCGCGAGAACCGCTTCGGCAAACACCATCGCAGCGCGGTCCCAGTCATAGATGATGGGGCAGCGGAATATCTCGCGGTAGGGCCTGGCATTGGCCGGTGCGGCATGTGGCAGGTAGAGGGCATCCGGGTTCCAGCCATCGCCGCACAGCAGCCGCATCATGTGGACACCGATGCCGGCGGCAAGATCCGATTGCTGGTGCCAGGGCGCGAACCCCAGGCTGCGCTCGCTGAAACTGAGCAGCGCTTTCCTGTTTTCCACTGCCAGGTCCACCACCGCACCCTGGTTGTAGTAGCGGAAATACTTGCGCAGTTCAGTCAGCGCTGTACCCACGTCGCTGGCCTGTTGCATGACAAAACCGACGGTACCCAGGGCATCCAGGCCCTGGTGTTTGGATAACAGCAGCCCGAAATGGGGGCAGTTCAGCGCGGTTGCCGACTCCTCCAGCAGTGCAAGCATCCGGTGGTAAGGGACCCACCCCTCCGCATCCGCCACCAGGTGTTCCAGCCCGGCCTGACGCAGCAGTTGGCCGGGGTCCCCACCGAGTTCGCGGACCAGTTCCGGGTAGTGCTCCAGGGCCACGGCCCGCACCAGGAATCTACTATTATTAGTCCGCAACATCTGAGATGAATATCCGCCGGCCTGAACTTGTCGTCAAATATAAATTTATCGTCGCTAATTGGCAATTAAAAGGGTCGCTGGTGATCTAGACTTTTCCAGACCGGCAGCCATTCCCGATAACAGGGGAGTGAGCAGGATCGACCCGGCCAGACAGCAGGAATGGCGGTTGTCTGAGGGTGCGCGCGGATTGATAATGCATTGCCTGCCCCTGGCAGCCGAAAAATGATCGGGAAGAGAAGGCACCATGAAGATTAAAGAAATCACGATATCCGTTCTCGCACTCACAGTGGCGCCCCCGGTGGCGACGATTGCGGGCGCCGAGGTCGAGACTAATCCCCAGCGCAGCGTCTACTACGGCGAAACCCACGTCCATACGGCCTACTCCCTGGATGCCTACCTGGGGGGTACCCGGATGACGCCCGGCGATGCTTACCGGCACGCCCGCGGCGAGACCGTGGTGGTCAACGGCAAACCGCACCGCATGCGCCGGCCGCTGGATTTCGCGGCGGTGACCGATCACGCGGAATACCTGGGGGAGATGTATGCCGCACTCAATCCCGGCGCACCCGGCCACGACCAGCCACAGATCCAGGAACTCATAACGCTGACCGACCCGGCCCAGCGGCGCGATTGGTTTCTCAAATACGTGGTGAGCAATACCCGGGGTGACAATCCACAGCATCTGCCCTTCTACCCGGGGGAAGCCGGCGTGCAGAGTGGCTGGCAGGTGGTGGTGCAGGCGGCAGAGGAATATTACGAGCCCGGCGTTTTCACCACCTTTCCCGCCTTTGAGTGGAGCAGCGCGCCGAAGGGGGCGAACCTGCACCGGAACGTGATCTACCGCGGCGGGAAAGTCCCCGAGACGCCGATGAGCGCCCTGGATATCCCCCGGGAGGAGGGGTTGTGGGCCTGGCTGCAGGCCGGTGAAGAGCATGGCATCCGGGCGCTGGCCCTGCCGCATAACTCCAATGCCAGCAAGGGCCTGATGTTCCCCGAGACGGACTCCGCCGGCAATCCGGTCGATGCCGCCTATGCAAATATGCGCAACAAGTTCGAGCGCGGCATCGAGATCATGCAGGTGAAAGGTAACTCCGAGGTGCACCGGGATTTCTGGGCAGCCGACGAGTTCTCCGATTTTGAGAATGCGCTCTCCATGCAGAAGTTCAGTGGACGGGTAGCCGAGAAGAAAAATTATGTCCGCTTCGGCCTGGTGCGCGGACTGGGCTTCCAGCAGCAGGTGGGAGTCAACCCGTTCAAGCTCGGCATCATCGGCGGCACCGATAGTCACAATGCGCTGATGGGTGATACCGACGAGGACAACTTTGTGGGCGGACACGGCTTCGAGGACGGTACGGCGCAGCGCCGCCAGACCGCCGAGGTGGGCGGCTGGCTGGCTGCTCGCGACCAGTCGCCCGGCTCCCTCACCGGCGCCTGGGCTGTGAGCAACACCCGCGAGGCGATCTGGGATGCTATCTACAACCGCGAGACCTTCGCCACCTCCGGGCCACGCATGGCGGTGCGCTTCTTTGCCGGATGGGATTACCGGGACGATCTGCATACCCGCGCCGATGGGCTCGAGCGGGCCTACCAGGGCGGCGTGCCCATGGGGGGCGATCTCGGCAAACAGCCTCGCGGCAAGGCACCGAAATTCCTGGTGATGGCCAGCAAGGATGCGCTGGGTGCCAACCTGGACCGCGTCCAGATCGTCAAGGGCTGGGTCGATGCCAGCGGTGAGCCGCAGGACAAGGTCTTCGACGTGGTGTGGGCCGGCGAGCGCCGCCCGGGCGGTGACGGCAGGGTGCCACCCATCGGGAGCACCGTCGACCTCGAAACCGCGACCTACCGCAATACCATCGGGGAAGCCCAGCTGGCCACCGTCTGGCAGGATCCGGAATTCGACCCGGCCATCCCGGCGCTCTACTA
>JAHEEV010000055.1 GCA_024640505.1 Halieaceae bacterium
TACCACATCGGCTTTGCCGTCGACGTGCCCGCCGGTCTGTTGGTGCCGGTGGTGCGAGATTGTGACAAGAAAAGTATCGATGAGATTGCCGAAGAGATCGCGGCACTTTCGGAGAAGGCCCGGGGTAAGGGGCTGGCCATGACGGAAATGTCGGGCGGCTGTTTCACCCTGTCGTCACTCGGCCATATCGGCGGTACGGCATTCACCCCGATCATCAACGCGCCGGAAGTGGCTATCCTCGGAATCACCCGCACCCAGGACCGCTTCCTGCCGGACGAGGAGGGCAGGCCGGTGCTGCGCCAGCTGCTGCCACTGTCGCTGAGTTACGATCACCGTGTGATCAATGGCGCAGACGCGGCCCGCTTTGTGCGCGCAGTCGGTGAATTTCTCGAGGAATTTGACTTCAGCTAGCCACTGATCAGGAGGGCCTGTGAAATTATCGATGCCGGTCGCGCTGCTGGCGCTCCTGTTGGTTCTACCGGTCTTCACTGCCTATGCCCAGGTTGACCGTAGCATCCTGCCGATGCCGCCGGAGGTCTTTCAGGGCACACTGGAACCTGCTGAAACCGCCTCCACGCCGGTCTACTTTGAGCAGATGAGCGCTCCGGAGAATGCGCCCAATATCCTGCTGGTGATAACCGACGATGTGGGCTTTGCGTCAGTCAGTACCTTTGGCGGCCCTGCGCCAACGCCCAATCTGGACAAACTGGCGCAGCGCGGCCTGCTGTACAACCAGTTCCACACCACCGCCATTTGCTCTCCCACCAGGGCTGCCCTGCTGACGGGCCGCAATCACCACGCGGTCGGTTTGGGGACATTGGTGGACATCCCCACGCCCTATCCCGGCTACACCGCACACATCCCTCCGTCTGCAGCGACGGTCGCCAGAATTCTGCGGGACAACGGCTTCAGCACCGCCATGTTCGGCAAGGATCACAATATTCCCCAGCGCGAACGGTCTCCCGCCGGACCCTTTGACCAGTGGCCTACCGGGAGGGGATTCGACTATTTTTACGGCTTCATCGCCGGTGACTCCGATCAGTGGCAACCTGCGCTGTACGAGGGGATTACCCCGGTCAGTGACCCGGATCGCCCGCAAGGGTATCTTCTGGACGAGGAGTTGGCCGACAGGGCGATCAACTGGATTCACAACCAGCAGGCCGCTGCGCCTGACAAGCCTTTCTTTGTCTACTATGCCACCGGTTCCGCCCACGCGCCGCACCAGGCACCCGGGGAGTGGATCGCCAGATTCCACGGCAGATTCGACCACGGCTGGGATGTGGAGCGAGAGCTGATTCTGGCGCGCCAGAAAGCCATGGGTGTTGTTCCCGAGGGCACCCAACTGGCGCCTCGACCGGAACAAATCCCGGCCTGGGACAGCCTGACGGCGAGGCAAAAGAAAGTGTACGCCCGGTTCATGGAGGTTTACGCCGCCCAGTTGTCATACCAGGACGCCCAGTTCGGCCGCATCATGGATGAACTGGAACGCATGGGTATTGCCGACAACACCCTGGTGCTGTTTATACAGGGGGACAATGGCTCCAGTGGCGAAGGTGGCGCGACCGGGTCGGTGAATGAAATGGCAGATCTTTCCACCGGAGAACACGGAATCGACGTCGACTGGCTCGCCGAACACCTGGATGTTCTCGGTGGCCCGGATACCTACCAGGGCTACCAGACGGGATGGTCGCTTGCCACTGATACGCCGTTTCCCTGGTTCAAGCAGATTGCGTCCCATCTCGGCGGTGTGCGGAACGGGATGGTTGTCTCCTGGCCGCAGCGTATCAGGCAGCAGGGTGAGGTCAGGAGCCAGTACCATCATGTCATCGACGTGATGCCCACCCTGCTCGAGGCGACCGCCATTGAGGCGCCGGAAAGGGTAGATGGCATCGAGCAGCAGCCGGTTGACGGCACCAGCATGATTTACAGTTTCGATGAAGCGAATGCGCCTTCTACCCGTAATACCCAGTACTACGAGGTTCACGGCAACCGCGGGATCTACCATGATGGCTGGCTCGCCAATACGACACCGCGGAACATGCCCTGGAATATGCCGGTGCAGCGTGCCACCGATACGTCCTCCTACACCTGGGAACTGTACAACCTGCGGGAGGACTTCAGCCAGAGCCATGATCTCGCCGCCAGCCATCCCGAAAAACTTAAGGAAATGCAGGCGATCTTTGACCGGGAAGCGCGCAAGTAC
This sequence comes from Halieaceae bacterium, assembly GCA_024640505.1. Classification (GTDB taxonomy): domain Bacteria; phylum Pseudomonadota; class Gammaproteobacteria; order Pseudomonadales; family Halieaceae; genus JARRPM01. The sequence goes on from JAHEEV010000055.1 coordinate 2,204, forward strand.
AATGTCTATCCGATCCAGGACGCAGGTGGCCAGGTGCGCGGCAGGAACATGGCCAGCCGGTCTGGTAAGCGCCCACGGTTGCACTATGTGTACTGGGGGGCAGGCATACACCTCCAGTACGGGGTCGCGCCCCCGATTTTCCATCTGCCTTTCAGTCTCGAGGCCGACGTGGAAGTGCCCGGTGAGGGCGGGCAAGGAGTAATTACCGCCGCAGGCAGCAAGTTTGGCGGCTGGAGTTTCTACCTGGAGGAGGGCAGGCCTGTGGCCTACGCCTCTGTATCCGGCCTGCCCCTGCCCGGCGCCCAGTCCAGAGTCGCCGCTGATCAGGCGCTCACTCCCGGTCGGCATCTGATCACCTTCGATTTCAACGCCACCAGTGAGAACGGAGGCACGTTGACCATTTTCGTAGGTGGCAGGGAAGTGGCCAAAGGTCCCATCGCAAAACGCCCGAAAATGCTGGCTGGAAACGGTGAGACCTTCGACACCGGACGGGATACCAATGTGCCGGTATCACCGGACTACGAGCGCGAGGGGGCGTTTAATGGGCGGATTAACAAGGTGGAAGTCAATCTCAAGATGCCCGCGCAGAGGGCAGACCACTAGCGGCAAAACCGGCGCCGGGCGAGGTTGTGCTTTCGGGAAAAGCAGTGCTTCAGTGCCTTTCGCCCGTTTGTGGCCGGTTAAAAAATGAGTGCCAGGGAGTAAAAGGTGACGGATCAGCAGAAAAATTCTGAGGAAAAACCCGTCCTGGTGACCGGGGCCAGCGGCTTCGTCGGCAGCCACACGGCCAGGCTGCTGGCCCATCAGGGGCGTAAGGTCCGGGTGCTGATGCGAAAGAGCAGCAAGCTCGATGCCATGGAGGGATTGCCGGTGGAAATTCACTATGGCGATGTGCTTGACCCGCAATCCCTGCACGCTGCCATGGAGGGTTGTAGCTCGGTGTTTTACAGTGTGGTGGATCCCCGTTTCTGGCTTTCAGACCCGACACCCCTTTATCGCAATAATGTGGACGGTCTGGTGAACGCCATGGAGGCCGCGCTGGCCTGTGGCATCGGGCGTTTTATTTTCACCAGTACCATGGGTACGCTGGGTTTCAATGCCAATGGCCCGGTGACCGAGGATATTGAATTCAACTGGCGTGATAAGGCCTCGGCCTACATCCTGGCCCGGGTACAGGCGGAAGAGTGTTTTATGGACTACTGCCATCACAAGGGGCTGCCCGGTGTCGCCCTGTGTGTGGCCAACACCTATGGCCCGCAGGATTATCAGCCCACTCCCCACGGCGACATGTTGTGGCAGGTGGGTTCCGGCAAGGCGAAGCGAGTCATGGACACCAGTGCACCCATGGTGGATATTCGCGATGTGGCTGAGGCGGCGGTGTCGGCGGAAAAAAATGGTCGAGCGGGTGAGCGCTATATCATTGCCCACGAGTACATCAGCAACCGGGAGTTCTTTACCATGGCTGCGGAGTGGGGTGGCCACAAACCACCACGGGTTATACCCCACCGGGTTGCCACCATTGTGGCCAGCGTCGCGGAAGTGTTTATCAGGCTGTTTGGCATCAAAGATTCCATGCTGAGCAAGGACGCCGTGTTTCTTTCGGGTGCATTCAAGGAGATGGACAACAGTAAGGCTCGACGCGAGTTGCACTGGCAGCCCAGGCCGGTAAGAGAGACAGTCAATGATGCGCTCGACTGGTATGCGCAGCATGAAAGAGAAAAGGTGGGTCGGGCCTGATGCTATTTTCATAGCGAGCACCAGGCAAAGGGGAAGACCTTTCATCATTAGCGGCATACGGGCCGAGCCAATAATCGCGGAGGTCGATGGGTGAAACGCACAGTCCAGGTGATGGTCTTTACGCTGGTCGCCCCGCTTGTCGGGGGTGTCATGTCGATTCCGCTTGCGCAGGCTGAACAAAGCGCTTTGCCCGAGTCGTCGCTGGGAACTGAAGCAATCAGCGAACCGGCGACCCGTACTCTCAGTGAAGCGCTCTCCAAAGCAACGGGCGGTGGCCCCATTCCTGATTACCAGGGCGAGATTGCTGCGGTCAAACCGTTGCCGCCGCTGCCCATGCCCAGGCATCCGGTCCAGGACAACCGCGGCTATGCGGGCGCCCATGGTGACAGCTACAACAGCGGCGTTATCCCCGCGGCAGGCCCACTGGGTAAGGACGTACAGGTTTATTCCCGTATGGCAGGGGGCGGGCCCAATTTGTGCTCGACCCAGCACTTTGATCTGAAAGGTCGCGTCGTGACCGTTTGTGTAGGCAGAAAAGAGCCCTCCCGGCTCCTGCTGCTTGATCCGGCGGCACTCGACATTCTCGCGGTACACGAATTGCCGCCCATGGGGGGGTTCTACTTTCGAATGGATCAGGAGGGACGGGTCGTAGTTCCGGCAGGTGATCTCTCGATCCAGGTTTTTGATGTCGATGAGAGTGGGGGACAACCCGCCTGGCGCCTCCTTGAAAGCCACGATATCAAACAGGCAGTACCTGAAAGTCTTCGCGGCACGATGAGTTTTCCGCTCGACCTGGTCGCAGACTGGGAGGGGAACTGGTGGTTTTCCGTATTGAAGCCGGCGACGGTCGGCTACATCACCCCTGACGGCGAGTTGCGCAGCCAACTATTCGAGGGCGAGTCCGTGGAAAACGGTCTGGCGGCTGATTCTGACGGAGTCTACGTCGTAACGGACAAAAAACTCTATGGAATGCGGGCAGGCAGCCGCGGTGTCGATGTGTTTATGAGCTTTCCCTACGAGACAGGAAAAGCCGAACATTCACTCAGCAGCGGTTCAGGCACTACCCCTGTGATTTTCGGGAACAAGCTGATTGCCTTCGGTGATAATGCCGACCCACGTCCCAATGTGCTCGTCTATCGGCTGGACGATGTTCCGGCAAAGGAGCGCCTCGTCTGCAAGGTTCCCGTATTCAAGCCCGGCCGGAGTGTCCTTGAAAACTCTTTCATAGGCTATGATCATTCCATCGTGGTCGAGAACAATATGGGATTCAGCGTTCAGGGCGACAGCTCCCGAGGCGAACCCGGATTCGCTCGAATTGATGTGCGCAGGGATCTCTCCGGGTGCGACCTGGCATGGGAAAAATATGACCTGCGCGCGGGCACGGGCGCCAAGCTATCGCTGGGAAGCGGCCTGATCTACGTCCACGAACTCCTCATGGATACCGGCGATGTCGATGCCTGGTATATCACTGCGCTTGATTTCGAGACAGGCGACACGGTCTGGCGCAAATATGTCGGCTCGGGAAAGCAATGGGACAACGCCATGTTGACCCTATCGATCGGCCCCGATGGCCTGTTGACCTCTGGCATGTACAGGGGCGTCCTGGCGGTACGGGATGGGAAGTGAACGAACTCAGTTGTCTCGGGTTAAATCACCGATGATGCACTAACCGGTGGCCGGTGTTTAATCCGTTTTTGGGTCGGTGACATATTGGCGGCTGTGCTCAATCAATCCGCCCAGATCGTCACACAACTCTTTCCAGACAGTTCGTTCGTCGTCTCGTTCGGGTGGAATGGTATCGAATATAACCTCGGAGGTGGCTGTGAGCAGGCCCTGGTAGATTTCGGGGGGAACTTTCAGGGTGTCGTTATGATGGGGGACCGATCCCCACAGCACGATCTCTACTTCCCCCGGCGAGTCGAACCAGTACATTAAACAATACAACGCCTGTTGAACCATCTCTCCTTCCAGGTTGTACACCCGGTCGCTACCATGGTGCTCGAACATCTGTCGGGCTTGCGGAAAACGCTGGTAGAACAGAGCCATTACCGGGGCCGTAATATCACCGATCTTGTCGGAGGCACGGGTAAGAATATGCTCTATCAGGGCATTTTTATCGGGGTCGCTCATTATTCGTTCACCTGGTAACCCATTGGAAGTGGCTGACCTGCAATCCTACGCGCCTATGGCCGCCGGTGACGCGATTTCCATCTTCGCCAGTTCCCGCCACAGGACGTCTGGCACTTCCGCCTGCAAACTGGCCATGTTGCGAGCCAGGCTGGTGGTGGTGCCCACGCCCAGCAGCACAGATACCACGGCGGGGTGGGTGAGCGGAAAGTGTAGCGCCGCTGTCGCGAGTTCCACATCGTGGTCGCGGCATGTCGCCTCCATACGCCGCACCGTCTCCAGCACCTGTTTCGACGCCTCGCCGTAGTTATAGTGCGCACCGGGTACCGGACCCGTGGCCAGAATCCCGGAGTTGAATACGGAACCCGCCACCACAGATACCTGGCGTTCGAGGCATTTATCCAGCAGCGGCAACGCCGCACTCTGCTCGAGCAGGGTGTAACGCCCGGCCAGTAGAAAAGCATCGGGGTCGCCATACTCCAGGCAGTCGAAACAGGCCTGCAACTCGTTGACACCGAGACCATAGGCGGAAATGTCGCCGCTACTGCGCAGTTCCTCCAGCGCCTTGAGACCGCCGTCTTTGAGTTCCCCGAGCCGGGCGTCCGCCAGATCACCGTGGATCATCTCGCCGATGTCATGCACGTAGAGAATATCCACCCGGTCCATTCCCAGGCGCTGCAGGCTGTGCTCGTAGGAACGCATTACACCGTCGTAGCTGTAATCGTAGCGGGGGTTGAAAGGCGCGGGATCGAGGAATATCCCATCCTCCTGGAGGTTCCCCCGGGCAGGCTCCATGATTCTCCCCACCTTGGTGGAGATCACGAAGCTGTCGCGGGGTTTCCCGTCGAGAAAAGCACCCAGACGCCGTTCGCTGCGACCCCGCCCGTAAACGGGGGCAGTGTCGAAATAGCGGATGCCGCTATTCCAGGCAGCGTCAAGAAGCGCCGCGGCATCGTCATTGGTGAGACGTCGATAGAAGTTGGCGAGGCTGCCGCCGCCGTAGCTGGCGACGGTCACTTCCAGGCCGCTGGCACCGAGTGGGCGCCGGGTTGTTACGTCCATAGGCTCAGACCTCTGCTGCAGGTTGAAGCGCGCTGGGGCGCCGTTAAGGTTTTCCTGCGCCTGGCCGACAATCCGGGAGATAACCGACACCCGTCATCGATTCAGACACACTCCAGAGTTGTTTTCCAAGCTGAGTGTCTCGCGCGATAGGATTGATCTTTGCTTTGCCAGGTTTGCCGCCAATTTCCAGAAACCCTCCCGGGCCATAGTAGTCTCCACCACGGACGTCCTTGCTCTCAGCTGCCAGGATGATGGATCTGGCCGCGGAGGCTGCCGTGGGTATGAGTGCTTCCATTTTTTTGTGGATCCACTTGCTGACCGGGTTGGTACGGGTCAGTGCGGGGCTGCCCTCGTGGATGTTGGTGTTGGCAAATCCGGGGTGGGCGGCCAGGGCGATAATGTTACTTTGACGTTCCTGCAGGCGCCGGTCCAATTCAAGGGTAAAACTGAGCGTTGCGACTTTGCTGTTTGCGTAGGCCTTCCATTGGTCGTATTCGTCTCTTTCCCAATTCAGGTTCTCTACATCCAATTTGCCCAACCGGTGGGCGAGACTGCCGACATTAACAATACGTGCCGGCCTGGTTTCGCAGAAGAATGGCAGTAGCAGTCCCGTCAGGGCAAAAGCGCCGAGATAATTGGTGGCGAGTTGTAATTCGTGGCCGGCACTGTTGCGGCTTAGCGGAATGGCGACGATACCTGCATTGTTGATCAGGAGATCGAGTTCGCCGATTTTCTCGACAAACTGGCGGCTGAACTCCCTGACGGATTCGAGATCGGACACATCGAGCCGGATAATCGTTATATTGGCTGCGGGCGCCTCTGCCCGGATCAGGCTTTGTGCTTTCTCCGCCTTGTCCAGGTTTCTGCAGGCCATTACAACGTGCGCACCGCTATGAGCGAAGTGTAATGCCGCTTCAAACCCGATGCCCGAATTGGCCCCGGTAATTACGATGTTCCTGGTTGTCACGCTAGTCTCTCGCAAGGGGGTTTCAACAAACCTGGGCACATGGTTATTGGGGTTGATAATGAGCTTCCCGGGCAGAATCGTAGTATACCGGTAATAAAGCGGGGGAGGGTGTGGCCCTGTTAAAGAAATTGCTGTCTCTACAGGCTGGATGGAGGTTTAAAAACTCCTCGGGGGCAGGACTGATTCTGTAACCGTGATGCGCAGGCTTTGGTATGATCAATGTGCGAGACAGTTCATCAAGCCAATACAATGACCTCACAGGCAGACACTACACGGAGTCAGGTGACAACAGAAAAGCGAAAATATCACAGTCCTCTGCGCCAGAAACAGACAGCGGAAACCAGGGCGCGCATCATCGCTGCGGGTTCAGAACTGGTTCATGGCTTTCAATCCTGGGACTGGAAAAACCTTACTGCAAAAGCCGTGGGTGAGCGGGCAGGAGTCAGTGAGCGTACAGTTCAGCGCCATTTTTCCTCGGAGCAGGCATTGCGCGATGCGGTACTCCAGGGACTCGTCGAGGAATCCGGTGTCGACCTTGGCGACCTGAGTCTCGTGGATTTCGATGGTGTTGTCATCAACATGTTCAATTACCTGTCGTCCTTTGCCGTCGAGCCTGAAATCACCCTGGATCCGTCGCAGACAAAAATGGACGAAACGCGAAAGCATGCGCTGGTCGATGCGGTGGCCGCCGCGACGCCGAGCTGGTCGAGACAGGAGCAGGAGATGGTGGCTGCCATCCTGGATATGCTGTGGCAGCCATCGACACACGACCGGCTCAAGCTGGCCTGGGACCTGGATACGGATCGCTTTACCCGGGTTATCAGCTGGTTTACTTCACTGATTCAGGATGCCCTGAGGAAAGACAACAAGCCCTGAAGCCCGGGGGGTCATCCCACACCTTCAGCCGGGCGGCCTGCTACGATTTTTTCCCGGTGAACGGAAACTTACCCATAAATCCCGCTTTAACCTTTCCTGACATCGTGTCGCCATCCACAGTGCCTGAAAACGTGAGGGTCATTTTCATGGGCTTGGCGATCTTGTTGGTCCAGGTGATCCCTCCGTTGGCGAGAATAATTTCCTCGACTGGAGTTGCCACACCGTCACCTGTCTGCACGCCACTCAGTGTGCCATTTTCATTGCTGATTTCGAGAGTGCTGGGCATGGGGCCGGTAGGCCCTTCCACAGTGATTGTCCACGCGCCTTCGAGCGCTGCGGCATCAGGCGCGCCGGAAGTATCGGCCCCGCTGGATACCGCGGGTTTGGGCGCGGGCCTAACAGGTTTGTCACCGATGTAGGCGGGCAATGTCTCCCAGCCACGCACGGTGGATGTGCAGGTGAGTTCGGCATTTTCCATGTCGATATTCCAGTCGGGAAAACGCTTGAGCATCTCCTCCACGAAAATCCGACCCTCCAGGCGCGCCAGCACATTGCCGGGGCAGGTATGGATACCGTAGCCGAAGGTCATATGGGGCGCTCTGTCGCGATGGATATCGAAGCGGTCGGGGTCCGGGAAGCGGCGCTCGTCACGATTGGCTGACGCCAGGACAAACATCATGGTGCTGCCTGCGGGTACCGTCTGCCCGTAGTACTCGACGTCTTTGGTCACATATCGCGCGGTGAACGGCCCCATGGGCTCAAAACGGAGTATTTCCTCAACGGCGTCGGGAATGAGTGACGGGTTCCCGGCCATTTCTCGGCGCTGGTCGGGGTGTTCCGCGAGGACTTTTGCGCTCCAGCCTATCAGGCGATTGGTGGTTTCGTTGCCCGCGCCTGCCAGCACATTACAGAACGTGAGAATCTCTTCACGTGACAGTTTTCGCGTGGTGCCTGTTTCATCCACGAATTCGACATTCAGGAATTCTGTCATCACATCGTCGGAGGGATTTTTCACCCGCCAGTCGATATAGTCCTCGAAGCCGCCCACCCCAAGCAGGGACGTCGTTTCGTAATCGATAGGTTTTCCGGCTTCGGTTTTTAGCTTGTCATCCGCATTCTGGCGAACGGTTTGCAGGTCCTCTTCCGGGATCCCCAGTAGCGCCCCGATAACGCGCATCGGGATTTCGGCGCCGATATCGGCAATCACGTCAAACTGCTCTCTGCCCACGAGTTTGTCCAGTGTACTGACGGTAAAATCGCGAATCATAGGCTCGAGATCGCGCATTCTTCGCGGTGAGAACATGCGGGCAATAATGCTGCGGTGGGCTGTATGCAGGGGCGGATCCTCGAAGATAAACATACCCGGCGGCAGTTCCAGGTTCTGCTTGATCATCTCAAGGACACCACCGCGCCCGGAGATGAACGTTTCGTGATCTGCATGTCCGGCCCTGACGTCGTCATAACGACTCACGGCATAAAAATCATACTCTTCGTTGTAATACAGTGGCGCTTCATCGCGCATCCGCTTGTAGACCGGGTAGGGATTCCTGGCAATCTCGACCTGGTACGGGTCGAAAGAAACAGGATCAGCAGCTGTGGTATTCGTCATGGCAGCACCCAAAAACTTCACTGTTATATTGATGACGTTAAACTGACATCAAATAAATTGCGAGTCAAGGTGATTTGCGTGTCGACAGGTAAACTGCAGGGCCCCGGTTAGATCAGCGCGCGATTGGCGAGCTCGCTATCACTGTTCATCGAGGTAGTCCCTCAGGTAGGTCAATTCATCTTTGGCGCCGTCAGACGTCTGTGACAGGATGTATTTTTCTACTTTTCCACCCAATAGTGGTATGGCTGCCTTTGCCCTGTGGGAAACGCTATAGCGACAGCCTGAAGCGGTGCTTAACAAAGTAAAATCTGCAAAAATGGTGACCGGCTGTCCCTGCACTTTCATCGTCCACTCGCCACGCCAACCCTCCTTGCACGGTACCCATTTTTCCTTCATCTCCGTTACCTGCTCGCTACCGAATACCTTGGCAAGAAACTTCGGTAAGTCGCGACTGATCTCGCGCACCAGGTTAACGATCGTAACCTTTTTATCATGTTCAACGTCGCACTCGGCACTCAGCTCGCCGAGTGCCAGGCACCGTTCCACAAGGAAGTCAGGGTCTGTCAGGGTTTCGTATACGGTTTGCACGTCGTGCTGAAACTCAAAGTCTACGGGCATTGTGTCTGTCTCTATCCGGGGGATCTGTCTTAGTGTAGCGCGGTTACTGGCAAGTCCGGGGGGAACACTCAGCCTATTTTGGCCAGCACCTCGACGCCAAAGCGCTCGGCGTTATCGCACCATTCGGCGCGGGTTCGGCCCTCTATATGTGCCGCCGTACCGATCACTCCCAGTTCCGTGAACCGACCGAGTTTGTCGATGATGGCCTGCGCATCCCATTGCTCACCAGGTCGCGTCACGCTGCCGAAGAAAACCGGTGGCACGTCAGAGCGCTCCACCTGCTCGCAATAACGGCGCATATAGCTTATACCCTGTGCCAGGTCTTCTTCGCCGGCCATCGTTGCCGTGCGCGCCGTGGACGACATGGCCTGACCGGTGAAGAAGGGATACCAGCCATCGCCCAGGTCGACGGCCCGCCGGATGGCCCGTCGTGAATTGCCCCCCACCAGCAGGGGTGGGTGGGGCCGCTGCACCGGACGCGGCCTGATCCGGTTCCCACGAGCGCTGTAGCCGCTGCCCTGGAAATCGAAGTCCTCACCGCTCCAGGCCGCCTTCATGGCGCTGATGTACTCGTCCATGATGTCGTTGCGGCGTTCGAACTCCACCCCCATCGCATGGTACTCCCCCTTCAGGTAACCCGCGCCCAGACCAAGGGTCAGCCTGCCGCCGGAAAAGACGTCCAGGGTGGCCGCTGCGCGCGCTACCGCGAACGGGTTCCGGTAGGGCAGAACCAGGATGCCGGTCTGAAGTCTCAGGGTTTGGGTCACGGCCGCGAGCAGGCTGAGCATCACGAAAGGGTCCTGCGCGTCGTGCCCGCCGGCATCGAGCCAACGACCTGTAGGGCAGGGGTGGTCGGTCACATTGCCGCCATGGAAGCCGGCCTTCTCCAGGGTTTTGCCGATGTCTGCTACCGCTTCAAGCTGCAGGAACTCTTCCGGCGCGTCGGTGCGGTCAAAGGGGAGGCTTGCATGAATTTTCATAGGTAGACGTCCCGTCTGATCGACCGTTAATCGTTGTTTCAGGCGCCCGACAGGCCGGACAGGGACCAGTTGCCGTGTTCGTCCCTAAACCAGCCGCTGGAGGCCGACGTGCCCCCGTCCACGGGAATGATGACCCCCGTCAGGTAGGCGCTCATCTCAGAAGCGAGGAAGAGGGCGACGTTGGCACATTCCTCATCGGTACCCGGGCGCCCCAGGGGGATGCGCCGGGCCGTCGCTTTCTCGTGGGCCTCCCCCGGCTCGATCCAGGTGGACTGGTCGACAGGGCCACTGATATTACCCCGCGTGCCCGGTGTCACGATGTAATCAGGGGTGATGGCATTGACCCGGATGCCGTGCGCAGACAGTTCCAGCGCCAGGGAACGGGTAAAATTGAGCATGCCTGCCTTGCAGGCGCCGTAAACCGCGAAGTTCGGGGCGGCGCGCGTTCCCTCGATGCTGCTGATATTGATGATCGATCCGCCCCGTCCGCCGTCTATCATCACAGGTACCGCCGCTGACGTGGCGGCCAGCACGCTCACCAGGTTGAGATCGATATGCCGCCGCCAGGATCGCTCCGACTGTTCGAGAAACGGTTTACGGCCTGTACCCCCGGCGTTATTGACCAGGATATCGATGCGCCCGAACTGTTCGCAGGTCTGCTCCACTATGGCGTTTACCTGGCCCGTGTCGGTAACATCCGCGGGAACAGGCAGTGCCTCGCGGCCCAGTTCCCGAACGCGCGCCGCGGTCTCTTCGCAGCGTTCGGGAATGACATCGGCGATAACGATATGGGCGCCGGCTTTAGCGCATGCAAGTGCGATGGCGCGGCCTATACCGCCACCGCCGCCCGTGACGATAGCCACGCGATCAGTGAGGAGTGTATCTGGCTGTTGCACAGGCGGCGGCCGGAGCGGGATATCAATCACCCAGGGCGTCGGCCTTGCTGACCACGGGGCGATCCTCCCGGGTACCGCGCATGGGCCGGGACTGGTTTTCGGGTTCGCCGTAGTGTTTGAGTATCACGTGATCCTCGTGCACTTCCAGCAACTCCCCCACAAAGGGCATCTCATCGAACGCCTCCGGCACCCGGTAACTCACGACGTCCCCGGCTTTGAACGAGGCAGCATCGAAATTGAACTCGAACGGGCAGTCGGGTTCCTGTGCGGTCACCATATCTTTCATGCTGGAATACCCCCTGTCGACAGTCGCCGGGCCTGGAATCAACCCTGAAAAGCTGCGCGAATCTCGCGCCGCAGTAATTTACCCATCTCGTTATAGGGCAGTTCGGGCAGGAGCCTGATCTGCTCCGGCACCCGGGAGGAGCGCAGCCGCTCCCTGATCAGGGCGCGCAACTCTTCCTCGTCGGGTGTTGCCTCGTCCGGTTTGATCACTACGGCAATGCCTACCGCTTCACCCCATTCCTCTGAGGGAATCCCCACTGCCGCAGCGTCGGCAATGGCAGGGTGCGACATGAGAACGTCCTCGATCTCCCCGGGTGAGATGTTTTCACCACCCCGCACGATCACGTCATCGGCGCGCCCCGCCAGAAACAGATAGCCCTCGTCATCCAGCCATCCCGCATCGCGCGTCGGAAACCAGCCGTCGGGGTCGAGTGCACTCCGCTCACGGTATTCACCCGAGACCTGCTCCCCACGGACATAGATTTCACCGCGTTCCCCGGCCGGCAGGGAACGACCCTCTTCGTCCCGGATCTCCAGTTCGACGGTAGGCAGTGGCCGCCCCACCGAAGCCAGTCGGGCACGTACCGCGGGGTCGTCCGAGGTCTGAGCCATGCGGTGGTCATCGGGACCCAGCAGGGCGATGGTCGAACTGGTTTCGGTCAGGCCATAGGCATTGGTGAAGTTGGTATCCGGAAACAGCTCCAGCGCCCGCTGGATCAGCTCCAGTGGCATGCGGCCGCCGCCATAGGCAATGGCCTTCAGGGCAGAGAGATCTGCCCGGGCGCCGCTGTCCAGTCGATCGACGATGCGCGACAGCATGGTGGGAACCAGGAAAGCGTTGGTGACTTTCTCTTCCGTCGCCAGTCGCAGCCAGTCGTCCGGATCGAAGGCGGGCAGCATGACGATGCGGCGCATGGCGTAGATAGAACTCATCAGCGCCGAAATGCCGGCAATATGGTAGGGCGGCACGCAGACAAGCTGGGCGTCCTCCTCGCCCGCCGAACAGAACTCGACGGTACCGAGTATGTAGCCGAGCAGGTTGGAGTGGCGCAGCAGGGCGGCCTTGGGAGCCGCCGTGGTGCCGCTGGTGAAAATCTGGGCCGCGATACCTTCGCCTTCGCTTTCCTCGTCGCTGGCATCGCTGGCGGCCGCTTCGGCAGCCGCGACAAACCCCTCACGGGTGAGATAAACGTGTCCACCCTCTGGGGCCAGGCGCGCGGCGCGCTCGGTATCACCGATAATGCAGGCGGGCGCGATGCGCGCCAGAAGGCCGGCCAGGTCCTCGTTGGCAAGGCGGTAATTGAGCGGCACATAGGGAATGCCCGCCAGGGCAGCACCAAACAGGGCGATCGGCGCCGCCTCACTGCTCTCGTCGAGCAGGGCCACATAGGAACAGCCATTGTCCGCCATGTGAGCGGCAGCACCTCGTGCCGCGTGCATCAGGTCACCGTAGGTCCAGCGCCTCCCGTCGCACACCAGTCCCGTGCGCTCGGGACCGGTATCGGCGGCCATCTGCAGAATCAGTGAGATGTTCATCAACGCTGTCAGTCAGAGGAGGGGAGGGACTTGGCTTCCTTGATCGTCAGCGCCAAGCCCCCGAGGGAGAGGGACCCCTGGCCGGGTTTTACGCACAACAACTCCACCGTACCCGCTTCGTCGACATAGCGCTTGCCCATCTGGGTGCCACTGGAAAACGCGGCATCCACGCTGCCACCCTCCGTGGTTTTTTCCTCGACCATGGGCGCGCCGCCGCACTCGACCACCCCGTCGGTGCCGCGAATCACCATAACCTCGGTATCACAGACTGCACTCTTGAGTTTTGTTCCAGGTTTCATCGTTTTCTCGCTCGTTTATCAGGCGATGGCGCCTTTCTCTTTGAGGCTTTCTATCTTATCCCACTCCATACCCATTTCCATCAGGACGATTTCGGTATGTTCCGACGCCTCCGGGGCGCGTGTGGTGCGGACCGGTTCATGATTGAACTGGATGGGACCTCTGACCAGCTTGATGGGCTCACCGCCGTCACCGGCCTCCACCTCGAACAGCATATCGTTGGCCAGCGCCTGCTCGTCTGCAGCGATCTGCAGCAGGTCCAGTACCGGCGCCCACTGGCCGGACATGGTTTTCAGGTGTTCCCGCCAGTAATCAAACGTTTTACCGGCAAACTGGTCCCGGATGAGGTCACTGGCGGCCTCCCAGTTCTGCATCAGGGATTGCGCGTCTGTAAAACGGGGATCATCGGCGGCTTCCGGAATGCCCAGGTGTTCGAACACGTTGCGGATGTGCGGTCCTGGCGTCAGGGTGCACATGTTGATGGTGCCCCCGTCCGAGGTGGTGTAGTTACCCATGAAGGGATTGCCGGGATTGCCTCCCGAGCCTGGCATGCGGTTGCGTGATACCTGGCCGCAATCGATCCCCATGTCGATGGATGTGCCCGCCGCCCACCAGGCCGTGCTCAACAGGGAGACGTCGACTTCAAGCGCTTCGCCGGTGCGCTCCCGGTGGAACAGTGCGGCCGAGATGCCGCCGGCGATATTCATGCCGCCAATGGAATCGCCGAAAGCGGGTATGCCCTGTGAAATGGGGCCATTGAGCTCTTCCGGCGACATGGCCGTGGCGATACCGCTGCGATTCCAGAACGCGGTGCCATCGAATCCGCCGACATCGCGCTCCGGGCCCTTGTCGCCGTAGGCGCTGCCGCGGGCATAGATGATGTTCGGGTTGACCGCCCGGATGTGTTCCACGTCAAATTTCAGCTTCTGCCGCTTGTTGGGCAGGTAATTGGTGAGGAAAACGTCGGCTGTCTTGGCGAGCTCATAGATGACTTCCATACCCTCGGGCTTGGTGATGTCCACGCCGACACTGCGTTTGCCGCGATTGGGGTGTTCCACGAAAGGGCTGCGCTTCGGGTTTACCTTGATGCCACCCATATTGACGAAGCCGCGCTGGGAGTCGCCGCGTTGAGGATGTTCGATCTTGATCACATCCGCGCCCCAATCGGCCAGTATCGCGCCGGCGGCGGGCACGAAGGTCATCTGAGCCACCTCGAGAACCCGAATCCCTTTCATTATCTGTGTCATACTGACTCCTGCCTTTTTATCGAGCGTGAACAGTATACAGATCAACAACACTGTTGCATAGTATTGGGGTCTGGGCTATATAATCGAAGCACCCGGCAACCAGGGTAGAGATCGATAGAGATATTGCTGTGAACTGCGGACGGAGAACAACATGAAAATAGATTCCTCACTCTCGGCGATCGTGACCGGTGGTGCCTCCGGACTCGGCCTGGCAACCGTCAAGGCACTGCGGGCGGCCGGGGCCAGCGTTGCCATTTTCGACCTCAATGAGGAAACCGGCGAAAAGGCGGCCGCGGAAACCGGTGCCGTTTTCTGTCAATGTGATGTGCTGTCGGACGAGAGCGTCGATGAAGCCTTCGCCCGGGCGCGCGCGGCGCAGGGGCAGGAGAGGGCACTGGTATGCTGTGCCGGTGGCGGCAATGCCATTCCGACTGCGCGTCGTGACAAGAAGACCGGCGAGATCAAAATGTTCCCGTCGGACCAGTTCGAATGGGTGCTGAAGCTGAATACCGTGGGCACCTTCCGCTGTATCACCCGGGCTGCAGCGGGCATGATGGAGCTGGAGCCGATCGATGGTGAGCGCGGTGCGCTGGTGAATACGGCGTCGGCGGCCGCATCCGAGGGACAGATGGGCCAGGCGGCCTACTCTGCTGCCAAGGCCGCCATCGTCGGCATGACCCTCACGATCGCCCGCGATCTTTCCCGGGAGGGCATTCGCGTCAATACCATCCAGCCCGGCATTTTCGACACCCCGGCCATGGCCAGGGCAACCCCGGAAATGAAGCAGGCACTGGGCGCAATGGTGCCTTTTCCCAAGCGCCTGGGAAACGCGGATGAATACGCCAGTATGGCCCTGGAACTCATCCGCAATGGCTACATGAACGGTGAAACTGTGCGTCTGGACGGCGCCATCCGTATGCAGCCGCGTTAGGCGGTCACACCATGGCTCACCCCGCAGGTAATTCTCGCAGAGTGGGTCCGCCAGATAGCGCCGGCAGCGTGAATCGCGTGGCTGATTTTTTCCAGGCAGATAAAACGCAAACATGAAAAAAATCCTTGTCGGCATATTACTGCTTTGTCTGCTCGGTGCCGCGGTTGCTTTCCTGCTGAACCCACGTGCCAGTGAGCTTACCTTGCGCCACCTGGCATCGGGTGACGTGGTTGGCTACGAAGACGGCAGAGGCGCCCTTGCCTGGCTGGGCATCCCTTTCGCCAGCCCGCCGGTCGGCGAGCTGCGCTGGCGGGCGCCGCGCCCGGTTGAACCCTGGGACGGGATACTCGAAGCACTGGCCCACTCGTCCATGTGCCCCCAGGTATTGCCTTTCAGCTGGCTCAAACCGCTTATCACGATTGGCGATGAGGATTGCCTGTACCTGAATGTGTGGACCCCGAGGTTGGACCCGGAGGAAATCGCAGCACAGGCTTTGCCCGTCATGGTGTGGATCCACGGCGGCGCCAATACCCTGGGTGGCAGCAGCCCGGCTGACCCTTACCGCTTTGCCGTCGAGGAAAACGTGGTCGTGGTGTCTCTTCAGTATCGACTGGGCCTGTTGGGCTGGTTCAGTCATCCCGCCCTGCGCAATACAGCGCCGTCGAAGCTCGACGCATCGAGTAACTTCGCGCTGCTCGATATGGTCGCCGCGCTGCAATGGGTGAAGCAGAACATAGCCCAATTCGGGGGAGACCGCGACAACGTGACGATATTCGGGCAGAGTGCAGGCGCCTTCAACGTCTTTGCCCTCCTGGCCGCGCCGCAGGCTAATGGCCTGTTCCACAAAGCCATTGCCCAGAGCGGCACCTTGAACACCATACCCCAGGCACAGGCGGAAAATTATATCGATGACGC
Organism: Halieaceae bacterium; assembly: GCA_024640505.1. GTDB lineage: Bacteria > Pseudomonadota > Gammaproteobacteria > Pseudomonadales > Halieaceae > JARRPM01. The sequence continues at coordinate 18,287 of JAHEEV010000055.1, forward strand.
AGTGCCCGGTTTGCCCTACAGCTTCCGGGAATACGTCAACAAGTTGCTGATCATCGATAGCCTGGCTGATGACCGGAGCCAGGCGAGGGACGCGCAGGAGGGTATGGAAGATCAGGCATTGGTCGAATACCTGCGCAACAAACCTGTAAAGGACCTGTTGGCCGGCGTTGACCGGAAGGGAAATCTCGGCTATTCCACCGTGAGCAATATTCGCGACGGTATCGTGCTGCCACGGCGATCGCTCATGGAAGTCTTTTCAGATCCGGAGCAGTACAACAGCGTACCCCTCATCCTCGGCAGTAATCGCGACGAATACAGGTTTTTCCTTGCGTCTTCACCGCGTTTTGTCGATCGGCGGTTTGGCCTGTTTCCGCACATCAGGGATCCCGGGTACTACCACCGCATCGCGGGCTACTTCTCTGACCAGTGGCAGGCGATCGGAGTGAACGAGCCGGCCCGGGTACTGCATCGCAGCCAGCCGGGAGAAGTCTATGCTTACCGTTTTGACTGGTCGGAACAGCCGACCCGGTGGGGTATCGAGATGGACGATCTGTACGGTGCGTCTCACGGCATCGAGGTGGTGTTCCTGTTTGGACCCGATGCCGTTTCCACGCTGCCCAGGTACGCCAGGGCGAGCGACCCGGACAGTTGGGAAGAGCTGAGCAGTGCAATGCTGGCTTACTGGGCCAATTTTGCCAGAACGGGAGACCCTGCCAGCGGCGGGGGTGTGGTGGCGTGGGCACCCTGGCGGGAAGAAGGTGCCAGGAAAATCGTGTTTGACTCGCGGCGGGCGAAAGGCATTCGAATGACCGACGAGACCGTTTATATCGCTGACCTGAAAAAACGACTGCGTGAGGATCCGGCCATAAAGACACAGCGCGACCGTTGTGAACTGCATGTGCAGCTGTTCTACTACGCCCTGAGCAGCGACTTCTGGGACGAGGAGGAGTATGCGCGCCTGGGCTGTGCCGCCTTCCCCCCCGGGGAATTCAGCGCAATGCTCTGACGGCATCGCCCGCCAACGATCATCGGCAGCAGGTGCAGGGCGTAGCGCCTCGCCTGCACGCGCAGATCCTTCAGTCCCCGCCGATATCAATCATGACTTTCGCCGAGGAAGGGTCCCTTGCCACGTCCAGGGCCGCGACGACCTGATCCAGCGGAAAGTGGTGGCTGATCATCGGTGCCAGCTTCTCCTGCAGTCGGGGCAGTGCAGCCACGACCTCGGGCATTTCCGTGGGATAGCCCATGGCTGTGGTGATCGTCATTTCGCTTGTCAGCATGGCGCCCAGGGGCATTTCCACCGGCTTCATGTAGGCTGCGGTCACGACCATCCGGGCATGGAATTTCGCCATGCCAATGACGTCAGACAGGATATTGGGGGCGCCGGCGGCATCGATAAAGGCGTCCGTACCCACGGCATCACGGTTCAGCACTCTGCCTGTCCCGTGGAGCTTCATCAGCTCTTCACGCAAATCGACCTGCATGGGATTCAGTGCCGCCTGGGCGCCCAGGGACCTGGCCCGGGCCAGCCGCTCCTCTGACAGGTCCAGGGCCACGACATCCTCGATACCGCGCTCCCGCAGCCACAACACCATACCGAGACCGATAGGGCCGCAACCGAAAACCACTACCTTGTCGCCGGGTTTGACTTCTGCCCGGTTGACACCGTGCAGCGCTACCGCGAGGGGCTCGGTCAGGGCGGCAACGTCATAGGGAAGATCTCCCGGTATGGGCAGAAGGCTGTCCCCGACGCGGGCATTGCTTACCAGCAGCCGCTCCGTAAAAGCGCCTTCGGGTCCGCCGCTGCCGATCATGCTGGGAGTCATCATGGGATTGATCACCACCCGCTGGCCGACGCTGACACCTTCGACATCCTTCCCCACGTAGGCCACTTCACCCGCGGCCTCGTGACCCAGCGGTGTGACACCACCCGGGGGGCGCATGATGCCCCCGATCTTGATGTAGGTGAGGTCGCTGCCGCAGATTCCGCAGGCCTTGACGTCGATCAGCACGTCCTTGCTACCCGGCTCAGGCAGTTCTACCTGGTCGAGCCGGGCGTCGTTTACTTCGTGAATATTCAGTACACGTCGCATGGTGAATCCTCCGGAAACCTATCTGCCTGAATTGATCAACGCTGCACCGTCGATAACAATGGTGTCCCCGCTGTGCCAGCTGGCGGCATCGCTGGCCAGGTAGGCGGCCACGCCTTCAAAGTCCTGGGGGAATCCGGGGCGCTTGATGGCACCTTTGCCGGCAAAGTGCCTGTCGATATCGCTCCACTCCTCTTCGGGCTGGATCTGCCCGTCCAGGCTGCCACCCATGAAGCCGCTCTTGACGTATCCGGGGGCAACCGTGTTGGCGCGAATGCCGTATTGACCCAGTTCCGCCGCCATACAGCGGATTACCGCGCTGATGC
>JAHEEV010000056.1 GCA_024640505.1 Halieaceae bacterium
GTCACACAAAGGAGGCATTGATGCGTCTGTTGTTGCCCGTATGCCTGTTGTGGGGCGCCGCGGTTCATGGCGCCACCGTCTACAAGACGGTGGACGAAAACGGCGTGGTCAGCTTCTCGGATGCACCCCCGGAAGACGAGACTGCGGCTGAAACCCTGCAGATCGATGTGCCGGCGGCACAGTCACCCGATGAATACCTCGAGAATCTCGAGGCCATGCGCGAGACCACCGACCGGATGGCTGCGGATCGGCGTGAGCGCGAGAAACATCGGGCCGAACTGCGGGAGATACAGGAGAAGAGCGCGGCGACTCCCCTGCCATCTGAACCGGGACCGGGATATACCGATTACACCACGTATTACCCGGCCTACCCGGTGTATCGCCCGCGACCCGGCTACCCGCCGTGGCGCCCGGGACATCGGCCCGGGCCGACGCACCCCATAGCCCGTCCCCCGGTGCACCCGGTCTACCCCGGCAGCGGTTCTGCCAACTCGCAGCTGATGCGTCCCATCGTTTCACCGCAGAACCAGGGCGGGTCGAATGCGCAACTCAAGCGCCCGATTACCTCATCGCGCCGCGATAAGTGATTCCGGGTTTCACGCGGGACAGACGGCCGCCAGCCCATCAGCAGCTCCCGTGGGCCTGAGAATTCTCTGCGTTGGTGTTACAATCGGCGGCGCGCTTATGCAGTAAAAGGTGGTTTTTATCTCCTCGATCGATACCCAATCCAACGGCTTTTATATATGTATGATCAGCGTCCACGGCCTGATCCGCGGGCGGGATCTCGAGCTCGGGCGCGATGCGGATACTGGGGGGCAGACCAAATACGTGGTGGACCTGGCACGGGCGCTGGCCGCGAACAGCGATGTCGCGAAGGTCGATCTGATTACACGGCGCGTGGTTGATCCCGCCATCAGCGATGATTACGCCCAGGTAGAAGAGGCATTGTGCGATGGCGCCCGGATAGTCCGTATCGACTGCGGTCCGCAGGAGTATATTGCCAAGGAGCAACTCTGGGAGCATCTCGACAGCTTTGCAGACAACCTGGCCGAGTTCCTCGCCGAGCAGCCGCAGGCTCCGGCATTGGTGCACAGCCACTATGCCGATGCCGGTTATGTGGGCGTGCGTATTTCCAACCTGCTGGGCATCCCCCTGATCCATACCGGACACTCCCTCGGCAGAGACAAGCGCAAGCGGCTGCTGGCCCGCGGTTTTTCCCGCGATGAGATAGAGCGGACATACAATATCGAGCGCCGCATCGATGCCGAAGAAGATGTGCTGGCCAACGCCGATCTGGTGATAACCAGTACCCACAACGAGATCGAACAGCAGTACGCGCTCTATAACTACTACGATCCCGGACGCATGGTGGTGATTCCCCCGGGCACCGACCTCGATCAATTTCATCCCTATGATCATGGGGAAGAGATCCACTTCAAGGAACAGATCGAGCGTTTTTTCACCTATCCTGACAAGCCCTTGATACTGGCCTTGTCACGCCCGGACGAGCGCAAGAATATCCTGACCCTGCTGGAGGCATTTGGCGAGTCCCCCGAGTTGCAGGCGGCTGCGAACCTGCTGATCGTGGCGGGAAACCGGGAAGATATTCGCGACATGGACGACGGCGCCCAGCATGTGCTGACCAACGTCCTGATCTACATCGATACCTACGACCTCTATGGCAGGGTTGCCGTCCCCAAACAGCACAGGGCGGACGAAGTACCGGGAATTTATCGTATGACCGCGGCAGGGCAGGGCGTCTTCATCAATCCGGCACTGACCGAGCCATTCGGGTTGACGCTGCTGGAGGCCGCCGCAAGCGGGCTTCCCGTGGTTGCGACAGAAAACGGGGGGCCGGTGGATATTATTCGCAACTGTCGCTGCGGCGAACTGGTGGACCCGCTGGACAAGGAACAGATCACGGAAGCCCTGCTGCGCCTCTTGAGTGATTCCGCGGCCTGGCAGCGTGCATCAAAAAACGGCATTGCAGGCGTTCGTGAGCATTACTCCTGGTCGACTCACGCGAAAACTTATGTCGCAAAGGTACGGGGGCTCTCCGGCAAGGCTTTACCTCTGTCCAGCGAACAGCCTATGCCGCGCAACCTGCGTTATCGTGACCGTATGATTGTGACCGACCTGGACCAGAACCTGCTTGGCGACCCGAAAGCGCTGCGAAAATTCATCGAACTGTTGCGTGAACAGCGCAAGTCCATGAGTTTCGCGGTTGCTACCGGCCGACGTATCGATTCCGCGTTGGCCCTGATGAAGAAAAACGAGATTCCGACGCCTGACATATTGATCAGCAGCCTGGGCACCCGCATCCATTACGGCCAGGGTCTCCACGAGGACGACCTGTGGGCCGATCACATCGACCACGAGTGGTCTCCGCGGCGCATACGGCAGGTGATGTCGCGCCTGCCGGGAATTGAATTACAGGACAAACGGGAGCAGACAGGGTATAAGGTCTCATTTTTCTATGACCGGGCGGAAGCGCCAACCATCGATGAGATCAATACATTGCTGCGACAGGAGGAGATTACGGCCAATGTGCTGCTCTCCTTCGGGCAGTTTCTGGATATTCTGCCGTCGCGCGCATCCAAAGGGCAGGCCTTGCGCTACGTCGCTCAGCGCCTCGACATCGTACTGGACAATATCCTCGTCGCCGGAGGCTCCGGAGCCGACGAAGATATGATGCGCGGTAACACGCTCGCGGTGGTGGTGGAAAACCGGCATCATGAAGAGTTGTCGCTGCTGCCGGAGGTCGACCGCATTTACTTTGCCGGGCGCAGGCATGCCGGGGGTATTCTGGAAGCGATTGAACATTATGATTTCTTTGGCGCATGCAAGGTGCCCGATACGGCGTGAGGGCATGACGATGAGTTTGACTGGAGCCAATGGCTGATTTCACAGACAAGGGAATCTGCGTCTTCGGCGAGGTATTGTTTGATCACTTCCCCGATGGCACCCGGGTGCTGGGCGGTGCTCCCTTCAACGTGGCCTGGCACCTGCAGGCGATGGGTCACTCCCCTTACTTCGTAAGCCGGGTGGGTCGCGATGCAGAAGGGGAAGCCGTGCGTGAAGCGATGCGCGACTGGGGCATGGAACTCACCGGACTGCAGACCGATACACGCCGTCCCACCGGCCTCGTTCGTGTCAGCCTGGCCGGCGGTGAACCGCGTTACGATATTGTCGAGGACTGTGCCTACGATGCCATCGATATGCCGGCCCTCGAACGGTGTGGGCTGTTGTATCACGGCAGTCTGGCAGTGCGGTCCGCCAGGTCGGCCGGTGCCCTGCAGGGCCTCCGGGAGCTGACTCCGGAGCTGATTTTCATCGATGTGAACCTGCGGCCGCCCTGGTGGCAACGATCGCAACTGGAGAACATGTTGCATGGGGCGCACTGGGTCAAAATGAATCACGATGAGCTGTGCGAACTGCAGGGCAGTGGTGCCGCGAATCCCGATGCCGCGCGGGAGTTCATCGAGGGTTACGGCCTTCGGGGCGTCGTGGTGACGCACGGTGCGAAGGGTGCCGAGATTGTGCTGGCCGATGGAGAACGGGTTTTTGTGGAATCTGAATCGCATAGCGAGGTGATCGATACGGTGGGAGCCGGCGACGCATTTGCGTCGGTGATGATCCTGGGCCTGGCGCGAGACTGGGATCCGGAACTCACCCTGGAGCGCGCGCAACAGTTCGCCGCCGCCATTGTGGGCAGGCGGGGGGCCACGGTGGCAGACCGGGGCTTCTACCGGGAATTTCTCGAGGAGTGGGGGCTCTCAGACCCACCGGTGGTCACCTGACATGTACGAACAGCAGTCCCACTCCCTGCTCAACCGCACGCTCGACCATATGGAGCCGGAGTTGCGCCGCCATGACCTGCGGCATTTCTATACCCGGCTGGGGGCCAATTTCTATGCGATCTATACCCTGTTCAGCAGGCTTTACGGACAGCGCGAGGACTTCGAGGAGCAGCTGGTATCACTGGTCAATGTCATGGCAGGCCAGTACATCGAGCGCGATGTCGAACTGAAAAAGCTGGATATGGCCAGGGAGGCAGATCACAACTGGTTTCTCAGCCAGGAGTGGGTTGGCATGGCCCTTTACCTGGATGGGTTTGCCGGCGACATCGAGGGGCTGTCCACGAGGCTGCCCTACCTGCAGGACCTGGGGGTCAACCTGGTACACATACTGCCCATCATGAAGTGTCCCCGGGGTGCCAGCGACGGCGGTTACGCGGTCAACGATTTCCGGGCAGTGGATGAGCGAGCGGGTACCCTGGAGGACCTGCGTGCCCTGGGTAAGAAAATGCGCAGGCGCGGTATTCTCCTGACCCTCGATGTGGTGCTCAACCACACCTCCGACGAGCATGAATGGGCGCAGCGGGCCCGCAGCGGCGACGCGGCTTACCGCGACTATTACTACATCTTTGACAATCGGGACGTGCCCGATATGTTCGAGGAGACCATGCCGGAGATTTTCCCCGAGACCGCCCCCGGCAACTTTACCTTCGACGAGGTGATGGGCAAGTGGGTGATGACGGTGTTCAACGACTATCAGTGGGATCTCAACTACAGTAATCCCGCCGTATTTATTGAAATGGTCGATATCATCCTGTTCTGGGCCAACCAGGGCGCCGACATCGTGCGCCTCGATGCGGTCGCCTTCCTGTGGAAAAAGATCGGCACCACCTGCCAGAACGAGCGGGAAGCGCACCTGATTCTCCAGTTGCTGAAGGACTGCTGCCAGGTTACCGCGCCCGGCGTGCTGTTTATCGCCGAGGCGATTGTTGCCCCGGTGGAGATAGCCAAGTATTTCGGCGAGGATGCGGTGATTGCCAAGGAGTGCGAGATCGCTTACAACGCCACTTTCATGGCGCTGATGTGGGATGCGATCGCCACCAAGAACGCCCGGCTGCTCAACCAGGGTATTGTCAGCCTGCCCGACAAGCTGGATCGGGCTACCTGGCTCAACTACGTCCGCTGCCACGATGATATCGGCCTGGGTTTCGACAACAACGATATCGCCGCAGTGGGCTACGAGCCCTACGCCCATCGCCGCTTCCTGGTGGACTACTACACGGGCGCTTTCGACGATTCTCCCGCCAGGGGCCAGCCCTTCGGCCGCAATGAAAAGACCGGTGACATGCGGATATCCGGTACGCTGGCCTCCCTGGTCGGCCTTGAAGCAGCACTGGAATCCGGGGACCCCGAGCAGATCCAGCGCAGCATTGACCAGATCCTGCTGCTGCATGGCCTGATCCTGTCATTCGGGGGTATCCCGCTGTTGTACTACGGCGATGAGATCGGCACGGTGAACCATTACAGTTACCTGGAAGATCCGTCGCGCGCCAGGGACAATCGCTGGATACATCGACCTATCTATGACTGGGAGAAGATCGAGCAACGGCATATGCGGGGGAGTGTCGAGCAGCGGATATTCGACGGCATAAGCCGCCTGATTGCCGTGCGGAAAACCCTGCCGGCCTTTGCGGATTTCAACAACCGGGAATTGATTGACGTGGGCAACGAACACCTGTTCGTGTTTATCCGCGCCAATCTCGATTCTCCTGACGAGTCGGTGCTGGCCGTGGCCAATTTTCATGACCATCCCCAGCAACTGGATATGGCCGACCTCAGAAATCGGGGACCCTTCTCCCTGGGTCCGCTTCAGGATGCCGCCAGTGGCGAATCCCCCGCCCTGTTCAAGGAACAACTGGTGATTCCACCACATCGATTCTACTGGTTGGTCGCTTCGGTGTGACCCCGGTGCACAGCCATCGACTTGACCGTTGCGGCCATCTTTGCCAGCCTTGGTGTACCAGGCGCGAACCCCTCCGGGAGGTGCAGCCATGATGACCGCGAAACGCAAGGCCGCAAAAACGGGCAAAAAATCATTGGCGAGAAAGTCATCTGCCGGTGCCGCGCGCAGTGAGGACGGCAGAACGGCCAGGAAGAAAATCTCCGCCACCGAGCGCTGGATGCTGATCAGCAAAAATGTTTACGGCCGCGCACAGCGTCGTGGCTTTGTTGGCGGTGACCCCCTGGAGGACCTGTCCGAAGCGGTCAGGGAGGTCGATGAGCACTACGCCACCGACGTCCAGGGTCTGCTCGCCCTTACCGATCCGGCGGAAATGATCGCCCAGTTCCGCAACCTGTTTGCGGGCTATGGGCTGGGACAACGCAGCCTGGAGCGGCTGCTGGACAGGAATCGTGACGCCGTGGAGAGATTGGCCGAGTCGAACCGCCAGAGTCGCAGTGGCCGGGCCGAGCGGATCAACCGTCGCAGGTCACTACTGCAGGATGCGGCTGGCGAGGCCATGCGGACGTTGCAGAGCTTCACCCGGGGGAATGCCGACAGGGATATCCAGTTCATGCGGCAGCCTACCCAGGCTGTCGGGGCCGTACTGTCCCGATTGACAGAGCTGGCCAATTCGGCCGCCGAGTTGGCGGCGGGCGGTAATGGAGACCGTGATATAACGGGTGAACCGGGGGAGACGCCCGAGGAGGTTGCCATCCACGATGCCGTGGTCAAGGCCTACAGACACATGAGTGCGTTGGACCTCGCCGACGCCCCGATAGCGGCGCTCAAGGGTGTTTCAGATGCCAGCGGCAAAAAGCTCGAGGCTGCCTTCAGGCTGCATTCGATCCGCGATATGGGTACCAGCCCATTGTTCGAGCGGGCCCAGGGAGTCGTAGACCTGGCCGATGCGGGGCGGGGCGGCCTGCTCGAGATGGTCGATGGCGCCGTATCGGGGCTGGACGGCATTTCGGCGCGACAGGCGAAGGTGCTGGCAGACGTGTTCCACGTCCGCACGGTGAGAGATTTTGCGGAAAACCGTTTTTTTCATGTCGCCCGGGCGATCGTACATCTGGCAGACTCGGCCGGCACAGTGTCCTAGAAGAAGAATAGAACGATGACAGAAAACGTGATGAACGGGGTGATGTTCAACGCCTATCCCGACAGTATAGGTAGGCATCTCGCGGATACGGTAGACATGATGAGCAGACCGGAATTCGAGGATGCTTTTTCTCTCTTTTATATACTTCCGACGTTTTTCAACAGCGACCTGGATCGCGGATTCTCGATTATCGACTACGACATGAACGAGGAACTGGTCAGTCCGACAGATCTCGCGCGGTTGAAAGGCCTGGGTATCCGCCTGAAGTTCGACCTGGTATTGAATCACCTGTCGGTAGGTTCGCCGCAGTTCCAGGATATGCTGGCGTATGGCGACGAGTCTGCTTACAAAGACTTTTTTATCGACTGGAACGAGTTCTGGGCATCCCACGGGACGATGGGGCCAGACGGTTATGTTCTTCCCGATCCGGAATGTCTCGACGTGCTGTTCATGCGCAAACCCGGTTTGCCAATCCTGAAAGTGCGCTTTCCCGACGGCAGTGAGCGACCTTACTGGAACACGTTTTACCAACAGGTCACCTACGGGAAACTGGTCCAGGAGGACCTGGAACGTATTGACGGCCTGGATCCGGCCCAGGGAGAGGCCCTGGTAGCGATAGCCAATCGCGCATTGGAGGCCGGTGTCGCCCCGGCCGGGATAGATTGGGCCGGCTACGCAAAATATGCAGGTCCCGTCACCGATATCATCGAACGGAAGCGACAGTACCTGGGCCAGATGGACCTCAATGCCCGGTCGGAGTCGATCTGGGATTTTTACGAGGAGACCTTGCAGAAGCTGGCCGGCTACGGAGCCAGCCTGGTGAGGCTCGATGCCTTCGCCTACCTGCACAAGGAGCCCTGCAAGCCGAATTTTTTCAACGAGCCCGGTACCTGGGACTACCTGGAGCGGCTGAAGTGCATGGCGGGTGAACACGGTCTCACCCTGCTGCCGGAAGTTCATTCCGAGTTCGGTTACGGACTTCACGAAGAAGTCGCCCACCGGGGGTTCGTCATCTACGACTTTTTCTTCCCCGGTCTGGTTATCGATGCGCTCGATCGTGGAACCAGCCGTCCATTGATGCGCTGGGTGCGTGAAATGCTGGAAAAAGGGATCAGGACGGTCAATATGCTGGGTTGCCATGACGGTATTCCCGTCCTGGACCTGCGCGGCAAGGACATTCTCGGTATTTCGCGGGAGGGATTGCTCAGTGATGAGGAAATCGACAGGGCTATCCAGAGGATCATGGACCGGGGCGGACGGGTAAAAAGCCTTTACGGGCCTGACGGCAAAAAAATCTCCTATTATCAGATCAATGCCACCTTTTTCAGCGCGCTGGGTGAGGATGAGCGCAAGTTGCGCCTGGCGCGGGCGATACAGATGTTCATGCCCGGTATTCCGCAGGTCTGGTATCTGGATCTCTTTGCGGGAAAAAACAATTACGAGGCGGCCGACGAGGGCGGCACGGCAGGCCACAAGGAGATCAATCGCACCACCCTGTCCCACAGCGACATCGAACAGGGACTGAAGCGGATCATAGTGCGTGACCAGCTGGAATTGATCCGTCTGCGCAACAGGTCACCCGCCTTTTCCGGTCGACTGGAGATAGAGGATCGCGGCGAGCATCGCCTGTACATGCGCTGGAGCAACGGGGTCTGCGAGGCCACGCTCGATGCGAATCTGCAGGATCTGGGCTTTGTCATCACCCATCAGGACGGGGACGGGGACACGACCCTCAGATCCTATCGCTGACGACCAAGGGGAGAAATGTTTCGTGCAGATACTCGCGACCGACCTTGACAGGACACTGTTGCCCAACGGGAAGTGGGAGGCGGACAGCGGGGCGATCCCCCTGTTCAATCGTCTCACCCGTGAAAACGACATTCTGCTGGTCTATGTCACGGGCCGTAATCTGGATCTGACTGAACGGGCGATCCGGGAGTACGGTGTCCGCTTCCCCGATATCCTCTGCGGCGATGTCGGTACGACTATCCGCCGGTATGAGCAGGGTCATTGGCATCTCGACGAGGGCTGGTCGCAGCACGTACATCGCACCAGTCCCCGGTGGGATGCCCCGGCCCTTGCGGCCGCTGTAGAGGGTATCGACGGGCTGCGAGAGCAGGAGCCGGAGCATCTCAATCCCTTCAAGCAGAGCTACTACGTCAACCATGAAAGCAAGGACCAGATCCTGCGGGAAGTCGATGCCCGGGTAAAAGGGCGGTTTGACGAGGAGATCATCTACAGTTTCGATTCGCTGGACGGTAAGGGCCTGCTGGATTTCCTGCCCCACAGCGCCACCAAGCAGACGGCCCTCGAGTATGTTGCGAGTGCGTTCGGGTCGCCCCGGGAGGAGGTGGTGTTCTGCGGCGACAGCGGCAATGACATCTTTCCCCTGACTGCAGGTTTCTGCGGTGTGCTGGTGAAGAACGCCGATGAGCAGCTGGTGGACAATGTGCGCGCCGCCATGGAAGCCGACCCCCGGCTGCAGGTCTACTTCGCTGTCGGCGGTTTTATGGGCCTGAACGGGAACTACGCCAGCGGCGTGATCGAGGGCTGTTTCCACTACGGTCTGTTTGGCGATGCCCGGTCGGCGGCGCCCGATGACGGTGGGATGTCCCAGGGTGTCTAGCTGGCTGGACGTCGCCCTGCGTCCTGACATCGTACGGCGCAGCCTCAGGGTCGCCCTGCTGGTAGGCACGATCCTGGCACTGATCAACCATGGCGACCGTCTGCTGGCAGGGAGCGTCGATGGGGAAGCCGCCCTCAAGATCTTTCTGACCTACCTCGTGCCCTACTGCGTCTCGACCTGGGCCTCCGTGCAAACGGCTCTCTCCGGACTCCAAGGCTGACCCCTGCCTGAATCGGGGACTGCCACCTTCCCGGGATCACGTCCGAATAGTTGACGGGTCAACTAATTGTGCCTAGGATGAGCGGGGAGCACCTTCCAGGAAGACGCTGTGACCGGCGAGGACAAACAACCTGCCCGCAAGGGCCTGATTCTATCGATCCTGCTTCTTGTCCTGGTCGCCGGCAGCGCGGCTGCGGCCTGGTGGTATTGGCGGGGGCAGTGGTCTGTGACCACGGAAAACGCCTCCCTGACAGGCAACCTGGTGGAGGTCAGCGCCCAGATCGGCGGTACGGTGGTTTGGATTGGCAGTGACACCAACGAACCCGTAGAGCGGGGACAGGAACTGTTGCGGCTGGCGGACGGCGACGAAGTCCAGCAGCTGGCGTTGCGCAAGAGCGAGCTGGCCATTGCCGTGCAGGACGTGCTCACGCTGCGCGCGGAAGTCGGGCGGCTGGAGGGTGAGCGACGCCTGCGCGTGGTCACCCATCGGCTGGCACGCGAGGAGTTGCAGCGGCGGCAGCGACTGTTTCCCGAGAACATGGTATCGGAAGAAGAGCTCGACGCCGCCCGAACGCGGGAGGAGGAGACGCGCGTTGCCCTGGAGACCGCCGAGCTGGCACTGGTCAAGGCGCGGGTTCGGGCGGGCGACCAGCCGCTGGCGGAGCATCCCCAGGTGATGGCGGCAGCCGCCAGGTTGCGCAGCGCCTATCGCAGCTGGCGCAAGACGCGGATCCTCTCACCTGTGGCGGGAGAGGTGGCGCGGCGCAGAGTCCAGGCCGGTCAACAGGTGGCCCCCGGCACACCGCTGTTCAGTATCGCCGAGCGCCATGCGGCCTGGGTCGAGGCCAATTTCAAGGAGACCCAGCTACGCCACATCCGGCCCGGCCAGCCCGTGGAAATACAAAGCGACCTCTACGGGGGCGATGTCACCCTGTCAGGCGTGGTAGAGAGTATTGGCACGGGGACCGGTGCCGTCTTCTCGCTGCTGCCGCCGCAGAATGCCACCGGCAACTGGATCAAAATCGTGCAGCGTGTCCCGGTGCGGATCGCCCTGGTGGAAGGCTTTGACCGGGAACACCCGCTGCCCTTCGGTGCCTCCCTTCATGTTCGCATCGATACCCGTGACCGCAGCGGCCCCGCCCTGGTGCCACAAAGACGTAGCGGGCCGCTGGTCGATGCGGATATCTACGCCTACCAGGAGGAGGGTGTGGAGGAGGTGATCGCCCGGATCATTGCCGATCAGGGTACGGGCAACCAGGGACGCTAGGGTGTCCGGGACCGGGACTAACGGGCATCTCGAGGGCCTGCCGCTGCTGCTGGCTACCCTGGCCGTGGCCCTGGCCAGTTTCATGAATGTCCTGGACACGACGATCGCCATCGTGTCCCTTCCCACCATTGCCGGCAACCTTGGGGCCACGCCCTCCCAGGGGAGCTGGGTCATCACGTCCTACAGCGTGTGCCTGGCGGTGGTGCTGCCCCTGTCGGGCTGGATTACCCGCCGCTTTGGCGAGGTGCACACCTTCTGCATGGCCGTGCTGCTGTTCACCACAACCTCCTGGCTGTGTGCGATGGCGACGAGTTTCAACCAGCTGCTGCTGTTCCGTGCGCTGCAGGGGTTTTCCGGCGGACTGCTGCTGCCCCTGTCCCAGTCACTGCTGTTGCGCATCTATCCGGTCGAAAAGCACGGGCTGGCCCTGGGCATCTGGGGGGTTACCAGCGCCGTGGCGCCCGTTCTGGGGCCCCTGCTGGGTGGCTTCATTACCGATCGCCTGGGCTGGCCCTGGATTTTCCTGATCAATATCCCGGTCGGCCTGTTTTCGGTCTATGCGTCCTGGACCCTGCTGCGTCGCTTCGAAAGCGAACGGCTCCGGGAGCCCGTGGATTTTATCGGGCTGGCACTGCTGATGGTGGGCGTCATCTGCTTCCAGCTGGTGCTTGACCGTGGCCATGAACTGGACTGGCTGGCCTCGAACGGGATCCGGATTATGCTGGTGATCTCCGTGTTGTTCTTCTTCCTGTTTCTCGCCTGGGAGCGCGGCGAGGCTCACCCGGTGGTAGACCTGTCACTGTTTGCTCACCGCAACTTCCTGGTAGGTACGTTGCTGCTATCGGCCCTTTACACCACCCTGGTGCTTGCCACGGTTATCTATCCCGTCTGGATGCAGACCAGCATGGGGTACAGCGCGACCTGGTCCGGGCTCGTGATGTCACCGATGGGAATCGCGCCGATCATCCTGATGCCGCTGCTGGGTCAGCGCCTGCGCGCCTGGGACCCCCGGCCGCTGGTCATGTTGGGGAGTATCTTCTGGGGTGTGGCTCTCTACCTGCAGGCACAGACGAGTACCGAATCGACCGATACCTACATGGCCGCCACGCGGTTTGCGATGGGCATCGCCATGCCCTTCGCCTGGATGCCGCTGATGGTGGTGTCCCTGGTCGGCCTGCCGCCGGAAATGAATGCCTCCGCCACCGGCATCTTCAATTTCATGCGCATGCTGGCCTCCAGCCTGGGTACGGCATTGGGCGTCACCCTGTGGGACCAGCGTGCCATTTACCATCGCAGCCGGCTGGCGGAGACGCTCTCACCGGAATCGCCCCAGTACCAGGAGGCGATGGACCTGCTGTCGCAGCGGCTGCCGGAACCGGCTGCTGCCCTGGCGGCCCTGGACAGGGCGGTGACCGTCCAGGCGCGCACCCTGGCGCTGGACGATATTTTTTATGTCTGTCTGGCGCTGACCGCGCTGGTCGCCCTGGCGGCATGGTTGCTGCCTGCCAAACACGGGGAGGAGGGCACGGCCCGATGATTGATCTTGAAAACAACGAGGCGCGCCACCTGTTCCGCCTCTACTGGCAGGTGTCCAGGCTGCTGGACCGGGAGTTGTCATCCCTGGAATTGGGCCACGGCCGCTACCTCTATCTTTTCGGCCTCTATATCAGGGATGGTCGCAAACAGCAGGAACTGGCCGATATCATCGGCATCGACAAGGCAGCGGTAACCCGGGCACTGGCGCGGCTCGAGCAGACAGGCTATGTGCGCCGGGCGCCGGACGGGGATGACGGCCGCGTCACACGGGTATTCCTGACCGACAGGGGCCGTGAGCTGCGGCCTACACTGGAAACTGCTGCCGACGCTGCCATCGGCCAGCTGACCGCCCCACTCACTGCCGGGGAGCGGGACACCCTGCGTTCACTACTGGCAAAAGTGGCCGCTCCCTTTATTGCCGGGTGACCAGCGGTTCACCGGGCCAGACCCATGTCCCGCATTGCCCTGATGAAGCCCGCGGTAAGCTCGCGGTAGCCCTGCGCGTTGGGGTGGATGCGATCGGCCCGCAGGTTTTCGTCGGAGATGACGTCAGAAAACACGCCGGCGATCAGCGGCACCTGTTCCTCTTCGGCCAGTTCACGGTAGATGGGGGAATCCGCCAGCGCACCGATGCCAGCCCGCAGCAGGGACAGCCTGGGCACCGCGACCAGCACCGCCGTGATACCGGCATCGCGGCAGGCGTGCAGGATCGCCCGGAGATCTTCCTTGACCTGACCCTCCGGCCGCTGGCGCAGGAAGTCGTTGCCCCCGAGTTCGACGATCACCAGCTCGGGCTCGTAGCGATCCAGCAGTGACCCGATCCTGTTTACAGCCTGCCCGGCGGTGTCTCCCGGGACTCCGGCATTGATGACCGACCAACCGGTTTCCCTGGCCAGCAGTTCGGGGTAACCCTGGCCGCTGCCCGCGCCGGTGCCGTGGGTCACGCTGTCGCCAAAGGCCAGCACCACGGCGCCGTCACGCAGGGGATCCCGGGCTGGTTCCCGCGAGCAGCCGGCGAGCGCTGCCAGCAGCAACGAGAGGCAGAGGACGTGTGTGGCGGTCTTGATCATCATGGTCCCGGACCTGTCGCTCCAGTAAAAGCGTGCCGAGCGAATCAGCCCCTACAGTGCCTGGTCGATCGAGCGTTTCAGCTTGTCGATGATTTCGTCCACCTGGTCCCGGGTGATGATCAGCGGGGGACAGAGGGCCAGGGCGTTACCCGCCACATTGCGCACGATCAGGCCGTTCTCCTGGCACAGGCCCGTGACGCGCTTTGCCAGCGCCAGGGCGGGCGCCCTGCTGGTCTTGTCCTCTACCAGTTCCACGGCGGCGATCAGGCCGACGCCGCGCACCTCCCCGACTGCCTCATGATCGCGCAGCTCGCCCAGGCGAGACTGCAGGTAGTCGCCCATCTCCGCCGCATTGGCATAGAGGTTGTCGCGTTCGTAGATCTCAAGGGTCTTCAGGGCGGCGGCGCAGCCCACAGGATGGCCGGAGTAGGTGTAGCCGTGGCCGAAAACGCCGACCTCGGCGCTGGGCTCGACCATTGCCTCGTAGAGATCGCCGCGGATGACCGCGGCGCTGATAGGGTAGTAGGCAGAAGAGAGCTGCTTGGCGAAGGTCATCTGGGCGGGCGCGCGGATATTAACGGTATCGCAGCCGAACAGGTGGCCCGTGCGGCCGAAGCCGGTTATCACCTCGTCCGCCCAGAAGAGAATGTCGTAGCGCTCGAGGATAGCCTGCACTTTTTCATAGTAGCCGGCGGGTGGCACGATCACGCCGCTGGCCCCGGTAACCGGTTCGGCAACGAAGGCGGCGATGGTCTCGGGACCCTCCTCCTGGATCAGTTTTTCCAGGTTGCCGGTGATACGTTCGACGAATTGCGCTTCGCTCTCATCACCCTGTGCACCCCGATAGTAGTGGGGGTGATCCGTCCGCAGGATGCCCAGGGCTTCCAGGGGGGCGTCGAAGTGCGCCAGGTTGGCCGGCAGGCTGGTCAGGGAGCCCGCGGCTACGGTGACTCCGTGGTAGGCCCGCTCCCGGGTGATGATCTTGTACTTCTCCGGTTTGCCGATGGCGTTGAAGTAATAGCGCAACAGCTTGACATGAGTATCGTTGGCATCGGAGCCGGAGTTGCCGAAAAATATTTTCGCATCCTTTACCGGCACCATGGCGGCCAGCTTGTTCGCCAGATCGATGCCGGGCTGGTGGGTTTTGCCGCCGAACATGTGGGTGAAGGAGAGCTTCGACAACTGCTCGCTGATCGTCTCGATCAACTCCCGATTGCCATAGCCCAGGCCGGTACACCACAGGCCGGCCATACCTTCCAGGTACTGGTTGCCCTGGTTGTCGTAGACATAGACACCCTCACCGCGCTCGATGACGAGCTGCTCGGTGGTCTTGAGGTTGGTGGTTGGATAGATGACTGCCGACACGAGAGCTCCCCTTTCCAGTAGCCGATGTGGGTCGGTTACCCCTAACTGTCGAGTCCGCCCATGCAGATGTACTTGGTCTCGAGGTAGTCGTCGACACCGTACTTTGAGCCCTCCCGGCCCATGCCGGATTCCTTTACCCCGCCAAAGGGAATGATGTCCGACGTGATGGCCACCTCGTTGACGCCGACCATACCGTACTCGATGCCCTCAGAGACACGCCAGACACGCCCTATATCCCGGGTATAGATGTAGGAGGCCAGGCCGAACTCGGTGTCGTTGGCCATGGCAATGGCTTCCTCTTCGGTACTGAACCTGAAGATGGGCGCCACCGGCCCGAAGATCTCTTCCCGGAATACACGCATGCCGTCATTGACGTCCGTCAGGATGGTGGGCTGGTAGAAACATTCACCCAGCGCATCGATTTCGCCCCCGACCACGGCCCTGGCGCCGCTCTCCAGTGCCTGCCTGACCATGGCGTCGACATCCCGCGCCGCGCCCGCGTTGACCAGCGGGCCATGGGTGACGCCCGCGTCAACCCCGCTGCCGATTTTGAAGCCCGTGACCACGCCGGTGAATTTTTCCACGAACGCGTCGTAGACGCTGTCCTGCACCAGGATGCGATTGGCGCAGATGCAGGTCTGCCCCGAGTTGCGGTACTTTGACGCCGCAGCACCGACGGCGGCGGCATCCAGGTCCGCGTCGTCGAATACGATCACGGGGGCATTGCCGCCCAGTTCCATGGACACTTTCTTCACCGTGTCCGCACACTGTTTGACCAGCTCCTTGCCCACCGGCGTGGAGCCGGTGAAGGTCAGCTTGCGCACAATGGGGTTGCCGGTCATTTCACCGCCGATGGCGCGTGAACTGGTACCGCACACCACATTGAGCAGGCCGGCGGGAATGCCGGCCCGTTCAGCCAGTCCGGCGAGAGCCAGTGCCGACAGGGGGGTCTCCTTGGCAGGCTTGATCACGATGCCACAGCCTACGGCCAGGGCCGGCCCCGCCTTGCGGGTGATCATGGCGGCGGGGAAGTTCCAGGGGGTGATCGCGGCCACGACGCCAACGGGCTGCTTGATCACCACGCCGCGCCGATCAGTCTGGGGGAGGGGGACCACGTCGCCGTATACCCGGCGTGCCTCTTCCGCGAACCACTCGATGAAAGAGGCCGCATAGGCGATCTCTCCCCGGGATTCAGCCAGTACCTTGCCCTGTTCCAGGGTCATGATCAGCGCCAGGTCCTCCTGGTTGGCCATGATCAGGTCGTACCACTTGCGCAACAGATCGCCCCGTTCCTTGGCCGGACGGGCTTTCCACGACCCCATGGCCCGATCCGCTGCCTCGATCGCCTGGCGGGTTTCTTCCGCACCCACATCCGCCACTTCCGCGAGGGTTTCGCCGTTGGCGGGGTTCAGCACGGCAAAACGTTTGCCAGAGGTGCCATCGACCCATTGACCATCGATATAACACTGGGTGCGAAGCAGGGACGGATCGCGCAGGGACATACTCATGAAACTCTCCTCTGGATCGAATTCGGGGATGATGCAGTCTAGCAGTTCAGGGCTGCGCCACAATCACCTTTAGGTGGTACTCAGGGCGGCAATTGTAGCTTTAAGTACCGCGCCGGGCAGCCTCTTTGGGGGGCAGATGGAGAAAAACGGACAGATTCCGGAAATTGGGCCGGCCAGCCGCCTCTGAAGGAATCTGGCGTGGTGAGTGGCCAGTACGTTGTCAACCGGTGGCCCTACCTGCAGAATGACTGACACCATGACCGTTACCTTCGAGCAGATTGAACAGGCTGCAGCGCGCATCGCTGACTATGTGCACTGCACGCCTATTCTCGGCAGTGAACTGATCGATCGCGCGGCGGGTTGTGAGATCCGTTTCAAGTGCGAAAACCTGCAGAAGGCAGGCGCGTTCAAGGCACGGGGTGCCCACAACGCGGTGCTGTCCCTCTCACCCGGGCAGCGGCGCGGGGGAGTGGCTACCCATTCCTCGGGGAATCACGGGGCGGCGCTGGCACTGGCGGCCAGCCGCATGGGTATCTCCGCCAACATCGTCATGCCGGACAATGCGCCCGCGGTAAAAGTGGATGCGGTGCGCGCCTATGGCGGGCAGATCACCTTCTGCGAGGCCACACAGGCTGCACGGGAGGAGGCACTCCGGGTGCTTTGCGATCGCACCGGAGCCCGTTTCATTCCGCCTTACGACCACCCCGACGTCATCGCCGGCCAGGGAACTGCGGCGCTGGAGATCGCTGCGCAACTGCGCGCTCCCCCGGATGTTCTGGTGACCCCCGTGGGTGGGGGCGGCTTGCTGGCCGGCTGCGCCATAGCCGGCAGGGCGCTGATGCCCGATACGCAAATCATGGGTGCCGAGCCCGCGGGAGCGGATGATGCCCGCCGCAGTCTTCGGTCCGGCGTGTGGCAGCCCCAGCTGGCACCGGACACGGTGGCGGACGGTTTGCGCACGTCCCTGGGTGAGCTGAACTTCGCAATTATCCGTCGTGAGGTGGACGACATCCTCTGTGCGGAGGATGCGGCCATTATCGAGGCCATGCGGCTGGTGTGGACCCGCATGAAGCTGGTCATCGAACCTTCCGCCGCGGTGGGGCTGGCGGCTGTACTCGCGCAGCCCGCGCGCTTTGCTGGCAAACGCGTTGTCATTGTGCTCAGCGGTGGCAATGTGGACCTGGACCGCCTGCCCTGGTAGGCAACGGGCGAAACTCTGGTTCTATAGCCTTCCGGGTAGTGATTCAGCAGGCTTTTCCGCTGCGAATGCGGCAGGCGCGAAAAAGCGCGTCTGCGGACTGCAGTATTTTCATGCGCAGTTGGTGGTTGTAGTCCGGGTGATCTGCCAGGAAGGCGCGGACTGTGGCGACAGCAGCGGCGCTGTGGTGGCGCGCCAATGAGGCGCGCAGCCATTCACCGGGGAAAAAGATGTCGCCGGTCACCTGGATCTCCTGCAGCAGTTCCAGTACGGGCAGCAGGTAGCGTTCCGCCTCAGAGATCCTGGCGGGATGGTGGAGCAGGCGGAGGGCCTCCAGTACCCAGGGCTCGGTCTGCCGGTTGCCCTCCTCGGCCAGGGATTCGAAGAAGGCATCGCGCACGGTGGCTTCCTGCGACAGTGCGGGAGCGATGAATATCAGCCTGCGCCGGTTGTCCGGATTGGCCGTACGGGCCTGCTGTACTTCGATCAAGCCGGAAGCCTTTTCCGGCAGCCGGATGGCCAGTCTGCCGGTCAGCGCGATCAACTCGTCCTCCTCCAGCTCCAGGCCGTCCTGCACCCATTTACGGGACCAGATGGTGTGGAGCCGGTCCATGGCCGCGGGTGAACTGGCCAGGGCAGAATAACCTTCGAAAAACAGCTTCCGGGCGCTGTCGACAGGTCGCTCCAACACGCCCTGCCACAGTATGGCTTCCAGGGCAGCGGTTTCCGCCGCCTGTACCTCTGGGAGAAGCAGGTATTGGTAGACGTGGGACAGCTGATCCAGCGCCAGTTGCAGCAGCAGTTCATCCTGCTCCCGCCCCAGGATTCCGAGCAGGATCCGGAAGTAGGCCTGCGGCCCGGTGAGCGAGCCGTGCAGCAGGTTCTCGTAGGCATTTACCAGCAGTGAGCCCCGGGTTGCCGCCGACAACCCGGGCCAGTTATCGAACAGCGCAAGATCCGCGGGAAACAGCCCGTAGCCGTAGCCGTCGGCGTTGAACAGGAGCGGCGTTGCCGAGGCGGCCTCGGGGGGCAGGGGGATTGCGGGACGGTCGCTGACCAGCTGCCACGCGATTCCCGGCGTGAAGGGAGGTGCCATCAGGCCAAAGCGTTGTGGCCAGATGCGGTCCAGCCCGGCCGCGTCCTCCTGCGCCAGAATAGACGTCCCGGGGTTACGGTCGGAAGCTCCCGTGACGAATCGCGGCCTGCCCGGGGTGTCGACCCATACCGAGCTCCATGCACCCAGTGCGGCATCGCTGCTTTTATCCAGTATGTCCACCAGCTCCGGCCAGCTGGCATTGGCGTGGGCAAAGCGATGAAGATAGGCCCGCACGCCCTGTCGGAAAGTATTCTTTCCCGACATCTGTTCCAGCTGGCGCATCATGATCGGCGCCTTGTGGTAGATGATATCGCCGTAGAGTTGTCCCGCTTCGTTCAGGTTGCGCAGCGGCTGGCGGATGGGGTTGGCCCCCGCCGTGCGGTCCACCCTGTAGGCCCGGGGATAGTGAGTCGCGATAAAGGCCAGGTCGTGGTCGATCTCCGGAAAGGCGGGATTGACGATCTTGTCGGCCATGAAATTGGCGAAAACCTCCTTGGTCCACACATCGTCGAACCAGCGCATGGTGACGAGATTACCGAACCACATGTGCGCGGTCTCGTGGGCGATGAGCTGTGCCCTGCGCAGCAGTTCCTGCCTGGAGGGGGTCGGATCCAGCAGCAGGGCCGATGCCCGATAGAGAATGGCCCCGGGATGCTCCATGCCGCGATACTGGAAATCGGGGACGAGGACAAAATCGAATTTCTGGAATGGATAATCGATCCCCGTGTAGTGCTCCAACCACTCCAGCGATTGGCCGTGCAACTCGAAGATATCATCCAGGTTGCGCGTCACCTTGTTGCCATCCGTCTCGCGGTGATACAGGGTCATGGACCGCCCGTCGACCTTCCGGGTCACGGTATCGAAGCGGCCCGCGGCGAAGGCGAACAGGTAGGAACTGATCAGGTCCGAGGGTTGGAAGCGGTGCTCGACGCGGTTTCCCGTCGTTCTACTCACTGCCAGCGGTGCATTGGCTACCGCTGTCCAGCCGGCGGGTGTGACGAGAGTCAACTCCCAGGTCGCCTTGAGGTCCGGCTGATCGAACAGCGGGAAGGCGCTCCGGGCCCGATCCGGCACGAACAGGGTGTAGAGATAATCGGGGTTGCGGTTGAGTGAGCCCGTGCCGGCCAGGAACTCGATAGTCACACGGTTCTGGCCGCGCACCAGGCTGGCCGCGGGTAACACGATGTGCTCACGGAGGATACGGTGTGGCTCGGCCTTGCCATTGACCCGGATCGATTGGAGGGTGTCCGGGGGTGCGCGGTAATCGAGCTGCAGGTCGCCCGCGACTGCCTTCAGGCTGAAGCTGATAATGACCCGTGCCGGAACAGCGGCCGCCGGATCAGCCGGTATATCGAAAAGCAGCTGGTAGCGGATGTCGGACAACTGTGTCGCGCGCCATTGTGCCAGACCCCGGGTGACGCCTGGTTCGATGGGCGGACTGGCGGACGCGCCTGCGCTGGCGAGTATCAAGGCGAGAAAAGTTCCTCCGATGCGAGCGACAACGGACATGAAGGTCCCGGTCAGTGATGCGGCTGTCAAGCGCACAGTAGCCCATGCCGCGAGGCTTCGTCAAAACGGGGGGGAGAGGCTTCCTCGGAAGGTGAAGACGCCGGGTGAGAAGGTCACCCGGCAGCAGCTCAATGTGCGTGCAACTTCAGGAAGGGGTTCAGTGGCCGGTAGTTCCAGCGCGTAAAGCGAATGGGCGCATCCAGCACGCCGATGCAGACGCAGTCGCCGGTTTTTGCGGCGGTGGGCGTGTGGGTGTGTTCGCCGTCGCGCATCAGGAAGTCGCCCTCGTGGTAGACACCCTCCTCATCGGAGAAGCTGCCATCCAGTACGAG
>JAHEEV010000057.1 GCA_024640505.1 Halieaceae bacterium
TGGTGCCCAGAGACAGAATCGAACTGCCGACACGGGGATTTTCAATCCCCTGCTCTACCGACTGAGCTATCTGGGCGGGGTCGCTAAACTCGAGAGGCGGGTATTAAACCCGTATGGGCTGGGTGAGTCAAGGGTCCGGCCATTACGCCGAGGGGGGCACGTAACCCTCGGCTTTGTCATAATCTTCGCCGGCGAAAAACTTGTCCATTTCCTGTTGCAGGTATTTCCGTGTCTGGACATCCGCCAGGCTCAGGTGCTTCTCGTTGATCAGCATGGTCTGGTGTGCCTGCCAATCCTGCCACGCCTGTCGGGAAATGGATTCGAAAATCTCCTGTCCCTTGGGGCCTGGGTAGGGCGGGGCATCCAGCCCCTCCATTTCCTTCTGGTATTTCCTGCAAAAGATCGTGCGGGACATGTCTGCTCCTCTGTTTACAACCGTGCCAGCAAACCGGCGACCGGGGCCGCCAGGCCTATCGCCTGTGGCTGGCGCCTGTTATACCAGAGCTGTCCGTCACCTTCCATGACAGCCCCGGGGGAGAGCGGCAGGGTGGTCAGCACCGGCTCGATATCCAGGTGATAGTGACTGAAGGTGTGCCTGAAGGGCTCCCAGGGCTGGATGCGCTCGGGCTCCAGACCCCAACGGTCGACGCACCAGGTGCTGGAATCCGTCGGTGCGTCGATTTCCGGGAAGCACCAGAGCCCCCCCCAGATGCCGTGCCCGGGGCGCCTCTCCAGCCAGACCTCTCCGGACCCGTTTTGCACCATCAGAAAGGTGGTTTTGCGCACGGGCAGGGATTTCTTCGGCTTCCTGCCGGGGAAATCGGACTGGCTGCCGGAGACCAGTGCTGCACACCCTGCTGCGAGTGGACAGCGGTCGCAGGCCGGGGAGGTTCGGGTGCAAAGGGTGGCCCCGAGGTCCATCATCGCCTGGGAATAATCAGCTACCCGGATTTCGGGGGTGTAAGATTCGGCAATCTGCCAGAGGCGGGACAGGACGGCGCTTTGCCCCGGCCAGCCCGGCACGGCATGGTAGCGGGCGAGCACCCGTTTGACGTTGCCGTCCAGGATGGCCGCCCGGCTGCCGAAGGCGATGCTGGCGATGGCTCCCGCGGTCGAGCGCCCCACGCCGGGCAATTTGCCCAGTTCGTCGACAGAGTCCGGGAATTGCCCACCCCATTGCTCGCAGACAAGGCGGGCTGCGCGGTGCAGGTTGCGGGCCCGGGCGTAATATCCCAAGCCGGTCCACAAATGCAGCACCCGGTCCTCGTCGGCGGCCGCCAGGTCATCGACTGTGGAAAATTCGGCCATGAACCGCTCGAAGTAGGGAACGACGGTTCTCACCTGGGTCTGCTGCAGCATGATCTCGGATACCCACACCCGGTACGGGTTGATGTCCTGTTGCCAGGGCAGGTCCCTGCGACCGTGCCGGTCGAACCAGTGGAGTACCTGGGATGCGAAGTCGTCGGGAGAAGGTGGCATGGTGATTCGGGGTATCATCGATCCAGGGGCCTCAGGGTAATGCGCCGACGGTAAAACCGCCAGTGAATTACCTCCGGCATTCTTTTATAATGGCGCGTTTTTCGGGGCATGGTGCCCCTTCTGCCACCCCCGTGGAGAGACCCATGGCTGAACGCAAGGCCACTGTAGAGCGCAACACGCTGGAAACCGAGATCACCGTGACGGTGAACCTCGATGGTTCCGGCGAAACGGCTTTTGATACCGGGATCCCCTTCCTGGAGCACATGCTCGATCAGGT
This sequence comes from Halieaceae bacterium, assembly GCA_024640505.1. Classification (GTDB taxonomy): domain Bacteria; phylum Pseudomonadota; class Gammaproteobacteria; order Pseudomonadales; family Halieaceae; genus JARRPM01. The sequence continues at coordinate 1,757 of JAHEEV010000057.1, forward strand.
GGCCCGACACGGGATGGTCGATATGGAAGTCCGGGCCAAAGGCGACCTGGAAATCGACGACCACCACACGGTGGAGGATATCGGCATCACCCTGGGCCAGGCGTTTGCGCAGGCGGTTGGTGACAAGAAGGGCATTGCCCGCTATGGGCACGCCTACGTACCTCTGGACGAGGCCCTGTCCCGGGTTGTCATCGACTTTTCCGGACGGCCCGGGCTGGTCTACGAGGTGCCTTTTACCCGTGCGTCGGTGGGCGGTTTCGATGTAGACCTGTTCCTGGAGTTCTTTCAGGGGTTCGTCAATCACGCCGCCGTGACCCTGCACGTGGACAACCTGCGCGGCGACAACAGTCATCACCAGGCAGAGACCGTGTTCAAGGCTTTCGGTCGCGCGCTGCGTATGGCCCTGACGGCCGACCCGCGCATGACCGGGGTCATGCCGTCCACCAAGGGCGTACTCTAGGCGAGGGCCTGTTGACGTGAGTGGCGTCGTCGCCGTCATCGATTACGGTATGGGTAATCTGCACTCCGTGGCCAGCGCCCTGGAGCATGCGGGCGCCCGGCAGGTGCTGGTAACCCACGAAGCCGACAAGATCGCCAGGGCGGACCGAGTGGTGTTCCCCGGTGTGGGCGCCATCCGTGATTGCATGGCGGAAATCCGCCGGCTTGAATGCGACCAGTTGCTGGTCGATGCCCTGGTAGACCAGCACAAGCCGGTGCTGGCGATCTGTGTAGGCATGCAGGCACTGATGACCCACTCCGAAGAGAATGGCGGTGCGCCCTGCCTCGATATCATTCCCGGCGAAGTCCGCTACTTCGGCAAGCCCCTGCTCGATGAGGGGGGGCACCGTCTCAAGGTTCCGCACATGGGCTGGAACGAGGTGCGCCAGACAATGGATCACCCCCTGTGGCGTGGAATTCCCGACATGACGCGCTTTTACTTTGTGCACAGTTATTACGTGGACGCGGTAGACCGCAGCCTGGTGGCGGGCAGTGTGCGCTATGGCGTCAGCGCCGATGCCGCCCTGGCGCGCGACAATCTGTTTGCGGTGCAGTTCCACCCGGAGAAAAGCGACACTTCCGGTCTGCAGCTGCTGCGAAATTTCCTGGAGTGGAATGGCCGATGCTGATAATACCCGCGATCGATCTCAAGGACGGCCAGTGCGTGCGCCTCCGCCAGGGCCTGATGGATGACAGCACCGTATTCTCCGATGACCCGGTCGCCATGGCCCGCCGCTGGGTCGATGCCGGCTGTCGCCGACTGCACCTGGTCGATTTGAACGGGGCTTTCGCCGGCGAGCCGGTTAACGGCGAGGTGGTCACTGCCATCGCCGCCGCCTGGCCTGAGCTGCCGATCCAGATTGGTGGCGGCATTCGCAGCCTGGAGACCATCGAGCACTATGTCAGGGCGGGTGTCGGCTACGTGATTATCGGCACCAAGGCGGTCAAGGAGCCGGCCTTTGTGGGCGAGGCGTGCGCCGCGTTTCCCGGCAAGGTGATTGTCGGCCTGGATGCGAAGGACGGCCTGGTGGCCACCGATGGCTGGGCGGAAGTGTCGGAAGTGCGCGCCGCGGAACTGGCCAAACGATTCGAGTCGGACGGCGTGTCCGCCATCGTCTATACCGACATTGCCCGTGACGGGATGATGCAGGGCGTGAACGTCGATGCGACTGTCGCCATGGCGCGGGCGTCGAGCATCCCCGTGATCGCCTCGGGCGGGATCACCAACCTCGATGACATCCGGGCGCTGAAGGCGGTGGCCCACGAGGGCATTTGTGGCGCGATCACCGGCCGGGCGATCTATGAGGGCACCCTGGACGTGGCCGAAGCCCAGAAGCTTTGCGACGGTGCTCCCTGATATGGGCCTGGCCAAGCGCATCATTCCCTGCCTGGACGTCGAGAACGGCCGGGTGGTCAAGGGCGTCAATTTCGTGGATATCCGCGACGCGGGGGATCCGGTGGAGATCGCAATGCGCTACAACGAACAGGGCGCGGACGAGATCACCTTCCTGGACATCACCGCCAGCCACGAGGGCCGGGAGACGACCGTGCACACGGTAGAGCAGATCGCGGAGAACGTGTTTATCCCGCTTACCGTTGGCGGCGGCATTCGCTCTGTGGAAGACATCCGTACCATGCTCAACGCGGGCGCGGACAAGGTCAGTATCAACACGGCCGCGATCCACGACCCCGAGCTGGTGCGCCGGTCTTCCGACCGCTTCGGTTCACAGTGCATCGTCGTGGCTATCGATGCCAAGCGGGTTGATGATGTGGACGGCGAGCCGCGCTGGGAGATATTCACCCACGGCGGGCGCCGGCCCACGGGTATCGATGCGGTAGCCTGGTCGCGACGCATGGCGGAGCTGGGCGCCGGGGAGATTCTCCTGACCAGCATGGACCGGGACGGTACCAAAAACGGCTTTGAGCTGGGCGTCACGCGGGCTATCACCGACGCGGTGGAGATCCCGGTGATCGCCTCAGGGGGTGTCGGTAACCTGGAACACCTGGTGGAGGGCATTCTCATCGGCGGTGCCGATGCCGTGCTCGCCGCCAGCATATTCCACTTCGGGGAATACACGGTACCCGAAGCCAAGGCCTATATGGCCGAGCGGGGCATCGAAGTACGGCTCTGACCTTGCACTCGCCGCAGGCCGTGCAGGTCCCTCAGGAGGCAGCCCTCTCCCGCTCTGATTCTCCCCGCCATTCACGACCTCCGATACCAGCGCCAGGCGGATACCGCGGCAGCGCAGGCGCGGCAGGACCCCCTGCAGATATGCGACGGTCTCCGGGTAGGGGTGTCCTATACCGACTGCGAGACCGGTTGTTTCCACCTCCTCCAGCAGGCGCCTGAAACTGCCGTCGATGGCGGCGGGCTCCCGTGAATTGTCGATGAATACCTTGCGCGAAAGATGGGGCACCCCGTGCGCCGCGGCCGTTTGGGCGGCGACTGTTCGGGCGCTGGTTCTCGAGTCGATGAAGTACAGCTCCTTCTCCCGCAGGAGGTCCATGACCCACGCCATCTGAAGGCGCTGCTGGGTGAGTGCGCTGCCCATGTGGTTATTGATCCCCCTCACGTGCGGGAGGGTGTCGATCGCCTCGGCGAGGGTGGCCCTGAACTCCGCTTCCGATTGCTCCGCGGTCAGGCCGCCCTGACCCAGGTCCGTACCGGCCAGGTTGCTCATGGGGGCGTGCAGCATCACTTCCTTGCCGGCCTTGTGGGCAGCGCGAGCCAGCCTGGGGCCGTAGGGGGTGTGGGGCAGTACCGCGATGGTCAGGCTGCCGGGCAGTGCCACCACGGCCTGGCCGTCACGGAGGCGGTTGCCCATGTCGTCGATGATCAGGACCAGCTTCCTGTCCACTTCGGGGGCAGCCAGGCCGGGAGGAGGGTCAGCATGGCAGGCCCCGACCGGCCCGGTCGAAGTGCCCGTGGCAGGACTGGCGAGGGCAAGCAGTATACCGGCCCACAGCAACCCGATGGAGGCGCTGAGGTCCCCCCGGTCAGGAGTCGCCGGTAGGCTTCTGCGGAATGGCCGGAACGGGTTTCTGATTGCGCATCCCCAGTACATTGAGTCCCTTCAGCAGAGTCAGGGCTTCGTACAGCTGATTGTCGCTGCTGAGCAGTTCGCTGCTCAGCTTCCGGGTGGACGCCCCCCCAGTCTTGCCATTATTGCCGTTGACATTGTCCAGGTGGCCACTGAGGTCTGCCTCGGTGATGCGCTGTGTCGTGTTATAGGCGGTGACTCTGGCGCGCTCCACCAGGATATCCGGCTCGATGCCTTCAGCCTGGATGGAGCGACCACTGGGCGTGAAATAGAGGGCGGTCGTCAGCTTGACTGCGCGGGATTCCGACAGGGGTAGGATCGTCTGCACCGAGCCCTTGCCGAAACTGCTCGTTCCCATCACCACCGCCCGGCCGTGATCCTGCAGGGCGCCGGCCACGATTTCCGAGGCGCTGGCAGATCCGCTGTTGATCAGTATCACCAGTGGCGTGCCGTTGCTGGCATCCACCGGGTCGGCGTCATAGTGCATGTCGGAATTGGCCAGCCGGCCCTCTGTGTAGACCACCGTGCCGCCATCCAGGAACAGGCCGGCCACGTCGACACTGGCGCGCAGGATGCCACCCGGGTTGTTGCGCAGGTCCAGTACCAGTCCCTTGAGATCCTGCTCCTGCATCAGCTTTTGCAGTGACGCGCTGACGTCATTCCCGGTGGGGCTCTGGAACTGGGCGATGCGGATATAGCCATAGCCCGGCTCCAGCCAGCGCTGGCGAACACTGGCGACTTTGATGGTGTCGCGCACCAGGGTGACCTCGAAGGGCTGGCTTTCACCGGGGCGACCGATGGTCAACTCGATTTTGCTGCCCTTGGGGCCGCGCATGATTTCGATCGCTTCGTTGAGGCTCATGCCTTTCACCGGCGCGTTGTCCAGTTTCAGGATGACATCGCCACTTTGCAGGCCCGCTGCAGCCGCCGGAGAACCGTCTATGGGCGAGATGATGGTTACGTAACCGTCCTCCATGCCCACCTCGATGCCCAGGCCGCTGAATTCGCCGGAGGTGCTGTCCTGCAGGCTCTGGAAGTCGTCTTCCGTGAGGTAGACCGAGTGGGGATCAAGCCCCATCAGCATCCCCTGGATGGCATATTCCAGCAGCGTGCTGTCATCGATCTCCTCGACGTAGCCGCTGCGAATCTGGTTGTAGACATCGGCAAAGGTGCGCAGCTCGTCCAGGGGAATTCTGCCCGGTTCCTCCACCGCCTGCAGGGGGCTGACCTGCGCCAGGGCAGCAGCCAGTAGCAGTGTTTTTACAGGAAGGGGGAAAGGTTTCATGAATACCGCCGGGGGGGTGGCTGCAGGGCCGCCTGTTGCATAATAGAGCGCTAGTTTAACCCAATCTCCGTCGCGATTGGAAAGCGGCCATCATCCCTTGCACCAGCCTGCAGGGTCGGTGGGTTTGCCCTGGTGCCTGATCTCGAAATACAGGGCCGCACGATCCTGGCCGCCACTGTTGCCCACGGTGCTGATGGTGGTGCCGGCCGTCACCCATTCGCCCACTTCTTTAAGCAGGCTCTGGTTGTGGGCGTACAGGCTCATGTAACCATCACCGTGGTCGATGATGAGCAGCAGGCCGGAGCCGCGAAACCAGTCCGCGTAGACGACCCTGCCGTGGTGTATCGCCCTGACCGGCGCGCCCTCCCTGGCCGGGATGGTCACGCCCTGCCAGCGCATCTTGCCCTCGTTCCGGGGCCGCCCGAACCGGTTGCTGGGCTTCCCCTCCACGGGCCAGGCCATCTTGCCCTTGACGGACTTGAAGGGCTGGTAATTGTCAGGCACCTGCAGGTTGACCACGGCCTCCTCGATGGCCTGCAACAGGGCTTCCAGCTCCTTGCGGTCCGCTTCGAGTTTCTTCAGGCGCGCCCCTTTGCTGTCGATGCTGGCATTGAGTTGGGCCACGGCGAGTTTACGGCTCTCCTGGACTTTGGAGACCTTTGCCTCCTGGCGGGCAAGTGTTTCCTTCTGGTCCTCGAGTTGCCCCATGGTCCCGGCGATGTCCTGCTCCAGCTGTTGCAGGTCCACCAGGGTATCGCGATAGGTCTCCAGCAGTTCGTTGCGCGCCTGGAAGAAGTGGCGATGGTAGCCCATGGCCCGCGCGACCGTATGCGGGCTTTCCTGGCTCAGCAGCACTCTGAGCTGGCCTTGACGCCCCATCTTCCAGGCGGCGCTCAGCTCCGCGGCGATGCGCTCCTGCTGCTGCTCGCGAGACTGCTCCAACGCGCTGCGACGCTGTTCCAGGTCGACCAGTCTGCTGCGGTTTTCCGCCATGCGGCGCCGGTTGTCGGCCAGGCTGCGCTGTAGCTTTCCCAGTTCCAGGTCGGCCTGGCGCAGTTGCTTCTGCAGGTTGTTCCTGCGTGCACTGGCGCTGGCAATCTCCCTGTTGATGCGCTTGATATCGCTCTGCAGCTCCTGCAGCTGACGGCGTGCTTTTTCCTCATCGGACTGGGCACTCGCGGGCAGCGGCAGGCAGGCAAGGAGCACCACTGCCACCACGGGCTGCCAGAGCCGGCGCTTCACCTGGCTTTGATCGAGGCCAGGTTGCTGCCGGACATTTCAGGGGGTTGTGGCAGCCCCATCATGGCGAGCAGGGTGGGCGCGATATCTGCCAGGATGCCCCCCTCCGGGTCCAGGCGCAGGTCCCGTTGGCCCACGTAGACCAGGGGAACCAGTTCTGTGGTGTGCTGGGTGTGGTGCTGGCCGGACTCGTAGTCGAGCATCTGCTCGCAATTGCCGTGATCGGCGGTGATGAGGGCCTGGCCTCCGACGTCGAGCAGGGCCTTTTCCACCCGACCCAGGCACTCATCCAGGGTTGCAACGGCTTTAAGGGCCGCCGTGTAATTGCCGGTATGGCCCACCATGTCGCCGTTGGCGTAGTTGCAGACGATCAGGTCGTACCTGCCCGACTGGATCGCCGCCACCAGCTTGTCGGTAACCTCCGGCGCGCTCATCTCCGGTTTAAGGTCATAGGTGGCCACGTCCGGGGAGGGGATGAGCTCCCGGTCTTCACCGGCAAAGGGCTCTTCGCGCCCCCCGCTGAAGAAGAAGGTGACGTGGGCGTACTTTTCCGTCTCCGCGATACGCAGCTGCGTGAGCCCGCTCTGCGCCAGATAGTCACCCAATACATTGGTCAGGCTTTCCGGCGGGTAGGCACAGCTGGCGTCGATGTCGGCGGCGTACTCTGTCGTCATGACGAAGTCCGCAAGGCGAGGTACCTTGTTACGCAGGAAGTGGTCGAAGCCCGGCTCCACGAATGCCCGGGTCAGCTCCCGGGCGCGATCGGCCCGGAAATTCATGAACAGGACCACGTCGTTGTCGGCCACGATGGCAGCGTCTTCCCCGCTGGCCCGCACAATGGTCGGTTTGACGAACTCGTCGTTCTCTCCCCGGTCATAGGCCTGCTGCAGCGCCGCAGTGGCGGAATCGGCTTGAAACTCCGCCCGTTCTTCGGTCAGGAGCTCGTATGCGGCCTGCACACGATCCCAGCGGTTGTCGCGGTCCATGGCGTAGTAGCGACCGGTGACACTGGCCACCCGGCCGCAATGCAGTTCGGCGAACAGGGCCTGGGCCTTCTGCAGCGAGGCTTCGGCGCTGCGGGGGGGCGTATCCCGCCCATCGAGGAAGGCGTGGAGGTAGACCCGGCTCGCTCCCCTGCTGGCGGCCAGTCGGACGGCGGCGAAGAGCTGGTCCTCGTGGCTGTGCACCCCGCCTGGCGACAGCAGGCCAAAGATGTGCACAGCGCCGCCGGCGGACACCGCCTTGTCGATCGCCCCCGTATAGGCCGGGTTGGTATCGAAGCTGCCGTCCGCAATGGCCTGGTCGATGCGGGTGATATTCTGATAGATGATGCGACCCGCCCCCAGGCTCATGTGGCCTACTTCAGAGTTGCCCATCTGTCCTTCGGGCAGGCCCACGTCCAGGCCCGAACCCGATATGAGGGTATGCGGTGCCTCGGCCCACAGGCGGTCCCACACGGGGGTGGGAGCATTGGCGATGGCGTTGTCGGAACTTTCCTCGCGGTAGCCCCAGCCGTCCAGAATGATCAGTACGGTGGGGGTTTTACGGGTGTCGTTCATGTGGTTTCCAGTTCCGTGAAGGGGCCGTACAGGGGTGGTGTCGGAGTGCAGCATTTTACCCTGTCTGGCACATGAACGCATTGCCCGTCGCCGCAGCGCGGATGATTGTGGGGGCGCAGCAGGGCTGGTTGCTTCCCGGCAGACGCTGTATACTTGCCGGCTTTTTAACCAGCGGTCTCCCGGTGCTCAGCCCGGGTGGCGAATGCGGCGGCCCGGGGCCGGCGCGCATCACAGGTAAGACAGTTAACCATCATGGCGTTGTTTCTCGAATTTCTGGCCCAGCAATGGATTCTGGTGGCAGCCCTGCTGGCGGTCGCGGTGATGCTGGTGCTGCACGAGACCCGCAAATCCGGTCCGTCCCTGAGCCCCCAGCAGGCGATCAATCTGGTCAATGGCGAGCAGGGCGTGTTCCTCGATCTGCGCGACAGTGCCGATTACAAGCAGGGACATATCGTCGATGCGGTGAATATACCTTCGGCAAAGCTCGCCGAACGTGCGGCCGAACTGGAGCGATATCGCGACAAACCCATTATCCTGGTTTGCAAGATGGGACAGCAATCCGGTGCAGCGGGCAAGCAGCTGAAGGCGAAGGGGTTCGAAAAAGTCTACAAGATGACTGGCGGCATGATGGAGTGGGGTAACCTGCAGCTGCCGCTGGTCAGATAGCGGCCACTGCCCCGGAGCAATTGCCATGACTGCCGGTGTCACCATGTACTCCACCCGCTTCTGTCCCTACTGTGTCCGCGCGCGGATGCTGCTGGATAGCAAGCACGTGGAGTACACGGATATCAGCGTGGACAGTCAGCCGGACCTGCGAAGGGAGATGATGGAGCGCAGCGGCCGCCGTACCGTGCCGCAGATCTGGATCGGTGATCAGCACGTGGGTGGGTTTGACGACCTGGCGCGGCTGGAGCAACAGGGCCGACTGGACGATTTACTCAAACTGGCGTTCTGACGCCGCACATTTACGACCAACCGGAGGAAGCCGCAATGGCCGAAGAACAGGCAGCAAACCAGCAGCAGCCGCAGCAACAGTTTGCGATGCAGCGTATCTACAACAAGGACCTCTCTTTCGAGTCCCCGGCCACGCCGGGAATCTTCAAGAAACAGTGGCAGCCCAAGATCAATGTCGACCTGAACACCAAGAGCGACAAGATCGACGACCAGGGCAATTTTGAAGTCGTGCTTACCATTACCATCACGGCCAAGGTGGAAGAGGAGACCGCGTTCCTGGTGGAAATACAGCAAGCGGGGATATTCTTCATCACCGGCTTCGAGGGCGAGAACCTGCGCCGCATCCTCGGTACGGCCGCGCCCAACATCCTGTTCCCCTACGCCCGCGAGACGATCGATTCAGTCTGCGTCAAGGGCGGGTTCCCGCCTCTGATGCTGGCGCCGGTCAACTTCGACGCCCTGTACCAGCAGGCTCTGGCCCAGGCCCAGAACCAGGCGACGGCTGAGGGCGCCGGCGAGGCAGCCAGCCACTAGCCACTTCCGGGGTCGCCTGTCGGTAGATCGCACTGCACCAGGCGGCCCCGCGACCCTAACGGAGATCGGGGAACCCCAATTGTCGCAGGGCCTCGTAGACCAGCACCGCGCAGGCATTGCTCAGGTTCAGGCTGCGGCTGTCGGCCCGCATCGGAATGCGGATGCGACCCGAATCTCCCAGGTCCGCCAGAATATCCTCCGGTAATCCGCGGGTTTCGGGCCCCAGCAGGATGGCGTCCCCGGGACGAAAGCTGACCCGGTGGTACGGGGTTGCTCCCCGGGTAGTGGCGCCGAGCAGACGGGGGTTGCCGTTGTCCCGGCGGAAACTTTCCAGATCCGGATAGCGCCGGAGCGAGGCGTACTCCCGGTAGTCCAGGCCTGCCCGACGCAGTTTCCTGTCCTCCAGGTCGAAGCCCAGGGGCTCGATGAGGTGCAGTGAGCAGCCCGTGTTGGCGCAGAGCCGGATGATGTTGCCGGTATTGGGCGGGATCTCCGGCTGGTACAGCACGATGTTGAGCATCTCTGCAGGGTAGTCGTGTGCGCCTACATGTCCAGGTCTTTCATCTTGCGGGTGAGGGTGTTGCGGCCCCAGCCCAGCAATTCCGCCGCGTCCCGTTTGCGTCCGTCGGTATGCCGCAGCGCAACCTCGATCATGACTCTCTCGAAAGCCGGTGTTGCATCCTGCAGGATGTGGTGCTTGCCCTGCACGAGTTCGTTGCGGGCCCACTCCTGTAATAATTCCCGCCAGTCAGAACGTTGGGTCTCGCTCACATTGCCGGGGCGCTTGCCCAGTTCCGGGGGCAGGTCACTGAGGTGCACTTCCCGCCCGGATGCCATGACGGTGATCCAGCGGCAGGTATTCTCCAGTTGCCTGACGTTGCCGGGCCAGTCCAGACCAATGAGAAACGCCTCGGCCTCCGGCAGAAGCACCTTGGCCTCACCGCCCAGTTCCTCCGCTGCGCGGCGGAAAAAATACTGCATGAGTCGCGGGATATCCTCGCGGCGCTCGGAGAGTTTCGGGATGTGGATGCGGATCACGTTCAGGCGGTGGAACAGATCTTCCCGGAAATGTCCCTGCTGTACCAGCTCCTCCAGGTCCTGGTGGGTTGCCGCGATGATACGCACGTCCACCTTGACCGGTGTGTGGCCGCCCACCCGGTAGAATTCGCCGTCTGCCAGCACCCGCAGCAGACGGGTCTGGGTCTCGGCGGGCATATCACCAATTTCGTCCAGGAACAGGGTGCCTCCGTCGGCCTGCTCGAAATGGCCCTCACGTTTACTGTTGGCACCCGTGAAAGCCCCCTTTTCATGACCAAACAACTCGGACTCCATCAGGTCCCTGGGGATGGCGGCCATGTTCAGTGCGATGAAGGGCTGGGCGGCGCGGGGGCTGTGCCGGTGTAGGGCTCTCGCCACCAGTTCCTTGCCGGTACCGGATTCGCCGTTGATCAGTACGGTGATATTGCTGTGGGCCAGTCGGCCGATAGCGCGGAAAACCTCCTGCATGGCGGGTGCTTCACCGATGATTTCGGTCTGGGGTAGATCTTCCGGTGTCGGGATTTCGCCGCGGCATTCCCGGGCATGGGCCAGGGCCCGTTCTGTGATGGCGATCACCTCGTCCAGGTCAAAGGGCTTGGGCAGGTATTCGAAGGCCCCTCGCTGGTAGGAGGCCACGGCACTGTCCAGGTCCGAATGCGCGGTGGTGATGATCACCGGGAGGTCCGGGTGCTGCTCGTTTATCTGCGACAAGAGCGCCAGACCGTCTGTCCCCGGCATACGGATATCGCTGATGATCACGTCCGGCCGCTCGCTCGCCATGCGTTGCAGCAGTTGATCCGCGTCGGTGAAGCTCTCGTTGTCGATGCCGGCCTGGTTGAGGGCTCTTTCCAGTACCCAGCGGATTGAGTTGTCGTCATCCACGACCCAGACTTTGCTGTTTCTATGCATCTTCGGAATCCATCGGCAGGTATATGGTGAAACGGGTATTGCCGGGCTGGCTCTCGCACTCCAGCAGGCCGTGATGGCTGTTGATCATTGATTGTGCGATGGACAGCCCCAGCCCTGAACCCTCCGCCTTGGTGGTGACCATCGGCACGAATATCGCGTGCAGCATCTCTTCGGGAACGCCCGGCCCGTTGTCCAGCAGGTCGATGCGACAGACCAGCCGGTGCCGTTCCGTGCCGATCGTGAACTGGCGCTGCGAGCGGGTGCGCAGGGTTATCGCACACTCGCTGGGGGATGGAGCTGCCTGGACCGCATTGCGCAGGATGTTGAGCATGACCTGGACCAGTTGAGAGCGGTCTCCGGAAAATTCCGGCAGGCTGGGGTCATAATCGCGGGCAATGGCCACTTCGGGGCCGAACTCCGCGGTGATCAGGTTTCTTACATGCTCCAGAATCTCGTGGATATTGAGCTGTTGCAGGTCCGGCTGCCGGTTCGGGCCCAGCAGCCGGTCGACCAGGTCCCGCAACCGGTCGGCTTCCCGGATGATGATCCGGGTGTACTCGGCCAGCTCCTCGTCGGGGAGTTCGCGGGCGAGGAGCTGGGCGGCGCCGCGGACGCCTCCCAACGGATTCTTGATCTCGTGGGCCAGGCCTCGAACCACCGCACGGGTTGTTTCCTGGGCGTTGATCAGGCTTTCCTCCCGGCTGATCCGCAGGAGCCGATCTACCGGCTGCAGTTCGATAAGCAGACGGGTGTCCTCCCCGCCGAGGGGAGTGATGATCAGGTCGGCATGGATTTCCTGGCCGGAGAGCAGGACCAGACGCATGCCGCGGCGCACCAGCGGGCTGTTGTTGGCCATGACCTGCTCCAGGTTCTGCAGCCACTCCCGGGGCCGCAACACCAGCTGGCCGGCGTGCAGACCGCAGCATCGCGCTTCGGAGGTCTCCAGTAATGCCTGCCCGGCGGCATTCAGGGCCGTCACCCGGAGTTCGCTGTCGAGCGCAAGGATGCCAGTGCTGATATTGTCCAGTATGTCGAGGTCGTCTTGCATCGTGTACCTGGTTCGTGGTCTGGTCGCAGCCTGACCCCAACTGTTACTAAAGCAAGAATGGAGCCAAAATGAGGCAATTTTGGAGGTCGCTAGCCGAGTGCTGTTTTTCGGGGCACAAGAAGTAAGTAAGTGCCCACTAAGTCCTTAAGCTCTGTATCTGAGCTATGCCCTGGGCGCAGGATAGTGCCCATGGAGAATCTCCCTCCCCGATGCGCACCATTATAGTGCACGGGGTGGGCGGGGCTGTCCACCCCCGGTCAGTTGCGGTTGCGAAAGTTCACGGAGGGCCGCATCACGTAGACCCGCACGGGTTCCGAAATGGCGAGGTGTTTGCCGTCGCTGTCCACGACTGCCACCGCGATGTCATGGGCGCCGCGGAAGACGTTGGTCAGGGCCCAGGAGGGCACCGTTTGGGGATCTCCCCAGGGGACGGCATCCATGAGCAGTTGCAAGCGGTCATCCGCTCCGAGGGAGGGCCTGACCACAGCGCTGACCGTAAAGTTGCCGGGACCCATGGGAATGGTGGTTTCGTTTTCCGGTAACGTGATCACCACCCCATATTCCACGTCGGCCGTATCCCCGGCGGCCGCATCCACGTCGGCCGCATCCTCTTCGGTCGCCTGCTCCTTGCTGGGCGGGGCAGCCCTCTCGGGTGGCGGGGGTGCGGTATTGGTTCGCGGCAATTCCACCTCCTCCCGATCGACCCCCTGGGGAGGTGAGTCTGTGAACACGACGTTGCCCTGTTCGTCCGTGGTTTTGTAAATCTGGGCCGTGGCCGCCAGGGAGAACAGGAGGAGCGATAGCAGTAGCGGCAGTCCTTTCATGGAGCATACCTCAGTGAGTAGTTTTAGCGATTACCCTAGCAGAAAAGCATCGTCAGCGAGAGTTTTAAAGGGAGTATTCCAACCGGTGAGACTTAGGATCCGGGTCGCAATATTGTTAGCTATCTCATGGCTCGGCCCCCACCATCCGTCCGCGCAGGGGAAATATCTGCCGAGCGAATGAACTTCTGAGCGAGCAGATGTTTCCCCTGCGTGGACTTGCACTGGCGGATGATGGTCAGCACGTAAAAAAAAGGCCCGCTCGGGGAGCGGGCCTTCTGTGGGAGGATCGTGACCTTACACGGAGTAGTACATATCGAACTCAACCGGGTGAGTGGTCATGTTGAGGCGTTCGATTTCCCCTTTCTTCAGCTCGATGTAGGCATCGATCATGTCGTCGGAGAACACGCCACCCGCGGTCAGGAAGCCGCGATCCGCGTCCAGGGCTTCCAGGGCCATTTCCAGGCTGGAGGCCACGGTGGGAATAGCCTTTCCCTCTTCCGGGGGCAGGTCGTAGAGATCCTTGTCGGCGGCATCGCCGGGGTGGATCTTGTTCTGGATGCCGTCGATGCCGGCCATCAGCATAGACGCGAAGGCCAGGTAGGGGTTGGCGGTCGGGTCCGGGAAGCGCACTTCAACCCGCTTGCCCTTGGGGCTGGGCTCATAGGGAATGCGGATAGAGGCGGAGCGGTTGCGGGCAGAGTAGGCCAGCATGACCGGGGCCTCGAAACCAGGCACCAGGCGCTTGTAGGAGTTGGTGGAGGCATTGGTGAACGCGTTCAGGGCCCGGGCGTGTTTGATGATGCCTCCGATATAGTACAGGGCGTTCTCGGACAGTCCGGCGTAGCCGTCCCCGGCAAACGTGTTTTCCCCGTCCTTGGAAATGGACTGGTGCACGTGCATACCGGAGCCATTGTCTCCTACGACGGGCTTGGGCATGAAGGTGGCCGTCTTGCCGTAGGCGTGAGCCACGTTGTGCACGCAGTACTTGAGGATCTGTGTTTCGTCGCCTTTCTTCACCAGGGTATTGAACCTGACCCCGATTTCACACTGGCCCGCAGTGCCTACTTCATGGTGGTGCACTTCCACGTCCAGGCCCATCTGCTCCATGGCGGTACACATGGCAGCGCGAATGTCGTGCAGGGAATCTACCGGGGGTACCGGGAAGTACCCGCCCTTGACGCCGGGACGGTGGCCTATATTGCCTTCCTCGAACTGGTGGTTGGAAACCCAGGCCGCTTCTTCAGAGTGGATCTGGTAGCCGGCGCCGCTCATTTCCACATGCCATTTGATATCGTCGAAGACGAAGAACTCGGGCTCCGGACCGAAGAAGGCCGTATCTCCGAGGCCGGTGGAATTCAGGTAATCCTCGGCACGCTGTGCGACCGAACGGGGGTCGCGATCGTAGCCCTGCATGGTGGAGGGCTCGACCACGTTGCAGCGGAGAATGACGGTGGCGTCATCGGTAAATGGATCCAGCATGGAGGTGCTGTCATCGGGCATGAGGATCATGTCCGACTCGTTGATGCCTTTCCAGCCGGCAATGGAGGACCCGTCGAACATCTTGCCGTCCTCAAAGAAGTCCTCGTCGACCTCCTTGGAAGGGATGGTCACGTGCTGTTCCTTGCCGCGGGTATCCGTGAAACGCAGGTCGACCCACCGCGCTTCGCTTTCTTTGATCAGTTTCAGGGTGTGCTTCGACATCTGGTTTCCTCCAGGGGATGGTAGTCGGGCCGGCGGGGCCGGCCGGTGTTCATTGTTCTGGCGCTCGCAGGTGCGAGAACGCCAGAGTTTTTCGGCAGGGTCTTCTTGAGCAAGAGCTGTGCCAAAAAGGTGCCAAATATAAGTGACTGAATTAAATAAAAATTTTGTGGACGCTGAGCGGCTTGTTAATTGCTTCGCCCCATAATAGTGCGTTTGCGCACAAATATGGTGCATGGCGCTTGCTCCTCAGGCATGTCCCGCACGGCCGCCAGCAAAAAACCGTATAATGCGCGGCTGGCCAGCGGCAGTCCTCATCCCCTCTATGAAATTTGTGGTCAAGTTTTTCTCCGAGATTGCTATCAAGAGCAAGCCTGTGCGTCGCCGCTTCGTTGGTCATCTGGTGGAGAATCTGCGTGCGCTGCTGCGGGATATCGACCCGGACATCGCGGTTAACCGTGGCTGGGACAAGCTGCACGTTGAAACGCGATCCACAGATCCCCTGGTGTGGTCACGGCTGGTAGGTGCCATGCGCAACGCGCCTGGCATCACCTATATACTCGAAGTCAGTGAGTATCCCCTGGGTGATGTGGAAGATATCGTGCAGCGGATCCTGCCTGTGTACGCTGAGCGGCTGGCGGGTCGTACTTTCGCGGTGCGGTGCAAACGCACCGGAAAACACGATTTCACGTCGGTAGACATTGAGCGCGAGGTGGGTGCGGCCCTGCTGCAGCGCACCGGCGCGGCCGGCGTACAACTCCGGAATCCGCAGGTCACTGTCGATCTAGAGATCAGCAAGAAGACGCTCTACGTGATCGGGCGGCGTCACCGCGGGCTCGGGGGTTATCCCGTCGGCAGTATCGATCCGGTACTGTCCCTGATCTCGGGGGGCTTCGATTCGCCGGTAGCCAGTTACCTGACCATGAAGCGCGGTATGCGCACCCACTTCCTCTTCTTTAACCTGGGCGGCAGGGACCATGAAATAGGAGTAAAGGAGGTAGCCCTGTACCTGTGGCAGAAGTATGGCTGCAACCAGCGGGTACTGTTTATCAGCGTACCCTTCGAGGAGGTGGTAGCCGAGTTGCTGGACAAGATAGAGGACAGCCACATGGGTGTCATCCTGAAGCGCATGATGTTGCGGGTGGCTGAGCGACTGGCGGATGAGCTCGAAATCGACGCGCTGGTGACGGGGGAGTGCGTGGCCCAGGTGAGCAGCCAGACCCTGCGCAACCTGTCTGTGATAGACCGCGTTACCGACAGGCTGGTACTGCGACCACTGATTGCCACGGACAAGGAGGAGATCGTGCGCATGGCCACCGGCATAGGAACCGAGCAGTTTGCCGCCAATATGCCGGAATACTGCGGCGTGATCTCGGTCAACCCGACCACTCGGGCCAAGCTGGATCGCGTGGTGGCGCAGGAGCAGAGGTTCGATATGGGAATCCTCGATCGCGCACTGGCCGGGACGCGCAGGACGCGCATAGACCGCCTGGCGGACGACGAATTCGAGCGAGTGAGCGTGGAGGTCCTGGGTGTGCCTCTGGCGGGCAGCATCATCATCGATATTCGCCATCCGGACGAGGAGGAACTCTTTCCCCTCAAACTTCACGCCCCGGTGCTGAAAATACCCTTCTATGAGCTGCACAGCAGGCGCGGTGAACTCCATCCCGGGCAGACCTACATGCTCTTCTGTGGCAAGGGTGTGATGAGCCGCCTGCATGCCAGCCACCTCGCGGAATCCGGCGAACTCGATGTCAAGGTTTATGCGCCCCGGATAGAACAGCCGTAAACAGCTGGATCCGGGCGCCGTCCCGGGTCCGGAAATGTCGGTCGAATTCGACCCGACGCGAATGTCACAGCTGGGGTATAATCCGCGACCTTTTTTGCACCGGCCCCGGAGGCCAGAGGAAATCCCTTGATCGACAAGCTGCGCAACATCGCCATCATCGCCCATGTTGACCACGGCAAAACCACCCTGGTGGACTGCCTGTTGCAGCAGTCAGGCACCCTGGACCGGCGCTCCGAGGGGGCGGAACGGATCATGGACTCCAATGACCAGGAACGGGAGCGCGGTATTACCATCCTGGCCAAGAATACCGCCATCAAGTGGGGCGACTACCGCATCAATATCGTGGACACTCCCGGGCACGCCGACTTCGGTGGCGAGGTGGAGCGGGTGCTTTCCATGGTTGACTCGGTGCTGCTGCTGGTGGATGCAGTGGACGGCCCTATGCCCCAGACCCGCTTCGTCACCTCCAAGGCCTTTGAGCAGGGCCTGAACCCGATCGTGGTGGTGAACAAGGTGGACCGCCCCGGCGCCCGCCCCGACTGGGTGGTGGACCAGGTTTTCGATCTGTTCGACCGCCTCGGCGCCAACGAGCAGCAACTGGATTTTCCCGTGATCTTCGCCTCCGCCATCGAGGGGGTCTCCGGCGAGGATCACGAGCACCTGGCCGCCGATATGCAGCCCCTGTTCCAGACGATTGTCGACAAGGTGCCCGCGCCGCAGGTCAACTCTGATGGACCCCTGCAGATGCAGATCAGCGCCCTGGACTACTCGAGTTACGTGGGAGTGATCGGTGTGGGCCGCATCACCCGCGGCCGGCTCTCGCCGAACACCCAGGTCACCGTGGTGGATCGCGAGGGCGGCAGGCGTAACGGACGGGTACTCCAGGTCATGGGCTACCTGGGCCTGGAACGGGTGGACGTGGATGCCGCCGAGGCCGGCGATATCGTCTGTATCACGGGCATCGAGGGCCTCAACATCTCCGATACGCTGTGTGATCCGGGCGCTGTCGAGCCCCTGCCGCCATTGTCGGTGGATGAGCCCACCGTGAGCATGACCTTCCAGGTCAATGACTCTCCCTTCGCCGGCAAGGAAGGGAAGTTTGTCACCTCGCGCAACATCAAGGAGCGCCTGGAAAGGGAGCTGATCCACAACGTGGCCCTCAGGGTCGAGCCCGGGGACAGCCCGGACAAGTTCAAGGTCTCCGGTCGCGGCGAGCTGCACCTGTCGGTGCTGATCGAGAGCATGCGGCGAGAAGGCTTTGAGCTGGGCGTGTCGCGGCCCGAAGTCATTCAGAAGGAAGTGGACGGGGAGCTGCAGGAACCCTACGAACAGCTCGTTATCGATTGTGAAGAGCCTCACCAGGGTGCGCTGATGGAAGAGCTGGGCCTGCGGCGCGCCGATTTGCAGAACATGGTGCCCGATGGCAAGGGCCGGGTGCGGCTGGAGTTCATCATCCCGGCGCGCGGCCTGATCGGCTTCCGCTCCCTCTTCCTCACCCTTACCTCCGGCAGCGGCATCCTGACCCACGTCTTCGACCACTACGGTCCGGTCAAGAACGCCGAAATCATCCACCGGACCAACGGTGTGCTGGTATCGATGGTGAAAGGCAAGACGCTTGCCTATGCCCTATACAATCTCCAGGACCGGGGACGTCTCTTCATCGATCCCAATGTGGATGTCTACGAGGGTCAGGTCATCGGGCTGCACAGTCGCGGCAACGACCTCACCGTCAATCCGACCAAGGCCAAGCAGCTGACCAACATCCGCGCCGCGGGCACTGACGAGGCGCTGATTCTCACACCGCCGGTGCGGCACTCGCTGGAGCAGGCCCTGGAGTTCATCGAGGACGATGAACTGGTGGAGGTCACCCCCGGCAGTATCCGTCTGCGCAAAAAGCTGCTGCAGGAGCACGAACGGCGTCGGGCCTCGCGCCAGGCCTGATGTTGTGAAGGCCCTGCTGCAGCGGGTATCCCGCGCCTGTGTGGAGGTCGATGGCCAGTGCACCGGTACGATCGGGACAGGGCTTCTGGTGCTGCTGGGTCTGGACAAGGGCGACGACGAGGCCGCTGCGGATCGCATGCTGGACAAGCTGCTGGCCTACCGCGTATTTCCCGACGAAGCGGGGCGTATGAACTGCAGTGTGGTCGATGCGGGCGGTGGAGTAATGCTGGTATCCCAGTTCACCCTTTCAGCGGATACCCGCAAAGGCCTGCGTCCGAGCTTTTCCGCAGCGCTGCCACCGGTCGAGGCGGAGGCTCTTTACCGCTACACGCTCGCAGAACTCGAGCGACGCCACGACAATGTCGCGGCAGGGGTGTTCGGCGCCGACATGCAGGTCTCGCTGGTCAACGACGGGCCGGT
>JAHEEV010000182.1 GCA_024640505.1 Halieaceae bacterium
GAAACCTGGCGCTGATCCTGGCGCCACGGGCCAGGACTGCTGACGATACCGATCTCTACTCTGCTGAAGAACTGCAGGAAATCGTCGGGCCGATCGCGCTCTACCCGGATTCCTTGCTGGGACATGTGCTGCCCGCTGCAACGATGCCGGAGCAGATCGCAACGGCCCTGGAACGGTTGGCAGTAAACGATGGCGTTGCGGACGATAATGACGAGGTATTGTCGGCGCTGGACGAAAATATACAGGCACTGCTGCCATTCCCGGATGTGCTCGAATTGTTACAGGATAACGATGAGTGGCGGGCTGAGTTGGACTACGCTGTCACCGTGCAGGAAGGGGACGTGCTCGACGCCATCCAGGCGTTTCGGAAAAAGGCCGATGAGACCGGCAACCTCCAATCTGATGATCACATGACGGTAACCAGGGACGGGCCGACCATCCTTATCCAGCAGGCCGATCCCCAGGTGGTATATGTACCGGTATACCAACCGACGCAAGTGATCGTCAGGCAACCCGCGCCGGTTCTGACCTTCACCGCCGCAGTGCTCGTCGGAAGTTTCGTCTGGCACAGCTGGCGATGGGGCTGGGGACGCCCCTACTACCGGTCGCGCTATCTGGGAAGCCGGCATGGTAACCGCTGGCGCCACCATGGTCATGGACGTCCGATTGTGCGGCCCCCGCACCGCCCCCATCGCCCGGTATATCGGCCCAAACCAAACCGCCCGCGTCCACCAGCTGGGAATCGTCCAGGGTCTGGTTGGCGGCCCGACAGGCCCGGTCATGGCCGTCCGCCTTCAGGCAATCGACCCGGCTCAGGTAACCGGCCACCGGGTGGCCGTCCGCCTTCAGGCAATCGTCCCGGCTCAGGTAACCGGCCGCCGGGTGGCCGTCCGCCTGGCGGGAATCGGCCGGACTCCGGACTTAAACCCGGTGGCGGCAGGCCCGCGACGCGACCGGGTCCCGGGTCACGCCCGAGCGCGCGGCCCGCGCAGAGACCCGCGCCTCGTCCGGGGGTCAGTTCCCGGAAAAAAGTCGGCGCCTTTGAAGGTGTTTCAAGGGGTGGCAAATCAAGCCGGAACGCCAGTATGAGAGGGGCGGCAAGCCGCGGAAAATCGCCGCGTGGTTCATCGCGCAAAAAAGGACGTTGAGAATGAGGATTCGCGAGGTTACGCCAGTGCACGGAGAAGATTCATGAATCAGAAATCATTCACGCGCAGCCTGCCGGCAATGTGCCTGCTGTTACTGCTGGGGCTCTGTGCCTGTCAGCCCGAGGAAAGTGCTGATCAGCGCTATTTCGCTTCACCAGTGGATGCGGCCGATGCGCTTGTAAAGGCGACGCAGGACAACGATGTTGCAGCGTTGCGTGACATCCTGGGCGCTGAACACCAGGAAATTTACCAGACCGAAGACCAGGCGGACAATCAGGAAGACCGCCAGCAATTCGCTGAAATGGCCGCCGAAGACATGCTGTTCCGGCCGTTGGATGAGCATACCTTTGAACTCGTCGTGGGTGATGAGCAGTGGCCGTTGCCCATTCCGATTATCGAGGAATCGAAGGGATGGCGGTTCGATACGGTCGCCGGTGTCGAAGAGATCATCAACCAACGTGTCGGGCAGAATGAATTGTTGATCATTGAAGTCTGCAGCACGCTCATCGCCGCCCAGGAATTGTATCGCGATCGCGACTGGGACGGCAGCGGTTACCTCAACTATGCATCCGAGATCACATCGACCCCCGGCCAGTATGACGGCTTGTACTGGCCGCCGGAGGACGACGCGTTGCCAAGCCCGTTAGATGAGTATATCGAATCGAATGAGGACTACCTTAGAAAGCGGGAAACCGGATCTCCGGTTCGTGGCTATCACGCTAAATTCCTTACGTCCCAGGGAGCGGATGCGCCGGGTGGCGCCATGGACTTCATGCAGGAAGGTCGCCTGATCAACGGTTGGGCGCTGGTTGCCTGGCCCGCAGATTACGGCGTAACCGGTGTCATGACCTTTCTGGTCAGTCACCACGGTGTCATCTATCAGCGCGATCTTGGTCCGGACTCAGAATCCATTGCCATGTCAATGCAGACATTTGAACCGGGTCCGGAATGGACCGAGGTCGATCCGGATATCGAATTGTAGACCGGGTTACAGCACGGTAGCAGCGAGCCAGGTTGCTTTCGGCACATCACACGGTGGTATCGAAGGTGGAGGAATAATCCACGACCCGAGTCGGGGGTTGGGCAGGGCCGCCGTCCTATCCAGGATGAATGGCCTCGCCATAGCGTGCGGTCACTGAGCAATTCTCAGTAAAAAGTGGCAACTGTTAAAGCCCACAGCACACCCAGGATAACCGGCCAGAACAAGACTTTCGCCAGTAGGTTGGCCTGGTAATGGATAAACCGGTATTTTTCGCTGTCCAGCAGCAAAATGGCATCGACAGACACCCACACCAGGGCGAGGTACATCACGATATAAAAGTACTCGAGGTAGACGATGTCCTCGGATGCGATCGACTGGCGCATGCCAATATGGGAGAACACGATCACGAACAGCAGCGTTGCTGACATAGACAGCGTGAACCCCACTCCCGTGCGCATCAGCTTGATGCGTTTGCTGTCGTGGTCCGCAATCAGCAACACAAAGAACACCACGATGGCTGCAATGATCACGGGAACAAGGTGCGAGATAAAGGCGTCCATGAAGTTTTTGGTCACATCGATGTTGTAGTAAAGCGAGGCTGTCCGCTCGACGGTCTCCAGGCTGCCCCGTCCAAAGTTGGTTCCCAGTTGCTTCACCTGGTATTCGAAGAACGTGCGCATGATCTCCCAACCGGCAAAATAGACGTTGTCGTCGAGACCAGGGCGGGCGGACGGTGTGAGGATGTCGTACGAAGACAGGTCCGGCACCAGCATTACCCGCCGGTTAGCCTCCACCGGTTCAAGCCGAAGCCTGAACTGTTCATTCATCAGGGGGTATTTCGTGAAGTCAAGATGTGCACGTATGGTCGCTTCCAGTGGCCAAAGCTGGACTTCCTGACCGTTTTCGAGGTGCGTGATCCGCGGTTCCCCTATGGTCAGGAAGGCGGCTTCAGCCAGTGTCACACCACGTTCGATATCCGCATGTCGTGATGGGTCGTACCTCTGCCACACGCGACCCCGCAAGGATAACTCCCCGAATTCCGAAAACCCCGCAGAGTCGATGAATATACCCGTGGGAATGAAAACGGGGGGGTCCAGCAAACGGTTTTTGGCCTCCTGGCGTACTCTGTCCTGGTAGTTGGCCAGGCTCGCGGGGTCATTGACAAGATTTACCCGGTTGGTGGTCTCCGAGTCGTGGTCCAGCGCGAATTTCCATGTGTATCCGATTGCGGCGACAAGCACCAGGGAAATAGCGATCGAAGCCACCCAGGTCCGGCGTCTTTCCCCGCGCGTGATATCCAGCCCCACCGCGATAAATGCTATAGCGAATGCCAACACCCACCCCACGATGCCGATCAGCTGCCGCCTGAGCATGGTTGACTCAATGGGTACATCGTCCTTGGCGTACACGCTGACCAGAGTCCACCCCGTCCCGGGTACCGGTTCGTACACAAACCAGGATGGCCGCTCAGTAATCTGACTCAAGTATTCAGCACGACCACGCTGCCCGCCTTGGAGCAGCTCCAACAGCTTGGACAATTCGCTGTCTTCCAGCGACTGCGCAACTTCACTGGCGGTTTTTCCGGAGCGCACCAGCTCGACAATTGGGTGATAGATGAATCTTCCTTCAGATGACAGCAGCATTGCGTAACCGGCAGCGCCGAGGTCGAGAGACCGGACGATGGTCGCTATGGCTTCCATCGACAGGTCTACCGTTACCACACCCTTTGCTGGCCCCGCAGTGGATTCCGATGCCGGCTCGTGGAACACTGCCGAGTAGGTGATCATGAGGATATCACCCACCGAGTCATCGTAGTAAGGCTCGGACCAG
This sequence comes from Halieaceae bacterium, assembly GCA_024640505.1. Lineage (GTDB taxonomy): Bacteria > Pseudomonadota > Gammaproteobacteria > Pseudomonadales > Halieaceae > JARRPM01. Next base: position 3,961 of record JAHEEV010000182.1, read on the forward strand.
CGGGATCCCTTCGTCATTGCATCGCTGAACCAAAGCTCCTGCGTGTAGTCTTGCAAATCTTCGATCTGCAGATAGGAAAACACTCCTTCCTGGCTCTTTGAGTAATAGGGCGCGAACAAACGCTGCTGGTCCGACCACGCATAGGGCTTGAAAGCGACGGTCCCGCCATAAAAGCTGTTTTGTGACTGGATCATGTCTCGCAAGGTGCGTTTCAACGCGTCCTCGCTCATTCCGCCACGGGACAACTCGGTGGCAAGCCGTTCCGCTGCCGTTGCCGCCGTCGTCAGGAAGTCCGCCGTGCTCTGCGCCGCGTGCGCAGTGTTTTGAACGAGGCCCATCTCAACCGGTTCGTACATTTCTGCACGGTAGGAGCGGTACTCAGATACCTTGAAGAATACGCCAGCGAGGGCTGCCACACAGGCTAGTGCTAAAAGAATACGGGTGTAGTTGATATTCATCGGCGAATAAACGGGATACTAACCATTTTTGTCGATTCCATTAATGGATAAATCAGGAGCATAGAGTATAAGAAAATCAAACGTTATATTACTAGCATCCCGTATTTATTGAATATCGATTCTGGGACTAATGCTTCCGGCCGAGAGCCGACGTACACTGCTGGAAGGCTCCACCAGGTTGGTGGTCCGCTTGCGGCCAATTGCGGACCTCCCTCTCTCTTCTGGACACCCATGCCTTTTTCTAAGTACAAAAACCCCGGAAAAAGCGGGTTACCACATCCATAATTTTCCTCACTGGCCCGGCCAAGAGAAGGTTTATGGGTGTCTCAGCATTTCCTTTAAACTTCACCATATACTTAGCGTCGATCACTTGCTTTACGTAATGGAAATTAATACTCTCATGTGACACGGTTTTATCTTCATAAAAGGATTCTCTTATGTACCAAAAACTTGCAAAGCTGGTTTTGATAGTCGCACTGTTGTCATTGACGGGCCACGCCATCGCTCAGGACTACGACCTGGTGATCAATAACGGGCGTGTCATGGACCCGGAAACGATGTTCGACAGCATCGCCAATGTCGGCGTCAAGGACGGCCGCATCACCGTCATCACCAAGGACGCCATCACCGGCAAGGAGACCATCGACGCCAGCGGCCTGGTGGTGGCAGCCGGCTTCATCGATACGCACTTCCACGCGGTTGACCCATTCGCGACGAAGCTGGTTGTCGCAGATGGTGTCACGTCGGGCATGGATCTGGAAGCTGGCTCAGCGCCGGTCGGTGAGTGGTACGCCCAGAAGGATGCCAGCGGATGGCAGGTCAATTACGGCACCACTTCGGGCATGATTGCGAACCGGCTCTTCGTGCATGACCCCGAAGTCGAGATTACCGGGCCGATGGATGCGGGGGTTGGCAGCGGCTATCTCGACAAGGCGGCGCTCGATGGCACTGCGGGTTGGTCGGTCACGCGTTCGTCCATTGAGCAGATGAACCAGATCATGAGCGCGATTGATGAGGATCTCCGGCAGGGGGCGATTGGCCTCGGCGTCGGCGCTGCCTACATGGCGCAGGGCTTGACGAGCTACGAGCAGTTCCTGGGCCAAAAGGTGGCGGCGAACTATGGCCGGTTGTCATCGGTACATACCCGGTACCACCTCAGCACCGAGAC
>JAHEEV010000183.1 GCA_024640505.1 Halieaceae bacterium
TCGGAGACCGCCCATCCCGATTACTTCGTACAGGTTCCCGGCGGCACTCCCGCCGGATGCAACCCCGTAACCGCGCCGGACTGGTGTCGGCCGGAAGATATCGAAAACCCGGCATACCTGAGGCGGAACGATTACCCGTAGAGCCGGCGACGGCGGGCGGGGGAGTTCGGTGGAAATTACATTGCAGGCAGGTTTTACTTATTGAGCCTGTAGCTCAAGGCGCAACCCGACAATTTACGAGAGAGATCTCCCTGCAATCATCTCGACAGCGACCCGCGCAGAGGCCGCGGCACTCTCAGTGCCGATAGTGCCGGGCGGTGCACAGCCATCCCCCACGTTGTAGAGGCCGGATATCGGCGTATTCACCGGCATACCGTATCCCGCCCAGCGTCGCATCCCGGGAAAGAGACCACTGTGTTTGGCCTTCACCAGGAACTGTGCCTCTTCCGTGACGCCTGGAAAATTCTTCTCCAACTCTGCCAAGGTATTTGCCAACTCACCGGGGAGGTCGGCCTCTGCAGCATTGGCAGGCGCACCGTAGGCGGTATGCAGATACTTGCCCGCGGGCGAGATCGTCCCGGGAGAAATGGCCGAGGGAATCTCCAGATAGATAAGGTTCCGGTTATTGCCGAACACAAGGCAGCCGTCAAAGTCCTCGATCAGGGGCCGATCCATAACAAAACTGACGTGAAAAATGGGCGCATCCGCGGCGTCCCTGCGAAGACGCGCGATATAGCTGCGTTCAAACTGCTGCTCTCCGCCCGCCAGTTCGACCGTTTTATCCGGGCCCGTGTTGGACAGGACAATCCCGGCTTCAATCCGCCGCTCCTGGCCGTTGTTGTCACTGATCACAACGCCCGTTACCCGCCCGTTTTCGACCAGGATGGATTTGCACCCGCGCTGGCAGCGCACCTCCGAACCCAGTCTGGTCAGTGCAGCAGACAGTGACTCCATCAACGCGCCATTGCCGTGACGGGCCAGTCCGAACCGGCTGCCCTTGCTGCTGTACTTGAGGAAGCGGAAAAACTCCCCGGCGGGGATCTCATGCAGGTTAGTTCCCATAAGGGCGGCGCAGTATCCCTGAAACAGGTTCTTGACCTCGACATTATCCGTGTACTGATCCAGCCACTCCCGGATGGAGATGGTATCCAGGGGCATCCAGTTGAACAGGGCGTCGCGGATTCGGCCGAACAGGGCGCGCGCTTCGGTCTCGTCTCCCATGGCGAACTCGATCATGCCATAGAGGCCGCCGCCACCCGGTGGCAGGTCGTAATCACCGTGATTCAGGCGGTAGCGCATACGCCCGGTGATATCCACCATATCCATCTCTGCACCCACTGCATCGAAGGCCTGACGAATCGCGCTGTCAGGCCCCATGGGGATCATCAGAGCCCCCGTGGTGACCAGGCAGCCCTCCCGCTCCCGATGCGAACATCGACCGCCCGGGTAGGGGGACTTCTCCACCACGATGACTTTCATGCCCATCGCCGTCAGGCGGGCCGCGGCGCACATCCCCCCGATACCGGAACCGATGACGACGGCGTCTGCCGATTCATAGGACATGTCTTTAAATTCCCGTTACGCGGCAGGTTGACTCACTCAGTTCGCAGTAGCCATTCTGGGTACCTCGCACTGGTAATTTTCAGCTTTCTGGACATCATCGCCTTTGATCACCGCCACCTGGGGATAGGGGCATAACTTGCGGTTGTGCGGCGCACCCTCCCCCACAAATCGGGCGACGATATAATCCGGTGCCTGGCCGCTCTCCACCCAACGATCGATCACCACCAGCGGGTCGAAGTCGTCGGCTACCTGTCCCGGTTTTTCCCAGCAGTGTCCCTGTCCGGGCACCATCACGAACCGGGCGACGCTATCGAGCATCTCCCGCCCATTGACAGCTATCGCATCCGCATAATACTGGCGTACCCGCCCCTGCAGGATCAACGGGTCCGCCAGTCCATGGTAGTAAAACAGCTTTCCACCTGCCTTGGCCAGACCAGCCAGGTCGGGGTCCGTGGCATTGAGCACAGGGGCATATTTCTGGAGGTTCTCGAGTTCTTCCGCCAGTACATAGTCATGGGGGTTGAAGGGGTGGTCGGAGGGAATACCGTAGGTCAGCCTGAGATTCCCCTCGGCGGCACGCTCACCCCATGCGCGCTCCTCGTCCGTCCCCACCACCCAGCGAGACCAGAGACTCTCTGAGCCCGGAGGGATACCCGGGAACAGCTGCTTCCCGCCCGCGGTCGCGCCCTGATAGAGGCGCTTGATCGACGCCAATTCCACGCCGGTGAAACACTCACTATCGGCGTCATCATCGCATAGCAGCGAATCGAGTTCGGGTTTACAGTGCTCTGTGCGTGCCACGACTCCGTCGACCACACCGTCCAGGTCATCGCACTGTTTGAGGACATGTTGCGCCAACAGCGGCAGTTTACCCTGATCAATGACCGCTCGTCCCTGTGTGTCCCGCGTGGATTGCAGCAGCCACAACCCGTGAACACCCGAGTTGCCCGTCAGATCAAAAATGCCGCCGCCGGCGGCGATGCCGTCGAACAGTTCCGGATAGCGCTGGGCGGCGTACATACCGAGGCGACCGCCATTGGAACAACCGGAAAAATAGGTGCGCCGTGGTTCGGGACCATAAAAAGCCTTGACCAGCGCACGACCGGTGGCGACTGCCAGTGGCATCCAGGCGCCGGCATAGAGCTCCAGCGCTTCCCGATCTCCGATCGCCCAGTCGGTTTCCCAACTCTCTGCCTTATGGCCACTATCGGTCAACAGGGCAGCGTACCCGAGCTTTACTGCCTCATTGATGCTGTTGGAGTATCCCGCCTTTTCAGGGTTGAGACTGCCGCAGAAGCCGCCGCAGCCGGCAACAACGAACTTGCCGTTCCAATTAGCTGCAGGCAGGCGCATGATGAAACCGACTCGATCGCGTATCTGACCCTCGATCTGGCACACCGCAGGCAGACCGGGCTTGTCTGTGAGGAAAGAGACTTTGCTCACCGAGGTTTCGAGCGAGGATGTCCCTTTCACCACCTGGCACTGCGATATCATTTCGGCGTTTGATTCAGTGCTCGCGGCCGAAAGGCTTAACAGGACAAGTGTAAAAACAAGCACTAAACGCATGATCGTCTCACCAATGGGCGCCCTAAAGCGCCCATCATGGATAACAGAAACCTAGAAGTGGTACTCCAGCTTAAGCGTGTAATTGCGCGGGCGGGCATAGAAGCTGTCGTAAGCAATACCCGTCCCCTGGGTGAAGGTTGTCGACAATGGCAGGGCGCCGGTAGTCAATGCAATTCGCTCGTCTGTAAGGTTGTCGCCGATGAAGGAAACGCGCCAACTCCCGTCACTGGCACCGATACCCAGCACGGCGGCTATCGTGGTGTAGGAATCCTGCTCGGAATTCCTGTCCTGGTTGGCCATGTTCAGGTAGGAATCACTGTAGTCAAGGTTAAGGTTGGCATCGAATAACAGTGAGTCAGTAAGGTCGAATTCGAAATCAAATCCGAGATTTCCCGTCCACTCCGGCGTTTGGGGTGCGCGCTCGCCGGTGAGGGAACAGGTTCCCGTTTCCGGAAAGGCACACTGGCCATTTTCGAACTTGTCGTACTCGAAATCGAGATAGGCCACAGATCCATACATCTGTATATGCTCGGTTATCAAGAATCGCCCGTCAGCTTCGACGCCCTTGTTGGTCGATTCTGACGCATTGGTGACCAGAAAATTCAGTGTTCCATCGAAAATCTGCGTCTGCAGGTCTTCATATTCCGTGTAGAAGAGCGCCACATTCACTTCCGCACGAGGGTAGGTGAACTTGGCGCCCAGTTCATAACTGGTGGCCGATTCATCCTCGAACTCCCAGGTACCCGGGACGGCCACAGGATGCCCCTCCACCGAGTTGCCACGCACATCGAACCCTCCCGCCTTGGTACCCTCGGCATAGGAAATATAGGTCATTATGTCGTCGGTGAACTGGTACTGCAGGTTGACCAGCGGATCGAGAGAGGTCTCGTCCCGGTCTCCATCAATATCATGTGGATACTGGTTAAGCTGGCCAAAGAGAAAGCCCAGAAGGTTCGGATAGGCTGGCGAAGGCGAAGGGACTCCCACACCGATATTGGTCTCTCCAGCCACAATGGACAGGCGACGCCGCGCGTCTTTGGATTCGTCGTTGTAACGGGCACCCACCGTCAGGGTCAGCGCGTCGGTGAAGTGTATATCGGCCTGCGCGAATACGGACCATAGCGTTGCGTCCTGTGTATACAGACGGTCTGTATTCGAATCGGCCAGAGGGGCAAAAGGAGTCAGCAGGAAGGTAGAACCATAGAAGATCTCATCAGTGACCGTCAGTTCGCTGTCCTGGTAGTAAACGCCGGCGATATAATCAATTTTTTCTCCACCGGGAGAGGTCAGGCGGATCTCCTGGGAGATCTGCTCGAACTGTTCTCCCTGGTTTGAGCCATCCAGCAAATCCAGTCGGCTGTAATCGACATCGACAAATTCCGTGGTGTCGTAATCAACCCACCCCGAAACGGCCGTCAGGACATGATCACCCAGCTGATAATCGACATTCAGAACAACGTTCTTGACTTCGTTGAGGCTGTTAGCGGGGCCGCTTTCGTTGCGCCAGTTCTCATTAGTTTCTACAAAGAAAGGTCCCTGGTAAATGCTGCTGAAAGTCCCGATCGGGGTATGCATTTCCAGAGGCCAGCCCTCACGGTCAAAATCCGCGTATTCCCCCTTGAGGCTGAGCAAAAGGTTATCGGTCGCCTCCCAATCCAGCATGGCCCTTACGAAAGTCTCTTCGATATCGGGCTGTTCATTATTGGTGATCTGGTTGGTGAAATAACCGTCCATTTCCCGGTAGGACCCAGCGATGCGCCCCCTGAGTGCATCAGTAATAGGGCCGGACAGCATACCGGTCACCTGGGGCTCATCATGCTCGAATTCATAAGAGGCAGAGACACTTCCCTCGAACTCAGTCGTTGGCCTCGCGCTCCAGACACTCACCGCGCCGGCAATGGCGTTTTTACCGAAGAGCGTTGGCTGCGGCCCTCGCAGTACCTCTACTCGATCGAGATCCATCAGGGGCAGGCGAATCAACTGGCTGCGCCCGTAATAAATACCGTCAACATACATGGCGACTGACTGCTCGAAGCCCTTGTTCGCCCCGGTTTGGACGCCACGAATCTGGATCGTACTGTCTATCTGGGACTCTGTGATGTACAGGTTGGGCACCGAGGTGGACAGACTGGACAGCGAATTGATACTGCGATTGGTTATGGTGTCACCGGTGACGGCAGCCACAGAAATCGGTACATCCTGCAGGCTCTGCTCGCGCTTTTGCGCGGTCACGATAACTTCCTCCAGGGCCAGTTCCTGGGCCTGGGCCAGCGGGACGGAAGCCAGAATTACGGCAGCATAAAGGGACTTGCGGCGGGGTTGTTTGCGCACGGCGTATACCTCCAGAGCTTGGTGTTATTAGCGTTGTGGTCCGGAGATTATCGCGCCAGGTACTTTTACGCAAGCGTAAGATTACCGGTATTTACACCCC
>JAHEEV010000184.1 GCA_024640505.1 Halieaceae bacterium
CCCTCTTCATTCACGCCGCCCATGGGTTCCAGCAGATTGGCGCCGAAGCTGGCGCCACAGGCCTGCAGGGCGGCGCACAGCGCCGAGGTTCCCGAGCGGTGCATGCCAAGGACAAAAAGAATCTGCCTGGAATCAGCTTTTTGCATGTAGGTGGGGCGGTGAGTGAGGATTACGGCGCTGCATCATACCACGTCTACCGGACCTTTCGGGACAGGGGCAGGCAGGATAGGGATTCTCTTCCAGCTTCGCCGCCCTGCATACCACAACGCCACCCCTCTTACCCGGGAAGCCGCTGGCAACGCCCCCTGAAATCGGCGAGCTTATCACCGAAATCCGGGATCCGCCCGACTCTCACATCCAGGTATTCACTGGCCATACGGTACAGGGACAGGTCATAGCCGTTGTGATCGATCACCGTCGCCTGCAGTTCCTCGTCCATCTGGCGCAGTGCGGTCACCGTCATACTGGAGGATGACCGGTCCGCCGGAGAACTCCGGCGTGACACATTCTGTGCCACATAGGAGAGATCTATAGCCGGGAAATGCTCGCGCATCGCCTCTTCAAAATACACCATGCTTTCGTCATAGCGCTCAACGACACCCACCAGCGCAGGGCCACGCAAGGTCTCTATAGCGCAGAGAAAGTGTTCCGCGCCTACTTCCCTCTCTCCAGCCAGCCCATGCCCCCCGGAAAGATAGAGGGTCTGGTAGTCCCGGACGACGGGGGCTACGCCGGCTGTCATCCGCCAACGCACGTAGTCCGGGAAGGACTTGCTGCTGGCAGCACGCGCCCCTGGGGTCTCAGCGTCCTGTTGACGTTCGAATTCGTACACCGAGACTATCCTTCCCAGGGGGTGCCTGAGAAGATAGACCGGCATCAGGTTCACGCCGGGTAAGGGCGACACCATCGCCGGCATGTGGTGGCTGGATATCGCACGCAGGTGCCGATTGTCAGTCAACAGCTGTTCCACATGCTGCATGCCCCCGTCGAGGATCAGGCTATCCTGCCGGTGATCGAGAAAATCCCGCCCCAGCATTCTTTCCAGCGACCAGTCGAGGGTCGTTCCGGCGTTTTTGAAAATGTGCCCGTGTAGTATGACCGTTCTCATGCGTGTATCTGAAATCGCCAGGCGCTCGTGCAATGGACCGCCATGATACCGCAATGGCTTGTCGCTCAACGACCCGCGCATTGCGCCCTTAACCTTCGCTCCCGTCGGGCAGCCACCCCCGTTTCGGGCGGGATCCACCGGTCAGGAGCCGAGCACCTGTTCTTCCGGGTCGGATTCTTCTATTTGCAATCGCCGAAAGCGCTGCCCTACAATCCACTTCGCATGCACCTCCATCCGCCTGAAGTGCCAGTCAACCCGGACACTTTTCACCGATTCTGATTGCCAACCCGGAAAAAGATGAAACGCTACCCCCAACATTACGAGGAGAAAGACTTTGTTTTCTTCCTCCATATACCCAAAACCGCGGGCACATCCGTCACCACTGCACTGACATCCGCGTTCCCCGAAGATCGCACGCTGACCCCCTATCAGTTAAACAACGTCAGGAAGCATCCGCCAGAGATCTATATGAACGCCGAACTGCTTTGCGGGCATTTCACTCACGATGTTTATGGCAAGCGCCTCCCAAAACAACCCGACTTCATCCTCACGTTTCTGCGGGAACCCGTCGAGCACTTCGTGTCACTGTATTTCCACCTCAGGATCGACCCTACATTCACCTATACCACCCGGCTCACAGAGCAAAAGGAGTTTGCAGAAGAAATTCACTCCTTCACCAGGGAGCACAGCATCGAGGACTTTCTCCAGTCCCCCTTCAGTCGCATCTTTGACAACTTCCAGACGCGCTACCTGGTGAGAGGATTGACCAGCAACTATCAGGGTTACAGTGATGCGCAGCTGCTGCCTGTCGCAGAACGACTGCTCCTGGATCTTCCCTATTTCGGCATCACCGAGCGCTTCGATGACTCCCTGGTACTGCTGAAGTCGGTCATGGGTCTGGAGAAAGGGCTGAATCTGCACCAGGCCAACCGATCCCGCAACAAACCGCGGGACTTTTCCCTGACAAGCGGAGCGAGAGCGGAGATCGGCTTGCGGACCGGCGTCGACAGGACCCTCTACGAGCTTGCAAGTGACGCATTTAATGCACGGCTTTTAGCCCATCATTCAGCGACCTGAAGCAAGGGCTCGCACTGCCCATTAAGCGGGAGCGCTTTTTCCGGAGGGCCAAAATCCTCCCGAATGATACGGGCCGCTTTCTCCTTGCCGAAATGGGACTTCAACCAGGCGGGGTACGCCTCGACCTTGGCCAAAGCCGCGGCATCGCCCCGATCTATCGCGATAACCCGCGCCGCGAACTCTTCGGCCGAATCTGCAATATGCATCACGGCATCCGCATCGGGGATGCCCTCCATACCGATTGAGGTTGTGACCAGGGGCCGGTTCTTCTGGATCGCCTCCAGGATCTTACCCTTGACCCCGGCACCAAAGCGCAGGGGCGCTATGACCTGCCTCGTGCGAGCATACAGGGCATCCAGCTCCTGATCAGACAGGTAGCCATAAACCACCACCCGGTCATCCTGCAACGACTCCACCGCCTCGGTCGGGTTCGATCCGACAACGTGCACCCTGATATCCGGACAGGCCTCACAAACGAGCGGCAGGACCTCCCTGGCAAACCAGCAGATGGCATCGACATTGGGAGGATGATTGAAGCCCCCGACGAACAGGATGTCCCGGGTCTCCTGGAATACGTAGGGTAAGCCCGGTGCGTCGTCCAGCGCATACAGCGGAATGGCGCGCACGGCAAGGTCGGGCCGATTACTGAGGATTTCATCGACCTCGACCTGGGAGGGGTAATAGACCCTGTCCACCCTGTCGAAGACGGCGTACTCGCGCTTGCGCCATTTTTCAGCGCTCGCGTCCAGTGACTTGTCACCGACTACCTCCCGCTCCCGGCCAATCCTCAGGTAATGGAGATCGTGTCCCATGAAGATGATCGGCGGGCGCGGCTGCATTTTTTCCAGGGAACCGAGAAACTGTTCGGCCACATGGGGACGGTGCAGGTAGATGCAATCGATATAGCTGGCGTTCTCCTGTAACCAGCGGTCCTGGTTACGTGCCATATATTCTCCCACCAGCACCTCCACACCCATCTGCCGTAAATTCTCGGTATAGGGCTTGTGCGGAAAATAATTGGCCCCTAGAAAAATGACCCGGTACCCCATCTCCAGCATCAGTCGAATGTACATGAAGGTGGAGCGGGAACCGGCATCCTTGTCGTGGTGCGGCACGTAGTGGTCGATAACCAGAATCGTGGATCGCCCCTGGGACCTGTCACGCGCTTTGAACACGTGATCGCCGTTGGGGTAATGACTGGCGTCCAGCTCCCCCGCCCACTTGTCACGAAAGGTGGCCTGGTTGCGCACCTGGTATTGCTTTACCCCGGAATCCAAATCCGTGCCATTACTGACACCCTCGAAGTGAAAGACCCTGGAGAGGGGCTGATAGATCACCTTGAAGCCCGCGGCCCTGGCGGCGAAGGCTATATCGGCATCTTCATAATAGGCTGGCGCAAAGCGTGTATCGAAGCCACCGAGTTGCTTCCAGAGATCCGAGCGAATCAGCAGACAGGCACCCGAGACGTAATCGGTTTCCTTGAGATAGTTGTATTCGGGCTTATCGGGATCATCACTGCGACCAAAGTTCCAGGCTGACCCGTCGCGCCACATGATCCCACCCGCTTCCTGCAACTTGCCATCACCAAACAGTAACTTGGGGCCCACGATACCGGCTTCCGGATCCCTTTCCATCACGTCCACGAGTGGCGGCAGCCAATGCTCGCAAACCGCGGTGTCATTATTGAGGAACAGGATGTATTTGCCTCGCGCCGTCTTTGCCGCCCGGTTACAGTTACCCAGGAAGCGCAGGTTTCTCTCGCCCCGGACCACTCTGATATTTGCCACCCGCTCGGCAATGCTGGACGTGAGGTCGGTGGAGCAGTCATCGGCCACGATGATTTCATAGGGGACACGGGAGGTATGCTCGAGTACTGACTGCAGGCAGTTGATGGTGACCCGGTAATCGTTAAACACCGGAATGACGATAGACACCAAAGGATCCCTCTCTGCGGGAAAGCGCAGTTCGGCTGTATCGAGACCCGCGTCAAGAGCCGCCAGGTCGAATGCCTCAGCGCCCCGATCCCGCTCCGGGAAACGGCTGTTCACCCAGACCTCGAGATCTTCCGGGCTGGACTTCAGGAATACGCTGACCGCTCTTTTCAGGCGTGGCAGGCTGAAGCTGCGGGCGGAACCTGCGGGATTGGTAAACACATAACGAGCGACATCACCCAGCAGTGCGCCTTTCCCCTGCGTCTTGCGCGGCGCCTCGATACCGTTCTCAAGGAGAAAGCGCGCAGCATCGTCGAGCGCATCATCGTAACTGGTGTTCTGCCCCCGGCGGAGCGTCAAAAGCTTGTAACTGCGCGCGATGAAACGCCAGATTCCCGCCAGTGAAGACAGCTCGAACTGAAGCAGGCTGTGGTAGGTATGACTCAGCGTTGCAAACAGGTAATCCGCCTTTTCCAGCAGCTCTTCGTACTGTGTCACCTGGGCGCGATGCGCGTCCGCCAGGGCTTCGTGTTCCCCTACCAGTCCCTCGTGTTGCTGTTCCAGGCGCCGGTGCCGGCTCTGCTCATCCTTGTGTGCGCGCGCCAGCGCGCTGTGATCCGCCTCGAGTTGATGCAGCTCGGACAGGCTCTGGTCCCGTTCCCGCGTTCTCTCCTCACAAAGCTCGGCTATGCTCTGCAGCTCCATGGCCCTGGCAAGGGGGGCCAGGGAGGATGCAAGATCCTTGAGCCGCGGTAACAGCGTGACATCCTCGGGAGGCGGCGACGGAAGTTCACTACCCTGGCACAGCGCTTCGCAGTAACGGGCGAGCTCACGTTGGGACTCGCTCAGGAGCACATGGTCAGCGTTACCCAGCGAGGAGCCGGAATGCCCGAGGGAGGTATCGAAGACGTCTTCGTCCACGGATGCCGCGCAGGACACCCCGAGGGCTGCCAGATCATTTACCAGCGCGGCCAACGTTTCTGCCGGCTTGGTGGCAACCACATCATAAGAGATGGAGAGTGCGTCATGGCCCTGAAGAACGGCAAGGGCCTGCCTGTTGTAGTATTCCCACAGCAGGAGGCCCAGTGACAGTGGAAACCCGTTCCTTCGCTGCAGGGACGCCGCCACCGCCAGTGGGCTGCGGTAGACGTAAACCAGAACGGGATCTCCCAACAGCGGCTCCCAGAGTGGCCAGGTGATGACCTGGCGGGGATCCTTCAGCAACCAGCTGTTCCCGTCAGGTAGTTTCGCCAGGATTTCGCGCATTGACGCCAGATGCGCCTCGGATGCTGTCAGTTCGGTTTCCGCTGGGCTGAACCAGGCAGCGCCGTTCGCCGCGAGTATTTCGTCATTCAGCGCGACGACATCCTCACGCTCCCAGAAGCCATGCGGGTT
>JAHEEV010000185.1 GCA_024640505.1 Halieaceae bacterium
ATGCCAATCCCCTTTAAAACAGGGGTGTGGCACGGGTATTGCAGATCCTAAAGCAGGATCGCTTGGTAAAAATGAGTGATTGTGCTGTTGTAACTGAATAACGGTCTTCCGTTAGTTGGTTCAGCCATAGACAACAAGAAAAGGGGTTTAACCCGGTGACCGTGAAAGCCGACAGAAAAAAGCCAATTGCCCTGAGTCATGTCGGATTCGACCGTTATTCTTCCGTCTCGATTACCTGCGCTGATCCGGATTGCGCTGCAGCCAGCGAGCTGAAGGGCAAGCGCTTTCTGCAAGCAGAAGCGCCTGCGCTGCCGCTGTCGGGATGTACGGCCGAGAGCTGTACCTGTCACTATGTGTCGCGCAAGGACCGACGCGACTTCCTCTCCAATCGCCGATTCAACATTACCCTGGACCCCTGTCCCGACGGGCGGATGATCAAGACGGATCGCCGCCGGGGACCCGATCGACGCAAGGTGAAACTGGAGCTGGCGGCCAGGGCGTTCCTGTCGCAAGGCCCCCTGCTGGAAAACTAGACCTCTTTCGGAGACCCAGCGCGCTCTCGGCACCTGACTGAGTCGCGCCGCAAGACCCACCCCCGCCGGGATTCCAGCCCGGAAACCCCGTTGCCTACCCCAAATGGTCCATAACCCTATCGTGGTAGATGCAGGCATCCCCTGCTGCGTCTACCTGTCCTAGCATGCATAACGAGGTCAAAGCATAACGATCAAGACAGGGGAATCATCATGAGCGTAATCGCCATTTTTGTTGTTTGTGCAGCCGCCGTACTCTGGTTGCTGCGATCCAGTGATGCCAGTAAAAAACCCGGTCCAAAACCGGCAAAGGTCAAACGCGTACAGGCCAGGGTTGCCCGGGCAAAGCGCGCCGCCAGCGAACTCAAACCCTATCGCGCCGCATCCATACTGCCCCAGGGATGCGCCTGCAGCAGCGTCAAGGCCGTTCGCGGCAACCGCTATCTGGTTGCGGAAGTACCGGCACTCCCACTGCCCGAATGTAACCAGTCGCAATGCCAGTGTCGTTACGTGCGCCACGAGGATCGACGGATGAAGGACGAGCGCCGCGCACTCTACAGCCTGCAGTCCGATCTTTACTCGATCAATGAAAAAGCGGACCGCCGCCGGGGCCAGGGGCGTCGCAAGAGCGACTGGGAAGCGGAGACTGCCGGAGCTTTCAGTTTCGACGAAATGGAATGGAATACCTGAAGCCCAGGTGATTCCCGAACCCGTTGACAGGCACGCCGGCCCGTTCAGCCGGCGCGCCTGGACCTGCAGATTCCGTCAGGAATCAGAGGGGCGTGTAGGAAAACTTCTGGCCGCCCAGCGTCGCCTCGTACATCAGGCCACCCTTGGCGATCGTGAAGATAGCCATACCCTTGTGGAACCCGGCGGATGCCGTCTCGGCGTTCTTGGTACCACCGCTGACACCGCCCGAGGTACCGCCACCGGTGGTCGTCTGGGCCGATGCACCCGCCGTGATGGCTACCGCCGTGGCCTGGGCACCAAACTCGAAATTACCTGAGGTAAATTCGGTAAATGCCCGCTCATCCTCGAAAAAGATGATCTGGCTGTAGACCTGACCACCCAGCTGAAAGCCGACCGTGATCTGGGTCATCTTGCTGGTGCCGACCTGCTTGCCGCCGCGATAAACCTGCCCCTCACCGTGAGCGCCGCCGATACCCATGCCGGCTTTACCGATGGAGGGAAACAGGGCATAGCCGTAGGCTTTACCAAAAAACTCGGCGCTCTCGCCGGCCTTCTGGAACGAGTCGAGGGCATCGCTATATTTGTCTGCCCAGGCTGATTGCACGGTCAGGGAAAGCGCGGTCAGCAGGAAAAACGCCTTGAATACTCTTTGCATGTCAGAATTCCTTTCATAGTTCGGGAGTAGGTCCGGGTTATCCATCCGGAATCCGGGGGCTAATACTAGTACATTGCGGGCAAAAATGTGACGGGCATCACATTTTAATTCAACGGGAATGGTCCGAGCGGGACCACCAACCAAAAATCGCCCCCAGCAGGGCCCCGCAGAGCAGCCCGCCCAGATGCGCGGCATTGGCGACGGCACCGAAGCCCAGCACTTCCACCACGCCGGCCATACAGACCACCAGCCAGCCCACCATGAAAATCATGATGCCGCGGGCGGGCTGGATGCGCCAGCGCGGCTGCAACAGGGGCGCCACCCAGGCGAAACCCAGCAGGCCGTAGACCACACCGGACATGCCGCCGAATATGCCCGGGCCACCGAACAGGTACTGGCAGGTGTTGGAGACCACGGCGATCACGAGGAACAGCAACAACATGTTCATCCTGCCCATGACCTGCTCTACCCTGCTGCCCAGTTCCCAGGTCCAGAGGCCATTGAACACAATGTGCAACCAGCCGAAGTGCAGGAAGGCCGGGGTAACCAGGCGCCAGTACTGGCCCTGCATCCCTTCGAATACCGGCTGCCCGCCCACGGCCTGAAAGGGCAGAAACGTGAACAGGGAGAGCCACGCCAACGGCGCATTCAGGTAGATCAGCAGAAAGCCCAGGATACTCAGCGCGATCAGTGCAAGCGTCACCGGCGCACTGCGCCAGTGGACAGCGCCTGGCATCCGCACGGACGGGGCCCTGCCGGTGATCTCGATCTCCACCTCCCCCGCCCGCCAGGCTCTATAGAGGGCCGCCACCTGTTCTGCCTGCTCCCGGCGCTGCACTTTCAGCACCTGGCGACCGTCCTCCTCGTATACCCGATGCACGACGCCCCGCTGGTGAAGCAGCGTACTCAGGGGCAGCAGGTTCTCCTCAACATCGACGCTGAGGGCGGTATGAAATTCGGACATCAGTTGACCAGGGCGTTGCTCCAGCGCAGCTTGTCCCTGCAACTGGCGTAGAAGCTGTGACCCACCGGGTGCAGCAGGGTCAGGCGGTCGGGCTTCTTGGTGATATGGACCGTGTCTCCGGGCCGGGCGGTCATGTTCACCTGGCCGTCACAGGTGACCGGCGGATGGATGCGGTTGCGCTCGAGAATATCCATGCGGATCTCGGAGTCCCCTTCGACCACGATCGGCCGGCTGCTCAGGGCGTGGGGGAACATCGGCACCAGCACGATCGCATCCAGGGTCGGGTGCATGATCGGACCGCCGCCCGACAGGGAGTAGGCGGTGGAGCCGGTGGGCGTGGAGACGATCAGGCCATCGGCCCGCTGGCGGTAGACGAAGGTGTCGTTGATGTACAACTCGAATTCGATCATCTGGGCAGAGGTGCCCGAGTTGACCACCACGTCGTTGAGGGCATCCGCGCGCCCCACCACCTTGCCGGCGCGCTGCACGTTCGCATCCAGCAGGAAACGCTGCTCGCGGGTGTAATGCCCGTCGAGCACCTCGGGAACCTGCTGGGCGATTTCGTCAGGGGTGATATCCGTGAGGAAGCCCAGGCGGCCGCGGTTGACGCCCAGTACCGGCGTGCCGTACTTGGCCAGGGTACGCGCCGCACTGAGCAGGCTGCCATCACCCCCCAACACGATCACCAGGTCCGCTTCCTGGCCGATGGCGTCCCGCTGGTAGAGGCCCGCCGTGTAGTCGGGCACCAGTTCGCCCAGGCGGTCCTCCAGCAACACCTGCAGGCCGCGCTCGTCGAGCAGGGCCAGCAGTTGCAGCAGTACGTCTTCAGAACCGCGCTGCTGGCTGCGACCCACCAGGCCAATCTTCTTGAATGCTCCCGCCATGCTGCCACGTCCAGGGGATAGAGTGCTGCTATTATAACCACGAATTCACGGGTCCCGCAGTGACCCGCACATCCGAGGAGAACAATGTCTATGAGCAGATCCATCCTGATTACCGGCGCCACCCGCGGGCTGGGCCAGCACCTTGCGCAACACTTCGCCGCGCGGGGTTACCGACTGGCACTGACAGGTCGCGATGAACAGGCGCTGCAGGCGCTGGCCCATCAACTGGAGGGTCAGGCGGCACAGGTGATCACGGCGGTCCTCGACGTGGTGGACACGGATGCGATTCCGGGCGTGCTCGAGCACTGCGCCGAAGAGCTCAAAGGGCTGGACATCGTGGTGGCCAACGCGGGCATTGCCATTGCCGCTAGAGGGGGCAAGGGGCACTGGCAGGACATGCGCAAAACCATCGAGGTCAACGTGCTGGGTGCCATGGCCACCGCCGAAGCGGCCATCGCCCTGTTCCGCCGGCAGGGCCACGGGCAGCTGGTCGGCATCACGTCCGTGGCGGCGATGCGCGGCCTGCCGGGACAGGGGGCCTATTGTGCCAGCAAGGCGGCCCTCAGCCGCTTCCTGCAGTCCCTGCGCTGCGAAACCCTGCGCGAGAATATCGTCATTACCGAACTGGCACCGGGCTTCATCGATACCGAACTCAACCGCGGCATGCCCAGCCGGCCCTTCGTGGTGCCTGCGGAAAAGGGCACGAAGATCATGGCCGACATGATAGAGAAGGAGGTGGCATTCCGCTTCGTACCCGGCTGGCCCTGGGCCCTGATGGGAAGGCTGCTGCCGATACTTCCCAACCGCATCGTCGCGGGCCTGTGAACGCCTGCCACTGCACAGATTCGTGATAACATTCGCGCCGCCGGGAAGAAAGGATTGTCACACCGATGATGGATCAACTCGCCAACACCCATCCCCTGCTGCCGGATATCGTCGTCGTCGGCGCACTGTTGCTGGCCGCCCTGCTCGCCTACTGGGTGGCCGACCGCTTCCTGGTGACGGCACTGCGGCGTTTTGCCCGGCGCACGAGCCACACCTGGGACGATGCGCTGATCGACCACCACGTGGCCAGCCGACTGGCGCAGCTGGTGCCCGCCTTCATCATCTACGTCGGGATCGACATCCTGCCGCGGTTGAATGCGGGCCTGGAGCAGGTGATCCTCAACGTCACCAGCGCCTACATGATCCTGATCATCACCTTCACGCTAACGGCGATCCTGGGGGCGGCCAACGCCATTTACGAGCAGACCCCGGGGGCCCGGCAACGACCCATCAAGGGTTTCGTGCAGCTGGTGCAGTTGATTATCTGGATCATCGGTCTGATCCTGTTTATCGCCGCCCTGATAGATCGCTCGCCGGTGATTCTGCTGAGCGGTTTCGGTGCAGCCACGGCGGTGCTGATGCTGGTGTTCAAGGACACCATTCTCTCGCTGGTGGCCAGCGTGCAACTGAACGCCCAGGACATGGTGCACGTCGGCGACTGGATAGAGATGCCACAGTTCGGCGCGGACGGGGATGTAATCGACGTACAGCTGCATACGGTCAAAGTGCAGAACTGGGACAAGACCATCACCACCATTCCCACCCACCGACTGATTGCGGACTCCTTCAAGAACTGGCGCGGGATGTCCCAGTCCGGTGGACGGCGCATCAAGCGCAGCCTCCACCTCGATGCCTCCACCGTCCATTTCCTGAGCCCGGAGGAGATTCAGCACTGCCGTCGCTTCGCCCTGCTGCAGGATTACCTGGCGGGCAAGGACAGCGAACTGGCG
>JAHEEV010000010.1 GCA_024640505.1 Halieaceae bacterium
AGATGGGTGGCGAGTCGATAGGGACCGGATGCCAGGGTGCCGGCGCGGTGCTCGGCGCCGTAACGCTCGCTGAAATCGATACCGTAGAAGCGGCAGAATTCCTTGAGCCCGGGCGCGGGCGCGGGCGGCGCATCCTCCGCGAAGGGCGGCAGTGCTAGGCGCAGTTCCTGCAGTTGCTCGGGGGTCATGGGTTTGGCTGTGGGACCCCCCCTGTAGGAGCCCGGGGCCTGCCCCGCTTTACCGGGTACTCCGCGGGCGATCGCCCGCGGAGCGGGCTCCTACAGGATGGCCTAATTGACCTGCGCCTTGAGCTCGCCGGCCTCATAGGCGCTGGTCATCACCGCCAGGGACTTGACCCGGATCTTGTCGGCATTGCCGGCGGTCCCGAAGGCCTCGTAGCGGGCGATGCAGATATCGCGCATGGCCTCGATGGTCTTGCCCAGGTATTTGCGTGGATCGAACTCGGACGGGTTCTGCGCCATGAAGCGGCGGATCGTGCCGGTGGAGGCCAGGCGCAGGTCGGTATCGATATTCACCTTGCGCACCCCGTGACGGATCCCTTCCTGGATCTGCTCCAACGGCACGCCGTAGGTCTCGGGGATCTCACCGCCGAATTCGTTGATGATGGCCAGCCAGTCCTGGGGTACGGAGGAAGAGCCGTGCATTACCAGGTGGGTATTGGGAATGCGCTTGTTGATCTCCACGATGCGTTCAATGGCCAGGATATCGCCGGTGGGTGGCCGGGTGAACTTGTAGGCCCCGTGGCTGGTGCCGCAGGCTATCGCCAGTGCATCCACCTCCGTGGCCTTGACGAATTCAGCGGCCTCTTCGGGGTCGGTGAGCATCTGGTCGTGGGTCAGGGTGCCCTCGGCACCGATCCCATCCTCCTCGCCCGCCTCGCCGGTCTCCAGGGACCCCAGGCAACCCAGTTCCCCCTCCACTGACACGCCGCAGGCGTGGGACATCTCCACGACGCGGCGGGTGACCTCCACGTTATAGTCGTAATTGGTCGGGGTCTTGCCGTCCTCCCCCAGTGAGCCGTCCATCATCACCGAGCTGAAACCCAGCTGAATGGAGCGCTGGCAGACGGCTGCCGATGTGCCGTGATCCTGGTGGACCACCACGGGAATGTGGGGGAACTCGTTCATGGCCGCTTCCATCATGGCTCGCAGGAAGGGGGCGCCGGCGTATTTGCGCGCCCCCGCGCTGGCCTGCATGATGACCGGCGAGTTGGTTTTGTCCGCCGCTTCCATGATGGCGCGGGTCTGCTCCAGGTTGTTGACATTGAACGCCGGGACTCCATAGCCGTGTTCTGCGGCGTGGTCCAGCAACTGGCGCATACTGATTAAAGCCATAACGGTACTCCTCTTGAATTGTTGGGTTGGGGCATGAGCTAGTCGCTGCCGGCACGCTCCTCGAGCATGGCGACCGCGGGCAGGGTCTTGCCCTCGACGTATTCCAGAAAGGCGCCACCCCCCGTGGAGATATAGGAAACCTTATCCGCGATACCGAATTTGTCAATTGCCGCCAGGGTGTCGCCGCCGCCCGCCAGGGAAAAGGCATTGCTACCGGCGATAGCCAGGGACAGTGCTTTGGTACCCGAGGCAAACTGATCGAACTCGAACACACCCACCGGCCCGTTCCACAGGATGGTGCCCGCGCCCTCCAGGATGCGGGATATTTCAGCCGAGGCCTCGGGGCCGATATCGAGGATCATGTCGTCCTCCGCCACATCCTCCGCCCGCTTGAGCTCGGCCGGGGCAGATTCGGAAAATTCCTTGCCGGTCACCACATCGACCGGCAGCGGGATGTCGGTCTTTTTCATCAGCGCCTGCGCTGCCGGGATAAGGTCGTGCTCACAGAGAGACTTGCCCACCGGCCTGCCGCTGGCCGCCAGAAACGTGTTGGCGATGCCGCCGCCGACGATCAGCTGGTCTACCTTCTCCGACAGGGTCTCCAGCACCGTCAGCTTGGTCGAGACCTTGGAGCCACCGACGATCGCCACCATGGGACGGGCCGGGTTCGACAGGGCCTGTTCCAGGGCGTTGAGTTCGCCGGCGAGCAGGGGGCCGGCACAGGCGACCGGGGCATGCCGGGCGACACCGTGGGTAGAGGCCTGGGCGCGGTGGGCGGTGCCGAAGGCATCCATCACAAAAATGTCGCACAGGGCGGCATAGGCCTGCGCCAGCTCGTCCTCGTCCTTCTTTTCACCCGGGTTGAAGCGCACATTCTCCAGCAGCGCCACCTCGCCGTCGGCCAGATCGACCCCTTCGCGCCAACTGGCCACCAGTTGCACCGGCGTCCCCAGCAGACCGCTGAGATGGTCGGCCACAGGACTCATGGAATACTGCGGATCGAACTCCCCCTCGGTGGGGCGGCCCAGGTGGGACATGAGAATCACTTTCGCACCGGCAGCGCGCGCCGCCTCGATGGTCGGCAGTGCGGCGCGGATACGGGCGTCGGAACTCACCGCGCCGTCCTTGACCGGTACATTGAGGTCCTCCCGGATCAGGACACGCTTTCCCTTCAGGTCCAGCTGCTCCATCAGTGTTACATTCAGCGCCATTGAACTATCTCCAGGGTTAGAGGCTGCCCCAGTAGGCGGCCACATCGAGCATGCGATTGGCGTAGCCCCACTCATTGTCGAACCAGACCAGCACCTTGACCAGCCGCTTCCCGCTGACCCGGGTCTGGCTGGCATCCACTATCCCCGACCGGGCATCGTGGTTGAAATCACAGGAGGCCAGCGGCTCTTCAGTATAGCCCAGCACCCCCCCGAAAGCGGATTGAGCTGCATCATGTAAAGCGCAATTGATGGCCGCCTCATCCGTATCGTTGCGAACCTGGACCGTCAGGTCCAGGGCTGACACATTGAGGGTGGGCACCCGCAGTGCCTGGGCACTGAAGCGATCGGTCATCTCCGGCAGGATGCGCTCAACCCCGCGGGCCAGGGCGGTGTCCACCGGAATGATCGACTGGGAGGCGGCCCGGGTCTTGCGCAGGTCCGTGTGGTGATAGGCGTCCAGGACCGGCTGGTCGTTCATCGCCGAATGGATGGTGGTGATCGTGCCGAACTCGATGCCCACGGCATCGTGCAGCGCTGCAATCACCGGCACGATGGCGTTGGTGGTGCAGGAGGCGTTGGAGACGATACGGTGCTCCGGCCGCAGGTCCCCGTGATTGATGCCGAACACCACCGTGGCGTCAACATCCGGCTGGGCCGGTTGCGAGAACAGCACCCGGCGGGCGCCGCGACGCAGGTGGCCCTCGGCGGTGGCCCGGTCGGAAAAAGCGCCGGTGCACTCCATGACCAGGTCGATCCCCAGTTCCTCCCAGGGGAGCCCGGCGATTCCCTCACTGCGCAGCAGGGCGATATGCTGCCCATCCACCGAAAGGCGCTGCCCGTCTCCCTCGAGCACCCCGGGAAAACGGCCATGGGTGGAATCGTAGCGTGTAAGGTGCAGCACGGTGCGGGCATCCGCCAGCTCGTTGACGGCCACTACCTGAAGCTGCGAACGCAGCGGGCTCTCGTGAAGGGCACGCAGCACGCTGCGGCCGATCCTGCCGTAGCCGTTGATCGCCAGTCGCAACATGGGAGCAGGTACCCCTTAAAGATCCTGCGGCAGCACGTCTTCCACGGTGGCGGTGACATTGTCCACGGTAAACCCGAAGTGGTGGAACAGCTCGCCGGCAGGCGCCGATTCACCGAAGCTGGTCATCCCCACCACGCGGCCGTCCAGTCCCACGTACTTGTACCAGTAGTCCGCATGCAGGGCTTCCACGGCGACCCGGGCGAGCACATCGCTGGGCAGGACTGACTCGCGATATTCGGCATCCTGCTCCTCGAAGACCTCGGCACAGGGCATGGACACCACGCGCACCCGGCGGCCGGCATTCTCCAGGCGCTCCGCCGCCGCCATGGCCAGATGGACTTCGGAGCCGGTGGCAATGAGGATCGCCTCCGGCGCGCCGGTACAGGGTTTAATCACGTAGGCGCCGCGGGCAATGTCCGCCACCTGCTCCGCGTCCCGGTCCTGGTGCGGCAGGCCCTGGCGGGAAAACACCAGGGAGGTAGGGCCATGGCGCCGCTCGATGGCGGACTTCCAGGCTACCGCGGACTCAACCGCGTCGCAGGGTCGCCAGGTATGCATGTTGGGGGTGGCGCGCAGGGCCGTCAGCTGCTCGATCGGCTGGTGCGTGGGGCCGTCCTCGCCCAGGCCGATCGAATCGTGGGTGAACACGAAGATGGACTGGAGCTTCATCAGTGCGGCCATGCGCACGGCATTGCGCATGTAGTCCTGGAACACCAGGAAGGTGGCGCCGTAATTGATAAAACCCCCATGCAGGGCGATGCCATTCATCATCGCCGCCATGCCGAATTCGCGCACGCCGTAATAGATATAGTTGCCGGCGGCGTCTTTCCGATCGACATGTCTGGAGCCGCTCCACAGGGTCAGGTTGGAACCGGCCAGGTCGGCGGACCCTCCCATAAGCTCGGGCAGCAGTGGTCCGTAGGCGTTGAGGCAATTCTGGGAAGCCTTGCGGGAGGCGATGCTCTCCCCCTCCTCCTGACACCGCTGGATGTAAGCGGCCGCCTGGCTGGCGAAGTTGTCCGGCAATTCCCCGGCCAGGCGCCGACCCAGTTCGGCCGCCAGCGCCGGGTGGGCTTCCGCATAGGCCGCCATGGCTTCCCCCCAGGCTTCCTCGCGAGCGGCGCCCTTGACCCGGGCATCCCAGCCGGAATAGATCGTTTCGGGAATCACGAAGGGTTCGTACTCCCAATCGAGGGCAATGCGCGTCGCCGCCACCTCGTCGCCGCCCAGGGGCGCGCCGTGGGTGCTCTCCGATCCCTGCTTGTTCGGGGCGCCCTTGCCGATAATCGTCTTGCAGCAGATCAGTGTGGGCCTGGCGGTATCGTGGCGTGCTGCCTCGATGGCCGCCTTGACCTCCGAGGAGCTGTGTCCGTTGACGTCGTTGATCACCTGCCACCCGTAGGCGTGGAAGCGGGCCGGCGTGTCGTCGGTAAACCAGCCCTCCACGTTGCCGTCAATGGAGATGCCGTTGTCATCATAGAACGCGATCAACTTGCCCAGACCCAGGGTGCCCGCCAGGGAACAGGTCTCGTGTGAAATTCCCTCCATGAGGCAACCATCACCGAGGAAGGCGTAGGTGTAGTGATCGATCACTTCGTGTCCTTCCCGGTTGAACTGGGCAGCCAGGATCTTCTCCGCCAGGGCCATGCCGACCGCGTTGCTGATACCCTGCCCGAGCGGCCCGGTGGTCGTCTCCACACCGGGCGTGTCACCGTACTCGGGGTGCCCCGGGGTTCCACTGTGAAGCTGCCGGAAATTGCGCAGGGCGTCCATGGGCAGGTTGTAGCCGCTCAGGTGCAGCAGGGAGTACAGCAGCATGGAGCCGTGGCCATTGGACAGCACGAAGCGGTCCCGGTTGGGCCAGTGCGGGTTGGCCGGGTTGTGCCGCAGGTAGTCGTTCCACAGCACCTCGGCGATGTCTGCCATGCCCATCGGCGCACCGGGGTGACCGCTGTTGGCCTGTTGGACGGCATCCATGCTGAGAGCACGAATGGCGTTGGCGAGTTCGGAACGGGAGGCTGGCATCGGGTTCTCCAGTGCACTGTGAAGCGCGATCAACGGGACAGGGATGAAACGGGCCGCTATTTTCGCGTAAGCGACCGCCAACGGCAAACAAATGGCGGCATTTCCGCGAAAAGAACCCGTATCCGATTGAAATCAGACCTGCAGAAGCCATCGATACCCGGGGTAGCTCAGGGGAACCGGCCCCGGCGCCGGATGACAGGTTGGGGCCCAAAGCGCAGCGCACCTGAAGAGGCGGGACAATCTCCGGGGCACGCTGAATCGGGCCAACAGAGTCTGGCAGGGGCGAATTCATTCGCCCAGGGTGAAAAAAACACGCCTTGTCTCCTACCCGACCGGACCTGGGTCTCATCTATATCAAATAACTTTGATATAGATTTTGAAGCCTGCTAGACTCGCCCGCCATGGATTCGAGCAACACCGCCCCCGCCCTGCTTGACGACCTCGTCGAGGCAGGGCCGGAACAGCCCTTCAGCGCCCTGGCCAGCCTGTGCAAGGCCAGCGCCGATCCGCTGCGCCTGCAGGTCCTGCGCGTCCTGCGCAAGGACTCCTTCGGTGTTTCCGAACTCTGTTCGATCTTCAACATCCGGCAGCCGGCTCTCAGCCACCACCTCAAGGTTCTGGCCAATGCCGGCCTGGTGGCCACCCGCCGGGAGGGCAACTCCATCTTTTACCGGCGCAGCGAACTGGGCCAGCGACCTGCACTGGAGGCCCTGCAGGTCCGTATCTTCGAAAGTGTAGATGGCCTCGAACTGCCCGCACCGCAACGGCAGGCCCTGGCCTCCCTCTACCGGCAACGGGAAGAGAACTCGCGCAACTTTTTCCGGGACAACGCCGACAAGTTCCGCCAGCAGCAGGACCTGATCGCCAGCTACGAGCAGTACGCACAGACGGTGGCGGACGTGCTGCGTGACGCCCCCCTGGCCCGGCGGCAGACCGCGCTGGAAGTGGGGCCGGGAGACGGCTCATTCCTGCTGGAGCTCGCCCCGCGGTTCGAGCGCGTGGTGGCGCTGGATAACGCGCCCGAGATGCTGGAACGGGCGCGGCAGAACTGTGCCCGGGCGCACCTGGACAATATCGAATTCATCCCGGGCGATACCGGCAGCCCCGAACTGCAGGGATTGCAGGCAGACTGCGCTGTCATCAACATGGTGTTGCACCATACCCCGGACCCGGGCCGGATGCTGCGGGACGTGGCTGGCTGCCTGGCGCCCGGCAGCGTGGTGCTGGTCACCGACCTGTGCAGCCACGACCAGGGCTGGGCCCGTGAGAACTGCGGGGATCTCTGGTTGGGCTTCGAGCCCCGCGAACTCACTGCGTGGGCGGAGCAGGCAGGCCTCAAGGATATCGCGAGCGTCTACCTGGCGCAGCGCAACGGATTTCAAGTACAGGTGCGCCTGTTCGGCCACCCCTGAACCTCAAGGAAACAACTATGAGCGAATATGCAATTTTTACCTCCGAGTCGGTCTCCGAGGGACACCCGGACAAGATGGCGGACCAGATTTCCGATGCCATTCTCGACGCCATCCTGAAGGATGACAGGGATGCCCGGGTGGCTGTGGAGACCATGGTCAAGACCGGTATGGCGGTGATCGCCGGCGAGGTGACCACATCTACCTACGTGGACCTCGAAGACGTGGTGCGCAAGGTGATTCTCGACATCGGCTACGACAGCTCCGACGTGGGCTTTGACGGCGCTTCCTGCGCGGTACTCAACGCCATCGGCAAGCAGTCCCACGACATTGCCATGGGTGTGGACGAGACCGATGAGCACGAGCAGGGAGCCGGTGACCAGGGCCTGATGTTCGGCTACGCCACCAACGAGACAGACGTCCTGATGCCCGCCCCCATCTACTACTCCCATCGGCTGGTGGAACGGCAGGCAGAACTGCGCAAGCACGGCACCCTGCCCTGGCTGCGCCCGGACGCCAAGAGCCAGATCACCCTGCGCTATGAGGATGGCAGGCCGGTGGCCATCGACGCCGTGGTCCTTTCCACACAGCACGACCCCGATATCAGCCAGGAGGACATCCGCGAGGCCATCATGGACCTGCTGATCAAGGAAGTGCTGCCCCAGCAGTGGCTGCATGCGGGCACCCGCTACCACATCAATCCCACCGGCCAGTTCATCATCGGTGGACCCGTGGGCGATTGCGGCCTGACCGGCCGCAAGATCATTGTCGACACCTACGGCGGTATGGCCCGCCACGGCGGCGGCGCGTTCTCCGGCAAGGATCCCTCCAAGGTGGACCGTTCGGCCGCCTATGCCGGTCGCTATGTGGCCAAGAACATTGTCGCTGCAGGCCTGGCGGAGCGCTGTGAGATACAGGTCTCCTACGCCATCGGGGTGGCGGAGCCCACCTCTATCTCGGTCAACAGTTTCGGTACGGGCAAGCTGCCGGACGAGCGCATCGCCGAATTCGTGCGGGAGCATTTCGACCTGCGCCCCAAGGGCCTGGTGGAGATGCTGGACCTGAAGCGCCCGATCTACCGCAAGACTGCCGCCTACGGGCACTTCGGGCGGGAGGATCCGGATTTTACCTGGGAGCAGACTGACAAGGCGGAGGCATTGAAAGCTGCCCTGTAAGCACGTTCACACTTAACCGGCACTGTGATGCAGTCAGGGTTTACGGGACACGCCGTAAATCCATCCATGGAGGCTCGACTGCGACATCCCTGTCGCAGACGGTCCCGCCAACCCTGACTGCACCACAGCGCCTCGATCAGATTCAAGACAGGCAGATTCAACCAGAGAATCCAGAGGAAATGAAAATGAGCACAGCAGAAAAGATCGAAACAACACAGGATTACAAGGTCGCGGACATCGCTCTGGCCGAATGGGGCCGGCGCGAGCTGGATATCGCCGAGGGCGAAATGCCGGCACTGATGGCCCTGCGGGAGCGGTACCGGGACAGCAAGCCCCTGGAGGGGGCCAGGATCCTCGGCTGCATCCACATGACCATCCAGACCGGGGTGCTGATCGAGACCCTGATCGAACTGGGCGCTGAAGTGCGCTGGTCTTCCTGCAACATCTTTTCGACCCAGGACCATGCAGCCGCTGCGATCGCTGCCGCGGGCGTTCCAGTCTTTGCCTGGAAAGGCGAGACGGAGGAAGAGTACGACTGGTGTATCGAGCGGACGATCCTCAAGGACGGCCAGCCCTGGGATGCCAATATGGTGCTGGATGACGGCGGCGACCTGACTGCCATGCTGCACGAGAAGTACCCGGCCATGCTGGACAGGATCCACGGCATCACCGAGGAGACGACCACGGGTGTGCACCGCCTGCAGGAGATGCTCAAGCAGGGCACCCTGAAGGTCCCCGCGGTCAACGTCAACGACTCGGTCACAAAATCCAAGAACGACAACAAGTACGGCTGCCGCCACAGCCTGAACGACGCCATCAAGCGCGGCACGGACCACTTGCTGGCCGGCAAGAAGGCCCTGGTTATCGGTTACGGCGATGTGGGCAAGGGCTCTTCCCAGTCCCTGCGCCAGGAAGGCATGATCGTGCGCATTTCCGAGATCGATCCCATCTGCGCCATGCAGGCCTGCATGGACGGTTTCGAGGTGGTATCCCCCTTCATCGACGGCATCAACGATGGCACCGAGGCGTCCATCAACCGCGAATTGCTCTCGGGTACCGACCTGGTGGTCACCACCACTGGAAATTACAACGTGTGCGACGCCAATATGCTCAAGGCCCTGAAAAACGGCGCGGTGGTCTGCAACATCGGCCATTTCGACAACGAGATCGACACGGCTTTCATGCGCCGCAACTGGGAGTGGGAGGAGATCAAACCCCAGGTACACAAGGTATACCGGGACCAGGCTACCAACGACCATCTCCTCCTTTTGTCAGAGGGTCGACTGGTAAACCTGGGCAACGCCACCGGTCACCCGTCGCGCATCATGGACGGCTCTTTTGCCAACCAGGTGCTGGCGCAGATCTACCTGTTCGAGCGCCGTTTCGCCGAACTGGAGCCCGAGATGAAGCCCGCCGCTCTTGCTGTCGAGGTTCTGCCCAAGAAGCTGGACGAGGAAGTCGCCGCCCACATGATCTCCGGCTTCGACGCCGTACTGACCCGGCTGACCCCGGAGCAGGCAGATTACATCAACGTGAAAGTGGACGGCCCCTACAAGCCGGACAGCTACAAGTACTGAGGCCCGTGCTGCCATGCCCCAGCGTAAGCCCCGCATCAGCTTCGAGTACTTCCCGCCGAAAACGGCAGAGGGAAAGGAGCGCTTGCTGAACGAGACCACCCCGGCCCTGAACGCCCTCGAGCCGGAGTTCTTTTCAGTCACCTACGGCGCCGGTGGTACCACCCGGGATTCCACCCTGGGTGTGGTTTCCTCGATACATGACGCGGGCATCGCAGTGGCACCCCACCTCAGTTTCGGCGGCGACGACGAGGCCGCCATCGGCGGGCTCCTGGACACGTACCGGGAGCTCGGCGTCCGCCGACTGGTCGCCCTGCGAGGTGACACCCCCTCGGGCATGGGCGGCTCCGCACAGCTGGTGTACGCCAGCGAACTGGTAGCCTTCATCCGCGAGCGCACCGGCGACCACTTCCATATCGAGGTGGCTGCCTATCCGGAAATTCACCCGGAAGCGGAGAGCTACGACCGGGATATCCTGTTCCTCAAGGGTAAGCTGGATGCCGGGGCAGACAGCGCCATCACCCAGTATTTTTTCAATGTCGAGGCCTACTTCTATTTTCTGGACCAGTGCCAGGCCGCCGGTATCGACAAGCCGATCCATGCCGGCATCATGCCTATTATCAACTTCGCCAATCTGCTGCGCTTTTCACGCAACTGTGGCGCGGAGATCCCCCGCTGGATCTGCCAGCGCATGGAGGGATACGGTGACGACCAGGAGAGCGTTCGCAACTTCGGCATCGAGGTGGTCACCCAGTTGTGCCAGACCCTGCTGGACAGCGGCGCGCCGGGCATCCACTTCTACACCATGAACCAGGTGGAGCCCACCCGCACCATCTACAACAACCTGGGTCTGTAACAGACCGCGGCGACCCGGGGATGCGTATTCCGCGGATTTTCACCGGACAGGCGCTTGCACCCGATCAGGTGCTGGAACTGGAGCCGGGCCCCGGACAGCACGTTGCCCGCGTTCTCCGCATGGGACCGGGCGACCCGCTGGTGCTCTTCGATGGCAACGGCGGGGAATTTCCCGCCACCCTCCAGGCCGTCGACAAAAAGCGGGTCACCGTGGCGCTGGGCGAACGGCGGGACCACGAGGCGGAATCACCCCTGTGGATTCACCTGGGTATCGCCATCTCGCGCGGTGACCGCATGGATTGGGTGATGCAGAAGGCCACGGAGCTGGGTGTGAGCGCCATCACCCCCCTCCTGACCGAACGCACGGAAGTCAGGCTGGCCGGCGAGCGCGGCGATAAAAAACTGCGGCACTGGCGCCAGGTCACGATCAGCGCCTGTGAACAATGCGGTCGCAATCGGCTGCCGATACTCCATCAACCGCTACCTGTGACCGAGTGGTTGCAGAACACACAGGCCGACTACAGGCTGGTACTGCACCACCGCGCGCCGTCCTCACCGCTCCCGGCAGGCGCCCCCGCCTCCCTCGCCCTGCTGGTGGGACCGGAAGGCGGCCTCAGCGCCACCGAAATCGACCGGGCGGAAACGGCCGGCTACCAGTCCCTCGCCCTCGGTCCGCGCGTGCTGCGCACGGAGACCGCACCGCTGGCGGCACTGGCGATACTGCAGGCCCGCTGGGGCGATATGGCGTAGCGGCACGGAACAGGGCCTGCGGCTTGCAGGATCGACCCTGTCCCGGATCAGGCGTCGAATCCCGCCAGGCTTTTCCACACGGCGCGATAGTCGTAGTCGGTCTGCAGGGCCAGGTTCAACCGGTTGTAGGAGGCAAAATCGCTGACCACGTGGGTGAGCTGCACAATGCCCTTGTCAGTCAGGCCGTTTGCGCGCAGCGCCTGCACATCCTCATCCCGAACGCCGGCGGCATCGCGGTTCACCTTGAGAGCATAATCCAGTATCGATCTCAGCCGTTGGCTGTCGACAGCCTCGGTACCCCCGGACAGCAGGTCGGCAATATAATCCTCGGGAGTGCCGAGCCCGTGGTTCAGTATGGTGCAGAAGGCAGCGGTACAGTAGGCACAGCCATTGTCGCGCGAAACGAGAATGCCAATGTGCTGGATCTCGTCCATGGCCAGCTCGCCGGCCTCCCACAGGACTTTTGTCGCTCCCAGCTTGGCGGTGAAAAACTCGGGGAAGTTGAGCTCCACGTAAAAGTGATTGGGCACCTCACCTTCCATCTGGGTCACCCATTCAAAGATACCGGCGACCGCCGGGTCATCGACGCGGTCCGGTTTTGCGATCTTTACCCTGGCCATGAGCCCCTCCTGTTCAAAAGTCCTTGCGCAGCTCGATGAGCCACTGCCGGCCGCGATCGTAGCTGCCCTCATACGCCTGAAATGCCGTGCCATAGACACCCGTCACCAGGTACTCCTCATCGCCCAGGTTACGGCCCGACAGCATCAGCGAGAGGTCTCCCCCGGCATTGGTCCAGCGCAGGGAGGCATCCCAGAGGTCGTAGGCATCCGTCTTGAGTATCCCGGTATTGTAGGCGTCGTTATAGGTCTCGTCGCGGTAGCTCCAGTCGACCCGGGCGACGACAGAGCCGTTGCCGCCCAGTCCGAACTCCTTAGACACACCGATGTTGCCGGTGTTTTCCGGTACCCGTTCGAAGCTGAAGTCTTCCCCGATCAGGGTGAGGTCGCTCTCGATTTCGTCGTACTCCGCATCGAGATAGGCATAGGTGGCCTCCAGCAACCAGCCGTCACCCAGAGCGGCCTGCATTTCCACCTCGAGGCCCTGGATCGTCGCGGAGCCGATGTTTTCTGTCACCGGAGCCACGCTGTTGAAGACCTGTACCTGCAGGTCTTCGTAGTCAGTGTAGAACAGTGCACTGTTGAGGCGCAGGCGCCCGTCCATCAGGGTGGATTTCAGGCCCAGCTCGTAGGCGTCGACGAATTCCGGGTCATAGGTGGGAATGAGATCGATATCGGGAGTCCCCGGCGGTGCCGTGGCACCGGCCACGACGGGCGGGAATACCCGCTGGGTAAAGCCGCCGGATTTGAAGCCCTCCGAGTAGCTGGCATAGACCATGACATCGTCCGTAAGGTCCCAGGAGAGGTTGGCCATCGGGGTGAACTCATCGACATCCACCTGCTTTTCCAGGTAGGGCAGGATCCGCGAACCCGCCTGCAGGAAGGGGGCGTCCAGTGCTGCCAGCGGGTTGTCCGGGGGCACCACCTGGCTGATGCCGGCGAAGTAGTTCTGGAAGATGATCTGGTCCGGCAGGAATTTCTTGGTTTCATCGGTATAGCGGCCGCCCAGCGTGAGGTGCAGCGTTGGGGTAATGTCGTAGGTACCCTGCGCAAACAGTGCCCACGCCTCGTTGTCGAACTTGCCCCCGGAGCGGAAATTGGAGACGGTGAAGTCGAGGATGTTGACGTTGTCCCCGTCCTCAGCGAAATAGTAGGCACCGACGATCCAGTCCAGCCGTTCGCCATCGCCCAGCAGCTGCAGTTCCTGGGTGAACTGGTCCTGATCCAGGTCATCGTAGAACTGGGAGATACGATGGGGCGAGTGATCGCCATCGCGGGCGAACTCCGATTCCAGATCCCGCCAGGCCGTGATCGACTTGAGGGTCATCGCGTCGGATAGATCATAGGTCAGGGTGGCGGAGAGGCCCAGCACATCGGTTTTGGATTCCGCGGGAGCCGTGCCCTGGTTCCTGCCACCCAGGTACCGGTTATCGTAGCAGTCGGGATTGTCCGGATTGTAGGTTATGCCGTTCCCCGCGGGATCGGTGACCGCACAGGGCACACCCGGGGAGGCCATCGTGGTGACGTTGTGTATGAACGCCATTGGCGGCGGCACCGCCGCCACCAGGCCATTGAGCTGGCTCAGGTCGGTAAAGTCGATACCCAGCAGCTGCATGGCGGGGCCGTTCTCACGGTCGCGGGTCGCATCGACATTGAAGTCGGCGTAAAACTTCTCCGTCGGCTGCCAGGCCACGGCCAGGCGCCCGGTCAACGTGTCGTCATCGCCGAGATCAACCCCGTCGGCACGCTCCACATAGCCGTCCTGCTGCAGGGAGGCCAGTGACACCCGCGCCGCCAGCGTCTCCCCCATGGGCAGCAGCATGGACCCTTTGAGATTGATCCGGTCGTCGGTGCCGTACACGGCGGCGACGGAGCCGCCGAAGTCATCGCCCGGCCGGGGCTTGACGGTGGTGATGTTGATGGCGCCGCCAATGGTATTGCGGCCGAACAGGGTGCCCTGCGGACCCCGCAGTACTTCCAGTCGCTCGATATCGATCAGGTCGAGTATCGCGCCCACCGAACGGGCGATGTAAACGCCGTCGACATAGAGACCGACCCCGGGCTCCGTCGTGGGCAGGAACTCTTTCTGCCCGACACCACGCAGATAGATGGCCGCCGAATTAGAGGCACCGCCAAAACTGGGGTTGTTCTCCAGGGTCAGGCTGGGCACGAAGCGCACCACCTCATCCAGCCGGGTCACACCCCGGTAGGCGAGGGTTTCGCCACTGAATGCAGAGATGGCGATCGGCGTGCTCTGGGCGGACTCCTCGCGGCGGCGGGCCGTGACGACCATCTCCTCCAGCAGTTGCTCGGCGCCCGACCCCTGCCGCTGCTGTGTCTGCGCCTGGCCGCAATCTGCCGAGAGGGCCAGTGCGACAGCCGCACACAATGGCGCTACCCGATGGGTGTTGTTACCTCGATTCATTGTTTTCCCCCGAATCACTGTTTTTTTGGTTAAACATCAGCGTGCCGGACGCGATGCCGCTCGCCCGGACGACGCAACAGATAAAGCTCAGGCCAGAACCGGCACTTCCGCCATGGCGGCGGCGATGGCCTCGTCGGACAGCTCCAGATCGACCATCTCCCCGCGCAGGTACTGGTCGTAGGAGGCCAGGTCCAGGTGACCGTGTCCACAGAGGGCTGTGAGAATGGTCTTTTCCTCGCCGCTCTCACGGCAGGCCAGTGCCTCCCGGATCGCCGCTGCTATCGCATGCGTCGGCTCCGGGGCCGGGACGATGCCCTCGCAGCGGGCAAACTGTACGGCCCCTGCAAAACACTCGGTCTGGGGTATGGCGATGGCTTCCACCAGCCCCAGCTGGTAAACGTGGGAGACCAGGGGCGCCATACCGTGGTAGCGCAGACCACCGGCATGAATGGGTTCGGGAATGAAGGAGTGACCCAGGGTGTGCATCTTCATCAGTGGCGTCAGTCCCGCCGTATCCCCGAAGTCGTAGCGGAACTGCCCCTTGGTCAACGTGGGACAGGCCGTCGGCTCCACGCAGCGAATCACCGGGTTCATCCGGCCCGCCAGCTTCTCCCGCAGGAAAGGGAAGGCCAGGCCGCCGAAATTGGAGCCGCCGCCGGTACACCCCACCAGCACGTCGGGGGTTTCCCCTACCTTGGCCAGCTGGAGCAGCGCCTCCTCACCGATCACCGTCTGGTGCAGCAGGACATGATTGAGGACGCTGCCCAGGGCATAGCGGGTGTTCTCACTGGCCACCGCCTCACCCACGGCCTCGGAAATGGCGATACCCAGGGATCCGGGGTGATCCGGGTCCTTTGCCAGCAACGAACGGCCGTACTCGGTCACCTCGGACGGACTGGGGTGCACCTTGCCTCCCCAGATCTCCATCATGGTGCGACGGTAGGGCTTGGCGCGGTACGAGGCGGCCACCTGCCAGATCTCACACTCGAGCCCGAACTGGGCGCAGGCGAAAGCCAGGGAGCTGCCCCACTGTCCGGCGCCGGTTTCGGTGGTGAGCTTGGTGATGCCCTCCTGCGCGTTGTAGAAGACCTGTGGTACAGCCGTATTGGGTTTGTGCGATCCGGCGGGGCTGACCCCCTCGTACTTGTAGAAAATCTTGGCCGGCGTATCCAGCAGTTTCTCCAGCCGCCGGGCGCGAAACAGGGGGCTGGGGCGCCACAGGCGATAGACATCCAGGACTTCACCGGGGATGTCGATGTAGCGCTCGACGCTCATCTCCTGTTCGATCAGCGCCCGCGGGAACAGGGCCGCAAAATCCTCCGCGGTCGCGGGCTGCAGGGTACCCGGATGCAGTTGCGGTGGCGGCGGTTCCGGCAGGTCGGGCACCACGTTGTACCACTGGGTGGGAATCTCGTTTTCCTCAAGCAGGATTTTGGTGTAGTCGCTCATCGATCGGACTCATATCTCATGGGGTGAATCGGCAGGCCATGTGCCCCAGGCAGTGTGCCCCAGGCAGTGTGCCCCAGGCAGTGTGCCCTGTGCAGCGGCCGTCGCGCGGCGCACATGTTAGTCAATCCCGCCGGTTATTGCCACGGTGCGCGGCGGTGCGGCACGCTCACGAGCAGGGGCAGCCCGCAGGACTATGCCCGCTGCTCTGCCCAACGGGCATGGGTCCACTCCAGGAAGTCGGTCACCGCATTGACCGTGTGGTCGGTGCGCACCGAGTGGAACACCTCGAAGGCGTGCTGGGCTCCGGGCAGTTCGCCGTAGACCACCGGTTGCGCCGAGACAGCCTGCAGGGCCGAAACAAAGGTCCTGGCCTCCTCTACCCAGACCAGGGAATCGTGAGTGCCCTGGATGACGAACATGGGTGGCGCCTCCTCGTTGACGTGGGTCAGCGGGGAACCACTCTCCCACAGGGCGCGGTTTTCCTCGAGGGAACACTGCATGACCCGATCTGCCACCATACCCTCCATGGACATTTCGGGGCGTATCTCGTACCGGTCGAGAAAATCATAGACGCCGTAGAAGGGCACGGCCGCCTGCACGCGGGTGTCCACGTCCTCGAAGCCTGGCTGCCATTCCTGCCGGTTGGGGGTAAGGGCCGCGAGGGAGCTGAGGTGGCCGCCGGCAGACCCGCCGGTAATGGCGATGAAGTCAGGGTTGCCGCCATATTCCGCAACATGCTGGCGAACCCAGGCGATGGCCTTTTTGACATCCTCTATATGGGCAGGAAACACGGCCCGCGGACTGAGACGGTAATTGATCGCTACACACAGCCAGCCCCGTTGCGCCAGGTGATACATCAGCGGCTGGGCCTGCTGCTCCTTCTCACCGATCATCCAGGCACCGCCGTGCACCTGCAGCAGGACCGGGTAGCCGCCCTCCCGCGATTCATGGGGGTGGTAGATATCAAGCAGGTTGCGCTTGCCGGCATCCGCATAGGCGATGTGGTTGTGCACCCGCACCCCCTCCCGCCGGAAGCTGAAGGGGCGCAGCCATTCCCGTGTCACCAGGTCATCAGCCAGCACCCGCTGGCGTTCCACCGGCAGGGAGGCGCGGTAGTCCTCGCCCAGCCCGCGCCGCAGGGAGCGCCGCAGGATCCGGTGGGTGTCCATCGCCTGCAGGTGCAGGTAGACCAGGCCGATCCAGGAGAGGGCAAACAGGCCCAGGCCCGCCTGCGCCAGGGTATCCCCCAGCATCCCGCCAAAGGCCAGTACGCCCGTCAGCGTTACCTGCCACAGCAGGTGGATCAGTGCCAGCTCACCCGTGAGCCAGGCGGTAAAGAAATAGACGGGGACCAGCCAGTAAAGCCGTCGCGCCTGCATCATGGCGCAATAGGTGCCCACGGCACTCATCACCGCCAGGGCAAAGTAGAATCCGGCTACGCTCATTTTCACTCCAATGCTGTCAATTTCAGGCCGCCTATTCTAGGCCAGGCAGGATCAATCCCCTAGCCGCTTTTTGAACCACGCTTGCGCCCCTGATCGCCTTTGCGTAAGTTAGCAGACCTCCTGTACCGGGCGAGCATCCGACGATGACCATCAAGCTGGGCGTGGTAATGGACCCCATTGCCGACATCACCTACAAAAAAGACTCCACCCTGGCCATGCTGTGGGCTGCCAGTGACAGGAACTGGGAGCTCTACTACATGGAGCCGCCGTCGCTGTACCTGGACCAGGGCATCGCCCGGGCCGGGATGTCTCTCCTCAAGGTGTATCGCGACCCGGATGCCTGGTTCGAGCTGGGCGCGCAGGAGGACCGGGAACTGGCGGATCTGGACGTCATCCTGATGCGCAAGGATCCGCCCTTCGACAACGAGTACATCTACACCACCTATATCCTGGAGGCGGCAGAGCGCAGGGGTACCCTGGTGGTCAACCCCTGCCAGAGCCTGCGGGACTGCAACGAGAAGGTATTTGCCACGCAGTTTCCGCAGTGTTGCCCACCGGTCCTGGTCTGCGCCGACATGCCACGACTGAGGGCATTTCACGCCGAGCACCGCGACGTGATCTACAAGCCACTGGACGGGATGGGTGGAGATGCCATCTTCCGGGTGAGGCCCGACGACCCCAACGTCAGCGTGATCCTGGAGATGCTCACCCGCCACGGCCAGCAGACCATCATGGCGCAGCGCTTCATCCCCGAGATCAGCGCCGGCGACAAGCGCATCCTGATGATCAACGGGGAGCCGGTTCCCTACTGCCTGGCCCGGGTGCCGCTGGTGGGAGAGACCAGGGGCAACCTGGCCGCCGGGGGAGAGGGGCGACCGCAGCCGCTATCCGAACGCGACCGGTGGATCGCCGCCCAGGTGGGACCCAGCCTGCGGGACAAGGGGATGCTGTTTGCCGGCCTGGATGTCATCGGCGACTACCTGACCGAAATCAACGTCACCAGCCCAACCTGTATCCGGGAAATCAACGCCGGTTATGATCTGGACATCGGCGGCCAACTGATGGATTGTATCGCCGGGGTATTGGATAACAGGGGCTGAATGTATTATCTCGAATCCGGCTACGGCAAACACAACCGGCTGCGCAACGCGCTGCTGGCGGCTCTCGCGGTACACGCACTGCTGATCCTGGGGGTCACATTCGATATCGGGGGCGGGCAGCGCTACAGCCCGCAGATCGAGATCACCCTGGCCAACCGACCCGACTCAACCGCCCCGGATGAGGCCCGCCACATTGCCCAGGCCAACCAGGAGGGTAGCGGTGACCAGGCGGACCTCGCCATGGTCAGCAGCCAGGCCCTGCCCCTGCCCTCCCAGGGGGAATCCGCGCATCAGAACCTGCCGGAACACGCTGATCGATCAGCCCGCGACAGCAGAGATGTGGTCGCCACGCGTGCCGCAGCCCGTCGGGTCACCCCGCGAGAGCAGCAGGAAAGGGAGGAACAGCAGGCGCTGCTCCAGGGGATAAGTCCCGAGGTGGACCGACTGACACAGGAAGTGGCGAGCCTCGAAGCGGAACTCGACGAACAGACACGCACCTTTGCCGAGCGACCGCGGGTAAAAAGGCTCACCTCCGTGGCCGCACGGGAATCGGCGGACGCAGCCTACCTCCACAGCTGGCTGCGCCGGTTGGAGGCGGTGGGAAATCGCTACTACCCGGAGGCATCCGTCCGCTACGGCCTGTACGGCAGCCTGCGCCTGCTCGTGGTGATCCGCCAGGACGGTACCCTGGAGGACGTGACCGTCCTCTCCTCCTCTGGTTTTGCCGTATTGGACGAGGCGGCCATCAAGACCGTGCGCATGGCGGCACCCTATGCGCCGTTCCCCGCAGAGCTCAAGGCGACGACGGATAAGCTGGAAATTATCCGCACATGGCATTTCGAGGAAAACCGGCTAAGCTCACAATAGTGCGGGGACTCGCCTCCGCACATGCGGCAGATGTAACGCGAGCGCCTGAAGAACCCAGGATTGACGACCATGTCCGGTAGGCTTACGGCCAGCACAGCAAGAAGCAGCGACTGCCTGCGGGACCATTTCCTGTTGGCCATGCCCTGTCTTGAGGAAGGTATTTTCGCCCACAGCATCACCTATATCTGTGAGCATGGCGAGAGCGGAGCCATGGGGATCGTGATCAACCAGCCCCTGGACCTGTCGGTAGAGGAGATTTTCGAGCACCTGCAGATAGAATCAGAAAGCGATTTTTCCGATATTCCGGTTATGGCCGGCGGCCCCGTGCAGATCGATCACGGGTTTGTGCTGCACCGCAACTGCCCGCGCACCTGGGAGGCCAGCCTCAAGGTCACGCCGGAGATCACCCTGACCACCTCCCGGGACATCCTGCGCGCCATTGCCGATGGCACGGGGCCGGAAGAGAACCTGATCGCCCTGGGTTACGCCGGATGGGCAGCGGGTCAGCTGGAACAGGAGCTGGCGGACAACAGCTGGCTGACGCTCCCGGCCAAGAGCGACATCATCTTCACCACCCCTGCCGCACAGCGCCTCGGCGCCGCTGCCGCAC
Source organism: Halieaceae bacterium (assembly GCA_024640505.1). Lineage (GTDB taxonomy): Bacteria > Pseudomonadota > Gammaproteobacteria > Pseudomonadales > Halieaceae > JARRPM01. Next base: position 19,895 of record JAHEEV010000010.1, read on the forward strand.
AGCTTGGCATTGACATGAACCTTATTTCCGGCACCGCCGGTCACGCCTAGCGCTCCAATCACCTGCCTGACGGAGTGAATTCGCACGCCCGCACAGTGCTCGCCTTCGACTTCGGCCTGAAACAGATAGGTGTTGCGGTGGGCAATTCCCTGCTGGGCACCACCCAGCCCCTGTCGGTCATCGCGGCGAAGGAGGGGGTGCCGGACTGGCACACAGTGGGCGCCCTGATCGAGGAGTGGCGCCCCGATCTCCTGCTGGTTGGGGACCCCCTGAACATGGATGGCAGCGAAAGCGATCTGGGAAGGCGCGCACTCAAGTTTGCGCGCCGCCTCGAGGGCCGGTTCGGCCTGCCGGTGGCTAGGGTGGATGAGCGCCTCAGCAGTTTCGAGGCCAAACAGTCCAGCCGGGAGCGGGGGCACAAGGGCGACTACCGGGCCCGGCCGGTGGACGCTTATGCCGCCGAGATCATCCTGCAATCCTGGCTGGCGGAAAACCCCCCGGCCGATTAGCGGGCGAAGAAGTTGCCCGCGTCCTCCTCTTCGTCCACCGCCAGGTCGAAACCGCCGCCGGTACCGGCCCTGCCCTTTTCGAACATCTTGATCTGCAGGCGCACATCGTTGGCGGAATCGGCGTAGCGGATAGCGTCTTCCTTGCTGATAACGCCGTCCTTGAAGGCCTGAACCAGGGACTGGTCCAGGGTCTGCATGCCCAGTTCCGTAGACTTGGCCATCAGATCCTTGATCAGGTGCACCTCGCCCTTGCGGATGTAATCGGCAATCAAAGGTGTGTTCAGCAGGACTTCCACGACAGGAGCCCGTCCCTTGCCATCCTTACGCGGCAGGAGCTGCTGTGCCACCATGGACCGCAGGTTGAGGGAGAGGTCCATCCACACCTGGCGATGCATGTCCGCCGGGAAGAAGCTCTGGATGCGGTCGAGGGCCTGGTTGGCGTTGTTGGCGTGCAGCGTGCACAGGCAGAGGTGACCGGTTTCCGCAAAGGTCAGGGCCTGCTGCATCGTCTCCGCAGAGCGCACCTCGCCAATCATGATGACGTCCGGCGCCTGGCGCAGGGTGTTCTTCAGGGCGACATCAAAAGACTCCGTGTCCACGCCCACTTCACGCTGGGTGACGAGGCAGGAACCATGCTCGTGCATGAATTCGATGGGGTCCTCGATGGTGATGATATGTCCGCGGCTGTTGTGGTTGCGATAGCCCACCATGGCCGCCAGGGAGGTCGACTTACCCGTGCCGGTGGCCCCCACGAAGATGACCAGCCCGCGCTTGGTCATCGACAGCTCCTTGATGATGGGGGGCAGGCCCAGTTCGTCGATATCCGGGATGTCGGTCACGATCCGGCGCAACACCAGCCCGCACTGACCGCGCTGTATGAAGCAACTGACACGGAAACGACCGAGGCCGGGGCTTGAGAGAGCGAAATTGCTCTCGGAGTGCTCGATGAACTCCCGTTGCTGTTTCTCGTTCATGGTGGACATGACGATGTCATGGGCCTCCTCGGGCGTGAGCGCGTGCTCGGACACCGGCAGTATCGCGCCATCGACCTTGATACTCGGCGGCGCCATGGCCGCGATAAACCCGTCCGAGGCCCCTTCCTTGACCACCCTCTCCAGTAATTCCTCGATCTTCATCCCCACAGTCCCCCTGTGATTATTCTCTTACTAGAAATTCTCCGGCATCCGGGCTTTCTCCCGGGCAACCTCACGGTTGATGATACGTTTTTCGACCAGTTCCTGCAGACACTGGTCCATGGTCTGCATGCCCAACGCGCTGCCGGTCTGGATGGCCGAGTACATCTGCGCCACCTTATCTTCACGAATCAGGTTGCGTATGGCGGACGTCCCGCGCATGATCTCCCAGGCCGCAACCCGGCCTCCCGTTGCCCGCTTGAGCAGCGTCTGGGACACCACCGCCTGCAAGGATTCGGACAACATGGAGCGGACCATGGATTTTTCCGCCGCCGGAAATACGTCAATGACCCGGTCGATCGTCTTGGCCGCCGACGTGGTATGCAAGGTACCGAACACCAGGTGGCCCGTCTCCGCCGCGGTCAGGGCCAGGCGAATGGTCTCCAGGTCGCGCATCTCACCCACCAGAATGATATCCGGGTCCTCCCGCAGCGCCGAGCGCAGGGCCTCCGCAAAGCCCAGCGTATCCCGGTGTACCTCCCGCTGGTTCACCAGGCACTTCTTGCTCTCGTGCACGAATTCGATCGGGTCTTCGATGGTCAGTATGTGCTCGTACTTGTTGTCATTGATGAAATCTATCATGGCCGCCAGGCTGGTGGACTTGCCGGAGCCGGTAGGGCCGGTCACCAGCACCAGTCCGCGCGGCATCATGGAGATATCGCGGAAGACCTGGCCCATGCTCAGGTCCTCGAGGGTGAGCACCTTGGAGGGAATGGTACGGAAGACGCCTCCGGCCCCGCGGTTGTGGTTGAAGGCATTGACCCGGAAGCGGGCCACACCCGGGACCTCGAAGGAAAAGTCTGTTTCCAGAAACTCCTCGTAGTCCTTGCGGGTCTTGTCGTTCATGATGTCGTAGATCAACTCATGAACCTGCTTGTGCTCCATCGGTGGCAGGTTGATGCGGCGAATGTCGCCATCCACGCGAATCATTGGCGGCAGGCCCGCCGACAGGTGCAAATCAGACGCGCCCTGCTTGGCACTGAACGCCAGAAGCTCTGTGATATCCATAGGTTCCCCTTTTTCGCCGGCTATGGCCGCCGGCCCGTCCCTCTCCCATTCCGCCTGGTGGCCATACAACGCCACTGCACGGTTTTATTCTTAAGTCGCCCGTCACGCCCCGAATCGGCTAAGATTCGCCGCATGAAACGATCCCCTATTGCTGACAATACAGCAAAGTTACTCCAGAGAGTACGACTCAGCGCGGAAAAAAGCCAGCGCCAGACTAGTGACATAGTAGTGCTTGCGGTAAGCAAGACAAGGACCGCAGTCGACATACGAGAGGCCTGTGCGGCGGGGCTGAACCAGTTCGGGGAGAGCTATCTGCAGGAGGCCCTGGGCAAAATGGCCGAACTGGAGGATCTGCCGCTCACCTGGCACTTTATCGGTCCCGTTCAATCCAACAAGACACGATCGATTGCCACTCACTTCGACTGGGTGCACAGCGTCGACCGGGAGAAGATTGCGCGCCGGCTCAGCGAACAGCGCCCGGAGGGGATGGCACCGCTGCAGGTCTGCCTGCAGGTCAATATCTCCGGGGAATCCAGCAAGTCCGGTGTCAGCCCGGATGAGCTGCCGGACCTGGCCCGTGCAGTGGCGGGACTGCCCCGCCTGCGGCTGCGGGGCCTGATGGCCATTCCGGCCGCCACCGGGGATATCGCGGGACAGCGCAGGGCCTTTGCCAGCCTGCGCCAGGCGCTGCAAGCGCTGAAACCGACAATCGCGGGACTCGACACGCTGTCGATGGGTATGTCCGCAGACCTGGAAGCCGCTATCGCCGAAGGGTCGACCATCGTACGGGTCGGAACGGCCATTTTCGGTTCCAGGGACAGGTGATATTGCCGCGGGCCGACGTGTATACTGCGCGTTTCATTTTCCCCTGACTACAGCCACACGGACGGGTTCTTGAACACGCTCAATATCGCATTCATCGGCGCTGGTAATATGGCCGGCAGCATCGTCGGCGGCCTGGTCGAGAGCGGGCACCCGGCGGAGCACATCTGCGCCGCCGACCCCTTTCCCGCAAGCCTGGAACGCCTGCGGGACATTGCCCCGGTCCGGCTCTGCAAGGACAACGCGGAAGCGGCAACGGGCGCCGACGTGATCATACTGGCGGTCAAGCCACAGGTGATGGCCGAAGCCACCGAAAGCATTGCCGCCGCGACAGGCTCGGGCAGCGCACTGGTCATCTCGATCGCGGCCGGTATCACACTTGCCAGCATGCAAACCCGGCTCGGGCCGCGGGCGGCCATCGTGCGCTGTATGCCCAACACCCCTGCACTGCTGGGTTGCGGAGCCAGCGGCCTGTTTGCGGCGGACACCGTGTCCGCCGCACAGCGGGAGCAGGCAGATTACATCCTCTCCGCCGTGGGCACCACGACCTGGGTCCCCACCGAGGAAGCACTGGACGCCGTCACTGCCCTGTCCGGCAGCGGCCCGGCCTATTTCTTCCTGTTCATGGAAGCCATGATCGACGCCGGCTGTGAGCTGGGCCTGGAGCGGCAGACCGCCACCGCCCTGGCCCTGCAAACGGGCCTTGGAGCCGCGCGCATGGCCGCGGAGAGCGACGTCGACCTGGTGGAATTGCGCCGCCGGGTAACCAGTCCCGGGGGTACAACCGAACGGGCGATCGCCAGCTTCGAGGAGGACGGACTGCGCTCCGTCGTCACGAAAGCGATGCGCTCTGCAGCTGATCGGGCGGCCGAGATGGCCCGGGAAATGGGTTAAGGAGAACATTCAGGGATGGACGCCATCAACGAAATCCTGATCTACCTGGTACAGACATTTCTGACCCTGTACCTGCTGGCCATGCTGCTGCGCTTCCTGTTACAGCTGGTGAAGGCAGATTTCTACAACCCGATCAGCCAGTTTCTGCTCAAGATCACCAACCCGCTGGTCATTCCAATGCGCCGGATCCTGCCGGGGTACGGGGGTATCGACCTGGCCTCGCTGCTGCTGTCGGTACTCCTGCAGCTGGCGGGCATCGTCGCCCTGCTGCTGGTCAACGGCCTCGGCCTGCCCAACATCGCCCTGCTTCTGTTGTGGTCGGTGCTCGGCGTGGTCGGCCTGCTGGTCAACATTTATTTCTTCGCCCTGCTGGGCATGATCATCCTCAGCTGGGTCGCCCCGGGGTCCCGTCACCCGGCTATCTACCTGTTGTACCAGATCACAGAGCCGGTTATGGCCCCTTTCCGTCAGGCCCTGCCACCCATGGGTGGCATGGACTTCTCGCCCATCCTGGTCTTCATCCTGATCAACGTCATCCAGATCGCCCTCCGGCACCTCGCTACAGGCGTGGGTCTGCACCCGGCGCTGGTTATCGGCATCTGAGCCCGCCCAGGTGAATCCCGGTCGAGACAGCCGTTCGGTGGGCCTGGTCACGCCTCAGCTGGCCCGCTTCGAGGAACCGCTGCTGCTGGCCTGCGGCCGGGAGCTGTCCGGCTACGAGCTGGTCTACGAAACCTATGGCGAACTCAACGCGTCACGCAGCAACGCCGTGCTGGTCTGCCACGCGCTCAGCGGCCACCACCACGCGGCGGGCTACCACAGCGAAGCGGACAAAAAGCCCGGCTGGTGGGACGAATGCATCGGGCCGGGCAAACCCATCGATACCAACCGTTTTTTTGTGGTCAGCCTGAACAATCTGGGCGGCTGCCACGGCTCCACGGGGCCCCGTTCCATCAATCCCGCCACCGGCCGGCCCTGGGGTCCGGGGTTCCCCCCGCTGCGGGCAAGGGACTGGGTCCACAGTCAGGCGCGCCTGGCGGACCGGCTCGGCATCGACTGCTGGGCAGCAGTCATCGGCGGCAGCCTGGGTGGCATGCAGGCCATGCGCTGGGCGCTGGAGTACCCCGGGCGAGTCAGGCACTGCGTGGTCATCGCTGCCGCCATGAAGCTGAGCGCCCAGAACCTGGCTTTCAACGAGGTGGCCCGGCAGGCGATCCTGTCTGACCCCAATTTTGCCGAGGGTCACTATCTGGAGCGCGAGACCACGCCCGCCCAGGGGCTGGCCCTGGCGCGCATGGTAGGCCATATCACCTACCTGTCCGACGATGCCATGGCCAACAAGTTCGGCCGCGACCTGCGCACCGGCACCCTGGACCGGGGAAGCGAAAGCGACGTGGAATTCCAGGTGCAGAGCTATTTGCGCTACCAGGGGAGCCAGTTTTCCGAGAGCTTCGACGCCAATACCTACATCCTGATGACCCGCGCCCTGGACTACTTCGACCTGGCCCGGGAGTACGACCATGACCCGGTGGCCGCCTTCAGACACTCACGCTGCAGCTTCCTGGTGATCTCATTCTCCACGGACTGGCGCTTCTCCCCGGCCCGCTCCCGGGAGATCGTCGACGCCCTGATTGCGGCGGACAAGCCCGTGACCTACACCGAGATCAAGGCCGACGAAGGGCACGATGCCTTTCTGATGCCCATTCCCCGTTACCTCGATGTGTTCCGGGCCTACATGAAACGCGTCGGGGACGACCACTGATGCGCCTCGACCTGGCGCATATCCAGCGCTGGATCGAGCCCGGGTCACGGGTACTCGACCTCGGCTGTGGCGATGGCGAGTTCCTGGAACTGCTGCGGGAGCAGCGCCAGGTCAGGGGCACCGGCCTGGAGATCGACGAGCACAAGATCACCACCGCGATCTCCCGCGGGCTCAATATCGTGGAGCAGGACATGGATCGCGGCCTGGGGAACTTCCCGGACCGGAGCTTCGACACGGTGGTAATGGCGCACGCCCTGCAGGCGGTTCACTACCCTGACCGCGTCCTGGAAGAGATGCTCCGTATCGGCCGCCAATGCATCGTGACCTTTCCCAATTTCGGTCACTGGCGCTGCCGGGTGCACCTGGGAACGCGGGGCCGCATGCCGGTGTCGAAATTCATGCCCTACCACTGGTATGACACCCCGAATATCCACTTCTGCACCGTGAAGGATTTCGAGGCCCTCTGCACGGATAAGGGGATCCGTATCCTGGCCCGAGACGTTGTCGGCAGCCCGGCGCGGGAGCCACTGCTGGCCGGCGCCTGGCCCAACCTTTTTGCCACCACCGCCATCTACCACATTACACGCTGAGAAACCCGATGGTCCCGAGACTGACTACTGCCCTGCTGCTATCGTTCCTGCTGTCGCTGGGCAGCGCTGCCCATGCGCAGCAGTCGGAGCGGTTTGGCCCGTTCGAACTGCACTACAGCGTCGTGAACACCACGTTCCTAGAGCCACAGGTGGCCGCGACCTACGGCATCACCCGGGGGAAGAAGCGCGCGATTCTCAACCTGGCGGTCCGGGAGCATGTCGAAACCGGCACCGAGGCGAGAACCATGCAGCTCAAGGGCCGGACCTGGGACCTGATCCAGAACCAGGATCTCACCTTCCAGGAGGTCCGCGAGGGTCCCGCCATCTACTACATCGCCGAGTTCAGCTTCATCAATGAGGAGTGGCGCTTCTTCGAGGTACACTTCCGGCCCGAGGGAGCCGGAGAAACCTATACCTTCAAGTTCAAGCACCAGCTCTATATCAACTGATGTCGGCGATCCACCACAGACAGGTCGTCCTGGCCAGCGGCAACCCCGGGAAGCTGCGGGAGCTGTCCCGCATCCTCGAGCCCATTGGGCTGGAGCTGCGCTCACAGGCCGAGTTCGATGTGCCCGAAGTCGAGGAGAACGGCCTCAGCTTCGTGGAAAACGCCATCATCAAGGCGCGTGCGGCGGCCGGGCACTGCGCACTTCCCGCCATCGCCGACGACTCCGGGCTGGAGGTGGATTTCCTCAACGGGGAGCCCGGCATCCACTCGGCGCGCTACTCCGGGGGCGGGGACGCGGCGAACAATGCCAGGCTGCTGAAAGAGCTGGGAGATCTCCCGGAGGAGCGGCGTACCGCCCGCTTCCAATGTGTGCTGGTCTACATGCGCCACCCCCTGGACCCCACGCCCCTGGTCTGCCAGGCCAGCTGGGAGGGGCGCATTCTGTTCGAACCCAGGGGTGACAACGGTTTCGGCTACGACCCCCTGTTCTTCGTCCCCGACCAGGGCTGCAGTTCCGCAGAACTGCCGTCGGAGGTGAAAAACCGCGTCAGCCACCGGGCAAAGGCCAGCGCCCTGTTGCTGGAAGCCCTGCGCAGGCGCTGATGCAGCTGCCTCCCCTGGGCCTCTACATCCACCTGCCCTGGTGCGAACGCAAGTGCCCCTACTGTGATTTCAACTCCCACGAGGCGCAGCAGCTTCCCGAGGTCGCCTACGTGGATGCCCTGCTGGCGGACCTGGAGGGAGACCTGCACCTGGCCGATGAGCGGGCCGTGCAGACCCTGTTTATCGGCGGCGGCACGCCCAGCCTGTTCCGCGCCGAAACGATAGGGCGCCTGATAGCAGGCATTCGCGCCCGTCTGGAACTGGCCGCTGAACTGGAAATCACCCTCGAGGCCAATCCGGGTAGCGCGGAAGCCGAAAAATTCCAGGACTTTCGCGCCCAGGGTGTCAATCGCCTATCGCTGGGCATCCAGAGCCTGAATGACAGCTCGCTGCAGGCTCTGGGTCGAATCCACGACGGAACACGCGCCCGCGCAGCCATCGACATGGCCCGCCGGGCCGGCTTTGAAAGCCTCAACCTGGACCTCATGCACGGCCTGCCGGGGCAGACCACCGCGATGGCGCTGACCGACATGAAGGCGGCCCTGGCCTGTGAACCGACCCACCTCTCCTGGTACCAGCTCACCGTGGAGCCGAACACGGTGTTCCACAAGCGACCCCCGGTCCTTCCAACCGAGAATTCGCTGGAAGCAATGCAGGACAAGGGTGAGCGACTGCTCGCGGACGCCGGCTATCGGCAGTACGAGGTCTCGGCCTACAGCCGTCCGGGTTTCGAATGCCGGCACAACCTCAACTACTGGTCATTTGGTGATTACCTGGCGATCGGCGCCGGCGCCCATGGCAAGATTACCGACCGGCGGGGGCATATCGTCCGCTACCACAAAACCCGCCGGCCGGAGGATTACCTGGCGGCCGGCGCGGGTGCCTTCACCGCCGGCACCCGCACACTGGCGCGGGAGGACTTGATCGGCGAGTTCATGCTCAATGCCCTGCGCCTCAATCGCGGTTTCAGTACCGGGCTCTTCGAACATCGCACCGGACTGGATGTCCGTACGCTACAGCCGCAGTTGCAGCCGCTGTGCGATCGCGGGCTGCTGGAGCAGGATATCGATGGGATCCGGGCCACGCCGCTGGGCAGGCGCTTTCTGGACAGCGTAATCGCGGAATTTTTCGCGTAACTGCGGGTCGGTCCAGCCACAGGAATTCGGCCGGGGGGCCGCGGTCAATCGCGGCTGAAAATCAGATCCCATACCCCGTGACCAAGGCGCTCGCCGCGCAGCTCGAACTTGGTGAGCGGGCGGAAATCGGGGCGCGGGGCGAAACGGCCGGCGCCACAGGTATTGGAGAGACCTTCGGCGGCGGTCAACACCTCCATCATCTGCTCGGCATAATTTTCCCAGTCAGTCGCCAGGTGCAGCTTGCCGCCCGGTCGGAGCCTGCTGGCCAGAGCGGCGACAAATGGCGGCTGGATCAGGCGGCGCTTGTGGTGGCGCTTCTTGTGCCAGGGGTCGGGGAAGAATACCTGGATGACGTCCAGGGAGGCGGCGGGAATGCAGTCCCGCAGGACCTCAACCGCGTCGTGACAGTAGACGCGGATGTTCTCGACCCCCTGCGCCTCCATGCTGTGCAGCAGCCTGCCCACGCCAGGGCGGTGAACCTCGATGCCGATAAAGTTGGTACCCGGTGCGCGGGCCGCCATCTCCACCAGGGACTGCCCCATGCCGAACCCTATCTCCAGGACCGTGGGGCCCGCGCGCCCGAAGACTGCCGGGTAATCCAGCGGACCCTCCCGGTGCTCGAGGCCCCAGCGTCCCCAACCGCGCTCGAAGGCACGCTGCTGGCCGGGGGTCATGCGGCCGGTGCGCAGTACATAACTGCGGATCGGGCGCTGCTTGTCGCTGTCGCTGTCAGTCACATCGGGTCGGGGTACGGTTGATAGGGGGTCTAGGCCAGCAGTTTCCAGCCGGTAGCGGCCAGGCAACCCCAGCCGGCGATGAACGCCAGACCGCCCAGAGGTGTGATCGCGCCGAGCCACTTGACGCCGGTCACGCTGAGCAGGTAGAGGCTGCCGGAGAAAACCAGTATCCCGATGCAGAACAGCCAACCGCTGCTCTTGAGCATCGCCGTCTGGGGCTGGGTCAGGGCAATGACGCCCACCGCCAGCAGGGCCAGGCTGTGATAGAAGTGGTATTGCACCGCGGTCTCGAAGACGCCCATCGAGTAGTCATCCAGCCGGTTGCGCAGACCGTGTGCGCCAAAGGCGCCGAAAACCACAGCAAGCATGCCGCTGAGGGAGGCGAGGGTGATGAAGAGTTTTGCCATGGGGAGATTGTAACGCAGTTGCAGGTACGACCGGGGGTCGATTTTTTATCGCCCACGGAGTGGGCTCCTACAGATCCTTCAGGCCATTCGTGCAAAGAAAGGGCGGTATTAAACCGCCCCGGGGTCGATGCTCAGGCCGCCATTGAGACCCGCAGTTTTTTCATGGCGTTCTGTTCCAGCTGCCGGATGCGCTCGGCAGAGACGCCATAGGTGGCAGCGAGGTCGTGCAAGGTGGCTTTTTCCTCCGCCAGCCAGCGCCGGGCCAGGATATCGCGACTGCGCTCGTCCAGCTCACCCAGGGCCAGGTGCAGCTTCTGCTCACTGCTGCGCTGCCAGTCACTGGACTCCACCTCCAGGGCCGGGTCGGCACTGTGATCTTCCAGGTAGTACTGGGGTGCCTGCCACGCATCGTCATCATCGGACTCACGGGCAGGCGCATCGAAAGCCACGTCCCGGCTGCTGAGACGCCCCTCCATGCGCTGCACTTCGGCGACATCCACACCCAGATCGTCGGCGACCGCCTGGGCCTCCTCCGCACTCAGCCAGGCGAGGCTCTTCTTGGCACTGCGCAGGTTGAAAAACAGCTTGCGCTGGGCCTTGGTGGTGGCGACCTTGACGATACGCCAGTTACGCAGGATGAACTCGTGCATTTCCGCCTTGATCCAGTGCACCGCGAATGAGACCAGGCGAACCCCTTTCTCGGGGTTGAAGCGGCGGACCGCCTTCATCAGGCCGACATTACCTTCCTGGATGAGGTCGGCCTCGGCCAGGCCGTAACCGGAATAGCTGCGGGCGATGTGCACCACGAAACGCAGGTGAGACATCACCAGCTCCCGGGCGGCTTCCAGGTTGTCGTTGTAGTAGAGGTCTTCTGCCAGTTCCTGTTCGCGCTCTACACTGAGCACAGGAATACTGCTGACGGCCTGAATATAGGCCGCGAGGTTTGCGCCTGGGACCATCTGGTCCACGGCTTGCAGACTCTTACTCATACTGTGTTCTCCATGTCGCGGGTTGGCGATTTTAGCACTCATTGTATTAGAGTGCTAATTGCCGGAAAGTTCCCGTAGGGGCAGCAAAATTTAAAAATAATTATTAATTAAATCAATGCCTTGTGGCTCATCACCAAAAACCGGCTCAATGGGGCTCGATGCGCACCAGATGGCGCGCCACCGCCAGCCAGGCACCGGCCAGGCCCAGCATCCCCCCGAGGATCACCAGGTTGAGGCCCCCCATCACACCGAGCCCCTCCAGGCGGAAGTCAGTGTCATAGAGGGCTGCCAGTTCCCCCACCGGCTGCTGCAGAAACCACAGGGAAAGAGCCACCAGCGCTGCCGCGAATACGCCCCCACCCACACCGTACCAGAGGCCCGTATAAAGAAAGGGTCGGCGCACGAAGGCATTGCTGCCGCCGATCAGCTTGACGACGACGATCTCCTCGCGCCGATTCTCGATTGCGAGGCGGATCGTGTTGCCGAGAATCAGCACGACCCCCAGCACCAGCAATCCCCCCACTGCCTGCACCAGCCTCCGGCTGAGCACCATCAGACTCTCCAGGCGCTGCAGCCACTCCATGTCCAGCAACGCTTCTGATACCTCGGGCAGACCCTCCAGGTTCTGCCGCAGTGCGGCCGCTCCCGCCTCGTCAGCGGGTGATACCAGGATCAGGTGCGGCAGGGGGTTGCTGTCGAGGCTGTCCAGCACATCACCGAAACCGGAGAGCGTGCGGAACTCCTCGAGAGCCTCCTCCCGTGATATGAAGCGGGTCGCGGCGATATCGGCGCGGGTTGCCAGTCCCCCCGCCAGTTCCGTGGCGACATCAGTACTCACTTCTTCCTGCAGGAACAGGGAAATCTGGGCGGGGCTTTCCCATTGAGCCCCCAGTCGCCCGAAATTTTCCAGGGCTACATCAAGCCCCACCGGCAGCGCCAGTGCAATGCCGATAACCAGCCAGGTCAATACACTGGCAACGGGACTCTCCAGCACCCTGGAGAGGCTGTCGGCTGCCGACAGCCGATGATGGTGGAGCCAGCCGTTGTACTGGTCCCGCAGGCGCGCCCGACTCTCGCTCGCGCCCTCCCGGCGCTCCCGGCGCTCCCCTTTGTTCCTGCGCGGAATCACGAGGCGCCTCCGGCAATGAGCCGGCCCTGGTCCAGGGTGATGATGCGGTGGCGCAAACGCGAAATCAGCGCCAGGTCGTGACTGGCGATCAGCACCGTGACCCCCACCTGGTTGAACTCCTCGAACAGTTGCATGATCTCGGCAGACAGGGAGGGGTCCAGGTTGCCCGTTGGCTCGTCCGCCAGCAGGATTTTTGGCTTGGCGACCACCGCCCTGGCGATACCCACGCGCTGCTGTTCCCCGCCGGACAGGCTTACCGGCATGGCGCGCTCCCGGTCGAGCAGGCCGACCTTGTCCAGCGCCGCCCGCACCCGCCGCCCGACATCCCGCTGATCGTAGCCGGCGATGACCAGGGGCAAAGCGACATTGTCAAAGACCGGCCGATCGAACAACAATTGGTGATTCTGGAAGACCACCCCGATGTTGCGCCGGTGTTGCGGTATTCCCCGTGAGCCCACAGTGGCCAGGTTTTTGCCATCCACGCTGACCTGGCCACGGGAGGGCCGCTCCATCAACATGATCAGTCGCAACAGGGTGCTTTTACCTGCCCCGGAGTGTCCGGTGAGAAAAACCAGTTCGTCGCGATTGATAGCAAAGCTGACTTCACGCAGGGCGTCGTGCCCTTCACTGTATCGCTTGCTGACCCGTTCGAAGCTGATCATGCAGTGGCGTCATCTCCGGCAAACAGGGCGTCGATGAACTGCTCCGCCTGAAAAGGCCGCAAATCCTCGGCGGACTCACCCACGCCGATGAAGCGGATAGGCAGGCCCAGCTTTTTGGCGATCGCGAAAATAACCCCACCCTTGGCAGTGCCGTCCAGCTTGGTCAGGGTGATACCGGTGACACCCACCCATTGCTGGAACTGTCCCGCCTGGGCTAGAGCGTTCTGTCCGGTGCCGGCGTCCAGCACCAGCATCACCTCATGGGGTGCCTCGGGGTCGAGCTTGCCCATCACCCGTACCACCTTGCTCAGCTCCTCCATGAGATTGTCCTTGTTGTGCAGCCGGCCGGCCGTATCGGCAATCAACACATCCACGCCACGGGACTGTGCGGCCTGCAACGCGTCAAAGACGACCGACGCGCTATCGGCGCCGGTGTGCTGGGCGATGACCGGCACGTCGTTGCGCTCACCCCAGACCTGCAGCTGTTCCACCGCAGCGGCACGAAACGTATCACCCGCCGCCAGCATCACGGAACGGCCCTCGGCCTGGAGGTGCTTGGCCAGTTTGCCGATGGTCGTGGTTTTCCCAACGCCATTAACGCCCACCATGAGAATCACATAAGGCTTATGTCCCACTGGCTGCAGGGGATTCTCGCAGGGCTTGAGCAGGGTCAGCAGTTCCTCCTGCAGCGCAGTTTGCAGCGCTTCGGGATGCGTCAATTCCTTGCGGGCCACGCGCTGGGTGAGGTGATCGATGATCTCGACGGTGGCATCGACGCCGACATCCGCCAGCAGCAGCCGGGACTCCAGCTCCTCCAGCAATTCCTCGTCGATCTCCTTGCGGCCCAGGAACAGGGTCCCCATCCCCTGAACCAGTGTATTGCTGGTACGGCCAAGTCCGCGACGCAGGCGGGAAAAGAAACCCTTCCCACTGGTGGTATCCTCCTGTGGCGCGCTATCCGGCTCGCCGGGCGAACTGTCCGGGGAAGAAGAGGCCTCCTGCGGCTGCGACGGGGCATCGGTCGCCGGCTCTGGCGCAGTCTCCTGTGCGGCCGCCTCAGGAACCGGATCGGCCTCTGGCTTCACCTCCGGTGCGACCGGGCTCCCGGATGATCCCGGCTGGGTATCCGCCGCTTTCTTGCGTTTGAAAAGTTTCATAGTCGTCGTGCTAAAGTGCGCGGGCGGGCGCCCGCGGAAAGCGCCTATCCTACCATCCTTGGCGGACCTGTTAACACCGCCGGGCCGGGCTCGAGCGAGGAAATGAAACAGACGACGAAAACGGGCCAGCTGCGGATCATCGGGGGCCAGTGGCGTGGACGGAAGCTGACCTTCAGTCCGGTACCGGGTCTGCGGCCCACCGCCGACCGGGTGCGGGAAACGCTCTTTAACTGGCTCGCGCCCGTTATTCACGGCGCCCGCTGTGTCGATCTGTACGCCGGCAGTGGCGCGCTGGGGCTGGAGGCCCTATCCCGCGGGGCCGCCTACTGCGATTTCGTCGACATCTCCCCTGTCGCCCTCGATCAGATCCGTTCGCATCTGAGCGTTCTGGATGCCGCCGACCGGGCCGGGTGTCACAGGGAAACCGCCTCCTCCTTCCTGCAGCATACCGGGCCAGGGCCGTGGGATATCGCCTTTATCGATCCGCCCTTCGGCGGGGATCTGGTTGCGCCGACCTGTGACCTGCTCGCCCGGAGAAACCTGTTGTCTGCTAACGCCCTGGTCTACATAGAATCAGGCACCGGGGAGCAAGCGCCGACACTGCCGACAGACTGGTCACTGCACCGGGAAAAGCGTGCTGGCAGCGTCGCCTACCGGTTGTTCGTTGTCGGCCCCGGGCAAATTGTTTAACATCCGCCCAACCCGCCGCCAATCCAGGCTCCTTCCATGAGAACCCAGTCAGTCATCTACCCCGGTACCTTCGACCCGATCACCAATGGTCACGTGGATCTCACGGAACGGGCGGCGCGGTTGTTTGACCGCGTGGTCGTGGCCATTGCCCACAGCGAGAAAAAGACGCCGCTGTTCAATCTGCAGCAGCGCGTGGAGTTGTGCCAGTCATCGCTGGCTCACCTGGATAATGTGGAAGTCATGGGCTTCAGTAATTTGCTGACAGATTTTGCACAAAGCCAGGGCGCCCGGTGTGTGCTGCGCGGACTTCGCGCGGTCGCGGATTTCGAGTACGAGTTCCAGCTGGCCAACATGAACAGGGCGATGTACCCGGAGTTCGAGAGCATATTCCTCACGCCGGCAGAACACCTTTCCTATATATCATCCTCGCTGGTCAGGGAAATCGCCGCCCTGGGCGGCGATATCAGCCCCTTCGTGCCGGAATCGGTAGGTGCCGCTCTCAGGAAACGATTTGACGAACAGGGCTGAGCCCGGAGCGAAGCCCCGGACTTTAACCCCTGTCACCCATTAGTAGACTGCGTCGGATTCGCTTACCGGAACCAGGCCCAGATTCTCTGCTTCCTGCTCCGCCTTGCCTTCCTGCGCGGCCTCGTGACGCTCGATATCATCGCGGGTATAGCCGGGATTACGGCAGCCCAGGCAGCGCACGAACGTTGACTCCGCCGGCCCCACGACCAGTGTTTCCGCTGCCTCGGCGGCATGGCCCGCGAGCAGTGTGAAGGGCAGGCTGACCAGCCAGACAGCTGCGCCTCCGGCAGTCATTAGCACACCGATCGGCCTGGCGACCAGCAAGTCCCCCACCATGGCCCACTCGTTAGGACTGTCATCCAGCGCTGTCTGTGCCCAGAGGGCCTGTGGCAGCAGCAGACAACTGATCATGACGGCGGTTACAGCGCGACGCGCCCCTGATGTTATTTTCATCATTATCTCCCGGGTTTTATTCCCCGTTCCCCTGTTGTCCCTACAGTTTAGCCTGATCAGCGCTGGCAGGTCACGCAGTAGACCGTGCTTCGCTGGCCCAGGCGACGCTCCCGCAGAACCGTGTCACAACGCTTGCAGGCCTCACCGGCACGGCCGTAGACATAGAGTTGCTGGGCGAAGTATCCGGGTTTGCCGTCACCGCCCACGAAATCGCGCAACGTAGTGCCTCCCTGCTCTATAGACGAAGTAAGTACTTGCTTAATAATTTCCGAAAGCCGCTCGTAACGCGCTCTCGAGATGCGTCCCGCGGCCCGGTCGGGTCGTATCCCGGCCAGAAACAGGGCTTCATTTGCGTAAATATTACCAACGCCTACCACGACTTTTCCGTCCATGATGAACTGCTTGACCGGACTCCTGCGGCCCCGGGAGCGCTGGTGCAGCAATCTGCCGTCGAACTCCGCCGACAGGGGTTCGGGCCCCAGATGCTGCAGTAACGGTGATTGCTCTCCCGTCTCCAGCCAGAGAAAGCAACCGAAACGCCGGGGGTCGTTAAACCGCAGGCAGTGGCCGCCACTGAGCAACAGGTCGATGTGATCGTGCCGTCCCGGTGGCTCCCCGTGAGATACCACTCGCAGGGAGCCGGACATACCCAGATGGACCAGCAGGGTGCCCCGCCCGGTTCTGAACAGAAGGTATTTGGCGCGCCGCTCGACAGCCGTAATGGTCTGACCGCCGAGCTTGTCCGCCAGGTCCACGGGGACCGGCCAGCGGAGGCGTGCCTCCCGCACCGCCAGGCTTTCGACCCGGCGGCCGCGGCTGTAGGGCTCGACGCCGCGACGGGTGGTCTCAACTTCGGGTAATTCAGGCATATAAAAAACCCCGGGGCATGCCGGGGTTTCCTGGTCTTTCCTGGGACGGGCGCAATTACTTGATCTTGCCTTCCTTATACATGACGTGCTTGCGCGCCACCGGGTCGTACTTCTTCATCTCCAGCTTATCCGGAGTGGTACGCTTGTTCTTGTCGGTCGTGTAGAAGTGGCCCGTGCCCGCACTGGAATTCATCCGGATCTTCTCTCTCATGGCTACTCTCCTTTATACCTTGTCGCCGCGGGCGCGAATGTCACTCAGGACCTGTTCGATACCCTTCTTGTCTATGATACGCATCCCTTTGCTTGAAACACGCAGACTGACGAAGCGCTTCTCGGATTCCACCCAGAAGCGGTGATGGTGCAGATTCGGCAAAAAACGGCGACGGGTGCGGTTCTTCGCGTGGGATACATTGTTTCCGGTGACCGGGCGCTTGCCGGTGACCTGACATACTCTTGCCATGATTCCTGCTCTCCCAAATTTCGGGGGATTTTCAGACGATGTGGTCTTATGGAGTCCCACCAAATAGGGACCCCTGCCGCGCGGAGCGCGACTTTATACCAGAACACCCCTGCCTTCGCAAGCTTGCAGCGTGCGGGCTGCAGGTCTGTGTAATATTCACAGCAGGCCTTCCTCCGCAAAGGAGAAAGCCCGGCCGCTGCCAACGATAATATGGTCCAGCACCCGGATATCCAGCAGACCGAGTGCAGCGCAGAGTCGTTCAGTGATGCGCCGGTCGGCGCTGCTGGGCTCTGCCACACCCGACGGGTGGTTGTGGGCGAAAATCACGGCGGCTGCACTGTACTGCAGGGCCCGAACCGCCACCTCCCTGGGGTAGACCGCGGCCCCGTCCAGAGTGCCGAGAAAAAGGTCTTCGCAGCGCAGCACCCGGTGCTGGCTGTCCAGAAAAATGCAGCTGAAAACCTCCCGGCTGCGTGTGCCGAGGTGGTACTGCAGAAAACGCCGGGTTTCGCCGGGGCTGGACAGCACATCCCCGACACACACTGCCTGCAGGGCCTGGCGTCGGGCAAGCTCCAGCGCTCCCCGCAGCTGCGCGTATTTGGCCAGCCCGACACCGGGGCAGGCCAGCAGTCGTCTGCGGTCTGCCTTGATCACGCCCGCAAGCCCCCCGAACTGGCCCAGCAAACGGTGTGACAGTTCCAGTGCGCTGCAGTCACGATGCCCGGTGTTGAGCAGTACCGCCAGCAGTTCGGCATCGGAGAGAGCACCCTCGCCCCGTTCGAGCAGCTTGTCCCGGGGGCCCTCCCCGGGAGCCCAGCCGGCTATACTCATATATGCACCTCCCCGGGGCTGCACCCAGCGCCCGGTGTCAAATCCGCCGGGTCGGTGGTATCGTTCCCGTCCCCTCGCATTTTCCCAAGTCGAGCGAAAAAATGGGACATCTTTTCAATCGCAATGTGCTGCTGGGTGTCAGTGGCGGCATCGCGGCCTACAAATCGGCGG
This sequence comes from Halieaceae bacterium, assembly GCA_024640505.1. Taxonomy (GTDB): domain Bacteria; phylum Pseudomonadota; class Gammaproteobacteria; order Pseudomonadales; family Halieaceae; genus JARRPM01. Next base: position 37,943 of record JAHEEV010000010.1, read on the forward strand.
AACTGGTCAGACAGTTACAGGAATCAGGCGCCAGCGTCAGGGTGATCATGACCCGCGGTGCGCAGGAATTCATCACTCCCCTGACCCTCCAGGCCCTGTCCGGTAATCCTGTCCATGCGGAGCTGCTGGACGAAGAGGCGGAACGGGGTATGGGCCACATCGAGCTGGCCCGCTGGGCGGACCTCATGCTGATCGCCCCGGCCACTGCCGACCTCTTGGCCCGGCTGGCCGCGGGGCGGGCGGACGACCTGTTGACCACCGTGGCCCTGGCGACGGCCGCACCACTGATGCTCGCTCCCGCCATGAACCAGCAAATGTGGCGCGACCCTGCCACCAGCGACAATGTCCACACACTGGGCAGCCGGGGCATCCACCTGGTGGGGCCCGCATCCGGCGAGCAAGCCTGCGGTGACGTGGGCCCGGGACGCATGGAGGAACCGGCGGTTATCGTCGCGGCAGCGGCGGGCCTGTTCGAGAGCGGCCTGCTGGCAGGCAAGCGCGTGGTTGTCACGGCTGGACCAACCCGGGAGGCCATCGATCCGGTGCGCTACATATCCAACCACAGCTCGGGCAAAATGGGCTATGCGCTGGCCAGGGCTGCGGCGGAGGCGGGAGCCCTGACCACCCTGGTCAGCGGCCCGGTGACGCTGCCCACCCCCGAGCATGTGAGCCGTATCGATGTCGAGAGCGCCCGGGAAATGCTGGCAAGCTGCCAGGCCCTGATCGGGGACTGCGACATCTTCATCGCCTGTGCGGCAGTGGCTGACTATCGTCCGGCAGAGACGCAGGCTGACAAGATAAAGAAGACCCAGGAGCAGGTCACCCTGCAGCTGATCCGCAACCCCGATATCGTGTCGGCTGTCGCCGCCACTGCAAACGGCCCGTTCACCGCGGGCTTTGCCGCAGAAACCAACGATGTATTGAGCTACGCCAGGGACAAGATGCAACGCAAGGGTCTGGATATGATCATCGCCAATGATGTGAGCGACAGCACTATTGGCTTCAACAGTGATGACAACGAGGTTACCGTGCTTTGGCCTGGAGGTAAGCGTGCCCTGTCCCGCGCCGGCAAGGACGCCATAGCCCGACGTATCGTGGCACTCATTGCAGAGCGCCTGGCAAGCGACGGCTGAAAGTCCCTTATTGCGGCAAATTCCCTACAAGTGGGAAGCGCACCATAATATGATTGGCTAGAGATGTCGGAGGCCTGTCAACAGGATGTTGAAGTTCAGCAAAGACAAGAATAAGAAAGCATCGGCCGGGGAATCCCCGAGCCGCTCCGCCAGCAATCCGCAGGCTATCACGGCGGGCCGCAATGCCCTCTATCGCCTGGCAATCATCGCCCTGCTCGTGGTGGGCATCCCGACGGGCCTCGCGTTCAGCTACCTCATCCTGGTGCGAGAGCCCGCCCTGCAGCAACAGCAGCTGGGCAGGCTGTCCGCCGCCCTGGCCAGCCAGCAGGCCACCAATATTCACTACATGTTCGCCAGGCTGCGCGCACGCATCGGCAGTGCAGCGCAGTCACCCCTCGCCCTGTCGGCACTGGCCAGCCAGTCCGACCAGGACATCGCCGGGCTGGAACAGGCCATGCTGGACCACTTCCCGGAAATCGACAGCCTCAAGGTCGTCCCCCTGGGCGAAATGGGTACGGCCGTGCTGGAGAGCGGGGACCGGGGGGGCCTGCGCAACCATATCGAGGTCGACCTGGTACGCAGGACCGGCGACGGGGAGCCGACCCCTCCGGAGTCCTACCAGTTCGAGAACCGCTGGCTCACCTCCATGGCCAGCCTGGTTACCCACCCCGACATACCGGAACGGCGGGCCGTCATCCTGGTCACCCTCGACAATGAACGGATATCGGAGCAGCTGCGTTCACTGGACACCTCCTCAGGGCGTTTCATACTCGAGCAGGCGTACACCAATGCCACAGGCGCGAGCAGCACGAATAGCGTCGCAGCGGCCGGCAGCGGTGACGCTGCCGAGTTCACACGTCGGGCCGCCGTTAACGATACTCCCTGGCAGGTGGCTTTCACGCCCTCCCGGGCGCTCGCCAACTCGCTCACCGCGGACCCCCGGCCTCTGTATGGCCTGCTGGCACTGGTGCTGCTGTCCCTCGTCGCGGCCCTGGTACTGCTGGCCAGGCGGTTCAGCCGTACCCTGGAGGGCGAGATAAACAAGCTGATCTCCGCGGCGGAAAGGAAGACACCGCTGGAGCTCGACGTCCCGGAACTGGTAACCGTTGCCAAACAGCTCCGTCGGGCGACCCTGCGGGCCCTTCGCCAGAATGGCAGCGCCGCTGCGGCGGAAATGCCCCGGGCTGAAGTGGAGGAGGTGGACCACCCGGCCTCCCAACTGACAGACCCCATGTTCCAGTCCACCAGCATCCTGGATGACGATGAAGAACTCGAGCTTGACCTGGACCTGGACGCGGAGGAGGAGGGAACCAGCACCAAACCTGCGGAAGCTGGCTTTCCCGAGCATATATTCCGCGCCTACGACATTCGCGGCAATGCCACTACCGAGCTGACGGATGAGCTCGTCTCCGGCATCGGCCGGGCTATCGGCTCCCTCGCCGCCGACCTGGACGAGCAGACCCTGATCGTCGGGTGCGATGGACGCAGCTCCAGCCCACGCATCAAGTCTGCCCTGGTCAGGGCGTTGATGGAGAGTGGCCGGGATGTCATTGACATCGGCACGGTACCCACCCCCCTGCTCTATTTTGCAACCCGGCACCTCAACTGCCGCTCCGGTGTCATGGTGACCGGGAGCCACAACCCGGGCGAGGACAATGGCATGAAAATCGTGCTCAACCAGCAGACCATCGCGGCAGGCGGCATCAGGAGAGTTCGCGACCGGCTGGTGGAGGGCAATTTCACCAGCGGCAACGGCCGCCTGGTTCGCGAGGACGTCGTGGACGCCTATCGCGACGAAGTGATCAATGACATCGCCATTGCAGTGCCACTGAAAGTGGTCATCGATGCGGGCAACGGCGTGGCCGGTGCCATCGCGCCGGATCTGTTTGAAGAGCTGGGCTGTGAAGTGATTCCCCTGTACTGCGACGTGGACGGCGCTTTCCCCAACCATCCGCCGGATACCAGCAACGAGGACAATCTGGCGGACCTGGCCCGGGCGGTCCAGGAACGGGGGGCCGATTTCGGCGTGGCGTTCGACGGGGATGGCGACCGGTTGGCGGTGGTCACGGGCAGCGGGCGAATCGTTCGCTCCGATCTCCTGCTGATGATCTTTGCCGAGGACGTCGTATCCCGCAACCCCGGCGCCGACGTGGTCTTCGATGTCAAGTGCACGCGCAACCTGACCCAGCTTATCACCCGCCATGGGGGCCGCCCGGTATTGTGGAAAACGGGCCACGCCTTCATGAAAGAGAAGATGGCCGAAACCGGCGCACTGCTCGGGGGCGAATTCTCCGGCCATATCTTCTTCGGCGAGCGCTGGTACGGGTTTGACGACGGCATGTACGCCGCGGGTCGCCTGGCGGAGATTCTCAGTACGCACGGTGACAGCCTGGACGAGGTGGTCGATGGCTTTCCGGCCACCTTCAACACCCCGGAAATCATCATCCCCATCGCGGAGGATCAGAAGTTCGAGCTGGTGGAACGCGTCGTGCGTTCGGCAGATTTCCCGTCCGGTAAAGTCAACACGCTGGACGGCATCCGGGTCGATTTTGCAGAGGGCTGGGGGTTACTGCGCGCATCCAATACCAGCGCAGCGCTCACGGCTCGTTTCGAGGCCAACAGTGAAGAGGGTCTGGAAACGATCAAGGGCGAATTCCGTGACCAGATTGCCCGGGCAGCCCCGGACCTCGAGGTCAATTTCTGACGGGCAGGCTGCCGCCCCGTTTCCCGACAACAGGTTCAACTATGTCTCTCAATCGCGAAGCCGCACTCAATATCGCCCACGTGCTGACCGAGGCTCTGCCTTACATCCAGCAGTTCACCGGCAAGACTATCGTGGTCAAGTTCGGCGGCAACGCCATGGTTGACCGGCTGCTGCACGAGAGTTTTGCGCGCGACGTCGTGCTGATGAAGCTGGTCGGTATGAACCCGGTGGTGGTTCACGGAGGCGGCCCCCAGATCGGCTCCCTGCTGAAAAAACTCAATATCCACACCGAATTTGTCAATGGCCTGCGGGTGACGGATGCCCAGACCATGGATGTCGTGGAAATGGTGCTGGGGGGCAGCGTCAATAAGGAGATTGTCGCCTCGATCAACCGCAATGGCGGCAAGGCCATCGGCGTGACCGGGAAGGACGGACAGCTTATCCGGGCTCACCAGCTCAAGGTTACCCGGTACAGCCCCGAGCTGGATGCACCGGAAATCATCGATATCGGTCATGTGGGAGAGGTGGATCAGATCGACACCGAGGTACTCAACGTCATTCTGGGCAGCAACTTCATTCCGGTGATCGCCCCCATCGGTGTGGGGTCCGATGGCGCCACCTACAACATCAATGCCGATCTGGTGGCGGGAAAGCTGGCCCAGGTCATGGGCGCGGAAAAGCTGATGCTGTTGACCAATGTCTCCGGCGTACTGGACAAAGAGGGCGAAATTCTTACCGGGCTGAGCACCCAGCGTGTCGATGAACTGATTGCGGACGGCACCATCAGTGGCGGCATGCTGCCCAAGATCGGCTGCGCCCTGGACGCGGTCAAGTCGGGAGTCACCAGCGCCCACATCATCGATGGCCGGATACCCCATGCGGTTCTGCTGGAAATCTTTACCGACGAAGGTATCGGTACCCTGATCACCAATCGGCGGACCTGAGTGACGCACGCCCGATCGATTAAAAACGAAAAATGTGAACCCGTTTGAAAGAGACTTATTGCAGGCTCTGTTGGTAATCGCTAGCATACAAGACATACCGACTCTTCCCGGATCGACATGCCTCCCAGAAACTCCCAACGGCGACAACAGATTCTCGAGGCCCTGGCCCAGATGCTGGAAGCGAACCCCGGGAGTCGCATTACCACCGCCGGGCTGGCGCGCCAGGTGGGCGTTTCCGAGGCAGCGCTCTACCGCCACTTTCCCAGCAAGTCCAAAATGTTCGAGGGGCTGATCGAGTTCATCGAGGAGACCCTGTTCAGCCGCATCAACATCATCATCAACGAAGAGCGTACTGCCGCCCTGCGCTGCGAGAAAATGCTGGTATTGCTGTTGGCATTCACCGAGCGCAACCCGGGAATCACCCGGATTCTCACCGGGGACGCCCTGGCAGGCGAGACTGAACGGCTGCATACCCGCGTCGCACAATTATTCGACCGCTTCGAAACACAGCTCAAACAGGTGATCCGGGAAGCAGAAATGCGGGAAGGCCTGAGGCCGGTGATCCCGCTGCCTGCAGCGGCCAACCTGCTGATGGCGACCGCTGAAGGGCGCATCTCCCAGTACGTACGCAGTGGCTTCAAGCGGCCACCGACCGCCGACTGGTCTGTGCAATGGGAGCAATTGATGCGAGGCTTTTTCCGGGAAGCAATATCACAGCCTATTCCCGGCCAGAACAGGCCCGGGCAAGCCACTTCCTTCGCCGGCTAGGCACTCCGGGCTTCCCCCTCCCATTTCCGGGAAAGACGGCGCTGCCGCTAGGACTCGTCGCGACCCTGGGCTGCCAACGAACGGCGCAGTTCTACCACGTCCAGTAACATCTCGAAGCGCTCGATATCCTGCTGGTAGGCCTGTGACACTTTCTCGATTTCCTGCTGCCGGTCACCGATAGCACGATCGGTAATGGCGATCTCATCCTGGAGGTCCCCGATAACCCTGAGACGTTCCGCGTCCACCTGCTGGCCCCTGCGTTCGATGTCCGCGGCCTGTGCCTGGTAGTTTTCTACCTGCTGGCGCAGGGAGCGCTTATTGCTCTTGAGAATATTCACGCGGATACGCAGGTCCCGCAGGGCGCGCTCCCGTGCAGCTTCTATATCCGCCACTGTGCTGTAACGCAGCAGCAGGGACTCATCCCACTCACGCAGGCGCTGCTCCTCCGCCCTCGCCTGCTCTTCCTGCAGTTGCTGGGCATTGCGAACTTCCCGCTCGGCCTGAGTCAGTTCCCTGGGAACCACCTGGATCACGGTGCCTTTTTCATTGAGCACCTCGTAGCCATTGGCCACATACTCGGCGGGCACCTGGTAATCCACCACCGTGGTGCCCTCGGCATTGGTATAGCGGTACAGGTTGCGGGATTCTGCCCCCGGAGCCACTAACACCAGTGCGCCAACCAGACAGAATAATTTCGGCAAATGCGTTTTCATGGGCCCAATATAGGGTCTGCCGGGCGCAGGGACAAGTCCGGTATTGTGGCCGTTTTTACGATCAGACGCCGTAGCGCTCCCGGTAGGCGATCATGGCGGGCAGCGCATCCTGCGGGGCCCCACCCTCCCCCGCTTTCTCCAGGTAGTCGATGATATGGCCCATATCGATGATGCTGATGACGGTCACGCCGTGAGCCTGCTCGAGTTCCTGGATGGCGGACTGGTCCCCCTCTCCGCGCTCCTGCCGGTTGAGCCCGATCGCCACACCGGCCAGTTCCGCGCCAGCGCCCTCGATCATCCGTATCACCTCCCGCACGGCGGTTCCCGCAGTGATCACATCGTCAATGACCAGCACCCGGCCCTGCAGAGGGGCACCGACCAGAACCCCTCCCTCCCCGTGCGATTTTTCTTCCTTGCGGTTATAGGCAAAGGGGGTATCCAGTCCGAATTCGTCCGCCAGCGCCACCGCGGTGGCCGCCGCCAGGGGTATACCCTTGTAGGCGGGCCCCAACAGCACATCGAACTCGATGCCCGACTCCACGATACAGCGCGCATAGCAGCGACCCACCGCCGCCAGGGCCCTGCCACTCGAAAACGCCCCGGCATTGAAGAAATAGGGGCTTTTCCGGCCCGATTTCAGGGTAAATTCGCCAAATTTGAGGACGTCATACTGGCGGGCGAGCTCGATGAACTCGATCTGATAGGCTTGCATGGACGTAAATTTTCCTGAAGTGATGCTTTGTTTTAACCAAAATCACACGCTAGAATACGCCCCTGCGCTGGCCACAGGGACGGATCCGGCGCATGCTGCCATGCTCGCCCGTGTCGTCCCGGTGGCTGGCGGAGCTTTTAGTCTTCGATACCGAAGCCTGGCCCATTCTCTGCCGGCCTGCAGGGCTCATATCCCCGCCCGGCTGGCAGTTCTGGCCGGATTTACTTGTGCGATGGGCCGCTACGGCGCGGCCCCAAGCCCCGGTATCATACACCCCGAATAACAAGGGACCAAGAATGAGGATCATCAGTTTCAGTGCCGACGGCATCCGGAACGCCGCGGAAAAGGGATTTTATGACTGGCTGAGTGAACAGGATGCCGACTTCATATGCATCCAGGATCTGCAATGTTCAGAATATGACCTGCAGGACGAAGTTTTCTTCCCCCAGAACTACAACGCCTATTTTTTCGACGACATCGACGGCAAGGCCAACGGGGTGGCTCTGTACTGCCGGGAACTTCCCAAGGCCATCATGACCGGACTGGGCTTCGCCGACTTCGATATGGAGGGGCGCTACATCCAGGCAGATTACGAAAACCTGAGCGTCGGATGCCTGCTGGCCCCCGCCGCCGAAACGGGCAATGCCGAACAGCAGTCGCGCAAGTCCCAATTTTTCGACATGCTCGGGGGCCATCTGCAGAAAGTGCGCAACAAGCGCCGCGAATTCATCATCTGCGGCAACTGGCAGATCGCACATACGGCAGCGGATGTTCAGGACACCGAGCTCAACAGCACCCGGTCAGGATTTCTCGCGGAAGAACGACAGTGGATGGACGAGCTGCTCGACAACGGTTACGTGGACGCGTTCAGGGAAATCAATTCCGACCGGGACGAGTTCAGCTGGTGGCCCGATGGAGGGCGTGACACCAACGGCTGGCGAACCGACTTCCATGTCATCTCCAAGGGCCTCCAGTATTCGGTGGATTACGGCGCAATCTACAAGACCCGGGAGTTTTCCAGCCACGCACCGGTCATCATGGATTACGATATCGAACTCTGACCGGAGCCTGGTGCAACAGGCAGGTAGCCTCAGCTGGCGAGCGCCTTCTTCTGCAACTCGACCAGCTGACGAATACCGTCAGACGCCAGATCGAGCATGCTATCGAGCTCTTCCCTGGCAAAGGGAGCGCCCTCCGCCGTGCCCTGCACTTCGATAAACCCGCCGTTCTCGCCCATGATCACATTCATATCGGTGTCGGCAGCCGAATCCTCCGGATAATCGAGGTCCAGCACCGGCACACCCTGGTATATACCCACGGACACGGAGGCCACCATCTGCAGCAGGGGGTCGGTGTCGATCAGCTTCTTGCGCTGCAGATGGTTGATGGCATCCACCAGTGCCACGCAGGCACCGGTGATCGAGGCGGTTCGCGTTCCCCCGTCCGCCTGAATCACATCACAATCTATCGTGATGGTGTACTCACCGAGTTTGGCAAGGTCTACGGCTGCCCTCAGAGAACGGCCGATAAGGCGCTGTATCTCGACAGTCCGTCCGCCCTGCTTGCCACGGCTGGCCTCTCGCCCCATACGGGTGCCCGTGGATCGGGGCAGCATGCCATATTCGGCGGTAACCCAGCCCCGGCCCTCTCCCCGCAGGAAGCGCGGCACTCCCTGCTCAACGGAGGCGGTGCAGATCACCCTGGTATCGCCAAAACAGACCAGAACGGCGCCCTCCGCGTGGCGAGTGAAGTGACGGGTAAAGCTGATGTCGCGCAGCTGCCCCGCGGCGCGACCACTGGGTCGTTGCATCGCTGATCTCCAGATTGTTGGACAGGAACGACAGTATACGCCACACAGGTCTCGATTCAGCAGCCGTATGGCGTCCGGGGAACCTCTGAACAAGTCTCCGGGAAGCTGATACACTTTCGACATCGAGCACACTCATGAAAACAGCGCCGCAACCATGATTCATAGTATGACCGCGTTTGCCCGGGAGAGCGCGACAATCGAGAGGGGCGTCCTGACTGTGGAGTTGCGCTCCGTCAACCACCGTTACCTGGACTGCAGCTTCAAACTGCCGGACCTGCTGCGCCCGCTCGAGCCGGGCTTGCGGGAAGCTGCCTCGGGAGCCCTGGGAAGGGGCAAGCTGGACTGCATGATCCGGCTGCAGGCACACCCGGGGGGTGTGGGTGAACTGCAGGTGAACAGTGAGCAGCTGGAAAGGCTACTGGAAGCCGCCGGCACAGTCAGCGAACGACTGGAGCAGACTGTCCCCCTGGATCCACTGGAGATTCTCAAGTTTCCCGGTATCTGTGTGGCGGAGGAGGAGTCCGAGGAGAAATTGCAGGCAGAGGCGGGGGAGCTGTTCGGTCGGGCCCTGAAAACACTGCGCAAGAACCGCAGGCGCGAGGGCGAGAAACTGGCCGGCCTGGTGCTGGACCGGTTACAGCAGGTAGAAAGCGAGGTGGCCGCAACGCGGGGACGGCTTCCGGACCTGAGGATACAGCAACGAGAGCGCATCCTCGCGCGGATCGAGGACCTTGGCATCGAGGTTGACCAGAACCGGCTGGAACAGGAGCTGGTTCACCTGGCGCAAAAAGCCGATGTGGATGAGGAGCTCGATCGACTGGATGCCCACGTCGCCGAGGTACGCCGCACCCTGGACAAGGGCGGCCCCTGCGGCCGACGCCTGGACTTCCTCATGCAGGAGCTCAATCGGGAGGCCAATACCCTCTCTTCCAAATCCACATCGTCCGCCACCACCCAGAACGCGGTGGAGCTCAAGGTTCTCATCGAGCAGATGCGGGAGCAGATCCAGAACATAGAATAAACTGGCGACGCCCGCTCATTGGACACCACAGGAACAAGTATGCCCAGCTACGGAACACTCTACACCGTATCGGCCCCCTCCGGCGCCGGAAAGACGAGCCTGGTGAATGCCTTGCTGGCGCGCTCCCGGGACCTGCGGGTCTCGGTCTCACACACCACCCGACCCATGCGGTCGGGTGAGGAAGACGGTGTCAATTACCACTTCGTCAGCGAGGAGGCGTTCCTTGCGATGCTGGAACGAAGCGAGTTCCTGGAGCACGCACGCGTGTTCGGCAACCTCTATGGCACGTCGCAGATATGGGTCGAACAGCAACTGGCGTCAGGCATCGATGTCATCCTGGAGATCGACTGGCAGGGCGCTCAACAGGTCCGGCGACTGTTACCCGATACCCGGTCCATCTTCATCCTGCCCCCCTCCCGCCGTGAACTGGAGCAGCGTCTCAACTCCCGGGGACAGGACGATGCAGCCGTTATCGCGGCCCGGATGGCCAAGGCCGTGGAGGAGATGTCCCATTACGTCGAGGGGGATTTCCTGGTTATCAACAATGAGTTCGAGGAGGCCCTCCACGAGCTGGAGGCCATTATCACCTGCCACCGACTGAGCACCTTCCGCCAGCGGGAAGCCCAGAGCGCGCTGTTGCAGGATTTGCTGAGCTGAAACCCGGCATAATACCGGCGTGCCGGCCGCGGCCGGGCATTATTACCTCTGGACGCCCCCCCGGCTATTCAGGGTATAATTTGCGGTTCCTCCGGCTTAGACCATCTGACCGGAACGAGACAGCACAGGGTCGTCCTGGCCGTTTGCGGCGCGCCCCGTTTTGATCAACCCGTATTCCGCTACCCGACTGTCGGTTGGAAGAATACGTTTTATGGGAAATAGGTAACAATGGCACGTGTAACTGTTGAAGATTGTCTGGAAAATGTCGCGAACCGCTTCGAACTGGTCATGGTAGCCAGCAAGCGTGCCCGGCAAATGGCTACCGGCGGCAAAGACCCGATGGTGCAGGAGGAGTCCGACAAGCCAACCGTGATCGCGTTGCGCGAGATTGCCGAGGGCTATGTCACCCCCGATATCCTCACCCGGGAAGATGAACTGGAAGCCGAGGAAGAACTGGCGGAGGTCATGGAGGCCAGCGAGTCCCTGTAACCGCTCCGGGGGCTTCGATGGCGCATTCCACGAAACAGCGATATGCAACAGACCCTCGAGGCCCTCGACACCACACTTAAGACCTACCTGAACCCGGATCAGAGCAACTCTGTAAAACGGGCCTATTTTTTTGCCGAACAGGCCCATTTCGGGCAACTCCGACGCAGCGGCGAAGCCTACGTGACCCACCCCCTGGCCGTCGCCGGCATCCTTGCCGACATGCACATGGACCACCAGAGCCTGATCGCGGCCATGTTGCACGACGTCATCGAGGATACGGGCATTCCCAAGTCCGCCATTGGTGAGCAATTCGGTTCCGCCGTTGCGGAGCTGGTGGATGGGGTCAGCAAACTGACCCAGATGGAGTTCGAATCCCTGGAAGAAAAGCAGGCGGAGAATTTCCAGAAGATGGCCCTGGCCATGGCCCGGGACATCCGTGTCATCCTGGTCAAGCTGGCTGACCGGCTGCACAACATGCGCACCCTGGGTGTCCTGCAGACCGACAAGGCCCGGCGCATTGCCCGGGAAACACTGGATATCTACGCCCCCATTGCGATGCGCCTGGGTATGAACAATGTGCGTATGGAATTCGAGGACCTGGGTTTCAGCGCCCTCTACCCCATGCGCGCCCGACGCATTGATGCAGCCCGGCGCAATGCCCGCGGGCACCGCAAGGAGCTGGTGGAAAAGATCCGCCACCAGATCGAAACGGTCCTCGAGCAGGAGGGTCACGAGGTCGAAGTCATCGGGCGTGAGAAGCACCTCTACAGTATTTACAAAAAGATGAAATCCAAGCGGAAATCCTTTTCCGAGATCATGGACATCTATGCGTTTCGCATCATCGTCGATTCAGTGGATACCTGCTACCGGGTGCTGGGTTGTATCCATAGCCTCTACAAACCCGTGCCCGGCGAATTCAAGGACTATATCGCGATTCCCAAAGCCAACGGTTACCAGTCCCTGCATACGGTACTCATGGGCATGCATGGCGTTCCCATCGAAATCCAGATTCGCACCCGGGAAATGGAAGACATGGCCAATAACGGTATCGCCGCCCACTGGCTTTACAAGAGCAACGGCCAGTCCGCCAACGGCAGCCACGCCCGTGCCAGGGAGTGGGTCCAGGGCCTGCTGGAGATGCAGCAGAGGGCGGGCAACTCCCTGGAGTTCATCGAGAACGTCAAGATCGACCTGTTCCCGGACGAAATCTACGTATTTACACCCAAGGGACGGATCCTGGAGCTGCCACGGGGTGCCACGGCTGTGGACTTCGCCTATGCCGTGCATACGGATGTCGGGAACAGCTGCGTCGCCTGTCGCATCAACCGCCGCCTGGCTCCCCTGTCAGAGCCGCTCCAGAGCGGCCAGACCGTGGAGATCCTCACCGCTGCCGGGGCCCGACCAAACCCCTCCTGGTTCAACTACGCGGTAACGGCCAAGGCACGCAGCAACATCCGCCACTACCTGAAACACCAGACCCGGGACGACTCCGTGGCCCTGGGCCGGCGCCTGCTGGACAGGGCCCTGGCCAGCTTCGACAGCGGCCTGGGGCAACTCCCCGCAGGCCAGCTGCAGGACTATCTCACGCGCCACGGCTACGCGGAGCTGGACGACATGCTGGATGAGATCGCGCGGGGCAATCGGCTGCCCACGATCACCGCGCAGCAACTGCTCGGGGAACTGGTAGCCGACCAGGCCCAGACCGCGGGCGAGACCCAGCCGGTAGCCATTCGCGGCACCGAGGGTTTCATGCTCACCTATGCCAAGTGCTGCCACCCCATTCCCGGTGACCCCATCGAGGGCTACCTGAGCTCGGAGAAAGGTGTCGTGGTGCACCGGGAACGCTGCAAGAATCTGAACGACATGCGGGGCAACAGCGATCGTCTGGTTGCCCTGCGCTGGGATGAATCCGTGACAGGCGAGTACGCGGTCGACCTGCGAATCGAAGTGGAGAACCGCCGCGGCATGATCGCGGTCATCGCGACCCGCATCAACAGCATGGGCGTGAATATCGAAAAGATTTCCACGGAAGACAAGGATTACCAGTTCACGTACGTGGACCTGGAAATGCTGGTCCACAACCGGATACACCTGGCGCGCATCATGAAACGATTGCGCACCATCAATGCCGTGCGTAAAGTGGCCCGGATCAAGAACTAGGGTTCTGTTAACACGATGTGTGTCGGCGTTGTAACGCCGGAAAAAGCGCTGATCGAGGCGCCAGGAGTAAGACCTGTGAGCAACCGCGCTATCATCTCCACACCCGAGGCCCCCGAGGCCATCGGCCCCTATTCCCAGGCCGTGAAAGTGGGTAACACGGTCTGGATATCCGGCCAGATACCGCTCATCCCCGACTCGATGGAGCTCGTTAGCGGTGATATCACCGCCCAGGCCACCCAGGTATTCAACAACCTGCAGGCCATCGCATCCGCCGCCGGCAGCGACCTGAACAGGGCGGTCAAAATCAACATATCCCTGACAGATCTGGCAGACTTTGCCGCCGTCAACGACGTTATGGCCCGCTTCTTCGATGAGCCCTATCCGGCGAGGGCCTGTGTCCAGGTCGCTGCGCTGCCAAAGGCCGTTGACATAGAGGTAGAGGCTATCCTCGCACTCTAGGTCACGCCTCCTCCCCCAGCACTGCCGCATACCCGCGGCGATAGTCCGGATACAGCAACCGGTAACCGCTGGTGTGCAGCCGTCGATTGCTGCAGCGCTTGTGGGAGGCGACGGCCCCGCCCGGCGGCTGGTCGCCGGCGGACACCCCTAGCCGCGCAGCCAGCCAGCTGTCCACTTCATGCTGCGGCGCGGGGCAGTCGTCCACACCGATATAGACCGGGGCCAGGCTCTCCCCCGCCTCCGCGAGCCCCAGCAGGTGCAGGATAAAGCCGGCGCAATCATCCCGGTGTATCCGGTTGGTGTAGCGCACCGGTGATGACGGGGCCAACTCTCCCCGCCGGACCCGTTGCAACAGGTACCCACCGGGAGCCCCGTAAATACCGGCAAAGCGCACCACGCTGACACTGTGTCCGGACCCCAGCAGGCACTGTTCCGCCGCAACGATCGACACGGCCCTGGGATCCCGGCTCGAGAGCTCGCTGGTCTCGTCCACCCAGCCGCCGTCGGTTTCAGCGAATACCCGCGTGCTGGATACCATCAGAAGACCGCGGGGCCGGTGGCCGCCGAGCCCGGCCACCAGGTTGGCGGCGGCGCCGGCGAAGCCCCGGCGGTATCCCGCTTCCGACCTGTCAGCCGGTGTGAATGTGGCCAGCACGTAATCCGGTCGCAGATCGGCGGCGAAGTCGAGGCTGCCCGCCGCGGTATAATCCGCCGCATGACCGACGAACCCCGCTGGCAGCCGGGAGATGTCCCGGCGCACAGCGTGTACCTCCCAGCCGTCCTGCAGCAGGGCCCTGCCCACGCGGGAGCCCAGATCGCCGCATCCGACAATTAGCATGGAATTGCTCTTCATAATCGTTTCTTTCACTGGTTACACTATACGCCGCTCACACGGGGACCTATTACCATGACACTAACAGAATTGCGCTACATCGTGGCTCTCGCCGAGACGGGCCACTTCCGCAAAGCGGCGGAACAGTGCAATGTCAGCCAGCCCACCCTGAGTATTGCAGTCAAAAAGCTGGAGGAGGAACTGGAAGTCGCCCTGTTCGAGCGCTCGCGCCACCGGGTAACGACAACACCCATCGGGGAACGTATCGTGGAGCAGGCCCGCACCATACTGCTCGAATCCCGCAACCTCCTGAACCTGGCAGAGGCGGGACGCGATCCCCTCGGCACGGTCCTGTCAGTCGGCGCCATCTATACCGTGGGGCCCTACCTGTTCCCCCGTCTCGTGACGCGCCTGCATGAAAGGGTTCCCGGAATGCCCCTGTTCATCGAGGAGAGTTTCACGGCAAACCTGCGTGGAAAACTGACCCGCGGTGAACTGGACGCCATTTTTGTCGCCCTGCCCTTTACCGAGACCGAGGTGGTGACGCGGGAGGTCTACCGGGAGCCTTTCGTCGTTCTGCTGCCGGAAGGTCACCCGCTGGAGGACCGGGATACCATCGATACCGCCGAGCTGGCGCACCATCGCGTCCTGCTGATGGGCGAGGGACACTGTTTCCGCGACCAGGTGCTGGAGGCCTGCGCCGGGCTCCCCCAGGCCATCAGCGAGCGGCACGCAAAGGGTGAGGCCGTGCTGGAGGGCAGCTCCCTGGAGACACTGAAGCATATGGTTGCCAGCGGACTGGGCATCACCGTGCTGCCCCGGTCCGCCGCCGACCTGGCCCAGTATGGCGGCCACGCACTGGCCGTGCGTCCCTTCACCGATCCGGCGCCGGAGCGTATCATCGCGCTCGCCTGGCGTGTCAGCTTTCCGCGGCACCAGGCTATCGATATCCTGGCCGACGCCCTGCGCGAATGACCGGGATTGCCAGCATCCCGGTACGCCAGTTACGCGGGGTCGGCCCCCGACTGGAAGAGAAGCTGGCGGACTGCGGTGTGCGACAGGTGGAGGACCTGCTGTTTCACCTGCCGTTGCGCTACCAGGACCGCACCCGGGTCACCCCCATCGCCGCGGCCCGGGACGGTGACGACGTGGTCATCGAAGGTGAGATTCGCGCCGCAGACGTGGTTTTTGGCCGACGTCGCAGCCTGATGGCGCGGATACAGGATGGCAGCGGCACGCTGACCCTGCGATTTTTTCACTTCAGCGCCGCACAGAAGAATGCGC
Organism: Halieaceae bacterium; assembly: GCA_024640505.1. GTDB lineage: Bacteria > Pseudomonadota > Gammaproteobacteria > Pseudomonadales > Halieaceae > JARRPM01. The sequence continues at coordinate 53,629 of JAHEEV010000010.1, forward strand.
TGGGGCCGGGGACACGGCTGCGATGCTTCGGTCAGGTACGCCGCGGCAGCAGCGGGATGGAGATGTACCATCCGGAGTACCGCCAGCTTCAGGAGGGCGAGCGGCCGGTCGAAGAGACCCTCACGCCCATTTATCCCACCACGGCAGGGATAGGACAGGCACAATGGCGTAACCTGTGCGCCCAGGCACTGAACTATCTGCAGCGTTCGCCACCACGGGACCTCCTGCCACCCCAGCGGACCTTCGACTTCGACCTGGCGACAGCCCTGCAGTATCTTCACGCACCCCCACCGGATGCGCCACAGGCAGCGCTGCGGGAGGGCACACACCCGGCGCAGTTGCGCCTGGCACTGGAAGAGCTGGTGGCCCACAACCTGTCACTGTTGCACCTGCGCGACCAGCAGCAGCGGGAGCCGGCCCCCGCCCTCGCACTGCGGGAACGGGAACAACAGGCATTCCTCGACTCACTTCCCTTCACACCGACCGACGCACAGCGGCGGGTAATGGCAGAAATTGCTGCCGATCTGGCCAAACCCTGCCCCATGCTGCGTCTGGTGCAGGGGGATGTGGGCTCGGGCAAGACCCTGGTCGCGGCGGTGGCCGCCCTGCAGGCCATCGCCAATGACAGCCAGGTGGCGATTATGGCCCCGACGGAACTGCTGGCGGAACAGCACTGGAGCAACTTTAACGGCTGGTTCCAGTCCCTGGGAATCACCATGGAGTGGCTCAGCGGACGGATCAGGGGCAGGAAGCGGGAGACCGCCCTGGCGCGCATCGTTTCGGGGGAGGCCGCCCTGGTAATCGGCACTCACGCCCTGTTCCAGCAGGATGTGGCGTTTGCCCGGCTGGGCCTGGTGATCGTCGATGAACAGCACCGCTTCGGCGTGCACCAGCGACTGGCGCTGACCGAAAAGAATGCCCCTGGTCTGGGCCGCCCCCACCAACTGGTGATGACCGCCACGCCCATTCCCCGCACCCTGTCCATGGTGGCCTACGCGGACCTGGACTGCTCGATCATCGATGAGCTGCCCCCGGGGAGGAAGCCCGTCAGTACCGCGCTGGTGGACAGCAGTCGCCGTAGCGAAGTGGTGGAACGGGTCGCTGCAGCCTGTGAGCAGGGGCGGCAGGCCTACTGGGTGTGCACCCTGATCGAGGAGAGCGATGCCCTGCAGGCCCAGGCCGCCGAAGCCACAGCCGCCGAGCTGCGGCTGGCCCTACCGCAGCTGGACATCGGCCTCATCCACGGGCGGCAGAAGCCCGCCGAGAAAGCGGCAGTCATGCATGCCTTCAAGGCCGGGGAGCTGGCCCTGCTGGTGGCCACCACCGTGATCGAGGTGGGCGTCGACGTGCCCAACGCCAGCCTCATGATCATCGAAAACCCGGAGCGACTCGGCCTGGCGCAGCTGCACCAGCTGCGGGGCCGGGTGGGCCGGGGTGCCGAGGCCAGCCACTGTGTACTGCTCTACCAGACGCCCCTGTCTGCCAACGGCAGGGAGCGTCTCGGTGCCATGCGGGAGAGTTCCGACGGCTTCTATATTGCCGAGAAGGACCTGGCGCTGCGGGGCCCTGGCGAGGTGCTGGGCACCCGGCAGACCGGGCTGATGGAGTTCCGCATCGCCGAGCTGCCGGCGCACCAGCACTTGCTGCCCGAGGTGCAGACCCTCGCGGCGACCCTGCGCCGGCATCACCCGGCGCTGATCGAGCCGTTGATCCAGCGCTGGACGGGCGCAAACCGGCAGTTTGGTCAGGTGTAGGGATGTATATCGTTTACACTACGGCCGAACGGGAATTCCAGCAACCGGGAAACAGCGATGCCTGACCTCCTACCTGCCGGGCGCAGCCCCATATTCCGACACCGCCTCGCCGCGGCCCTGCCGGGACTGCTGTTCGCGATCGTCTCGGTGGGAGTCTCCGCCCAGAGTTGCCCGCCGGAATTCGGCAGTGGCCAGATATGTACCGCCGGCGATTTCCGGGTGACGGGAGTCATAACGGAGGGCCCGGACGCATGCACCGAAGGCGACACCATCGCCCTGACCCTGCGCGTCAGCCTGACATCGACAGCGAGGCAACGCTATGACATCGGCCTGTTTGCCGGCAATGACGGGGAGCCTGTGCTCGGTGGCCAGAGCTGCAGCCACACCGCACTGGTACCACTGGAACCGGTGTTCGACCCCGGCTCCGGTAGCGGACCCTACCGCGACCTGGATGGGGACGCCTGTGGCGATATCGACAACGGTGACCCGGTCAACCAGCGTGATTTCCGGCTGGACTCAGTGCTGTGTCGGGACAACGACGGCGACGGCATGCTCGACCTGTCCGGCCTGGTCACCTGGAGTATCAATGCGAACCAGGATGTCTGCTCGGATCCGGCCGATCCCGCCAGTTTCTTCCCATTGCAGAATTCCAAGTGCCAGCTCGACCCCGACTTCAACCTTCCGATCACCGTGGAACCACCGCCGGCCATGGCAGTCACCAAGCTGGCCCTTCCGTCCAACCTGCCCGCACCGGGAGGCCCGGTACGCTTCGTGGTGAGTGTGAGGAATACCTCGACGGCAACCGACACCCTGACCCTCAACAGCCTGGAGGACGACATCCACGGGGATCTCGATGGCCAGGGCAACTGCAGCCTTCCCAGGGGTCTCGCTCCGGGAGAGCTGTACCTCTGCGAGTTCACCGCCGACGTGACGGGCAACGCCGGCGACAGCGAAACCGATACCGTGACCGCAGGCGCGATCGATGATGACGGCGAAACACTGACCGCTTCCGCCAGCGCTACCGTCACCCTTATCGATGCACCCGCATCGATGAAGGTCCTCAAAGTAGCGTCCCCGGTATTCATATCGGAACCGGGAGGTACCGTGACCTATCACGTCGTGGTGGCCAACACATCCGACACCGAATCGATCACGCTGACCGGGCTCGTGGACGACCTCTACGGTAACGTCTTCACAAAAACAGGCTGCGTGCAGCCCGTCCAGCCGGTTGTTCTGGGCCCCGGCGCAATCATGTTCTGCTCCTTCAGCGAAACGGTGACGGGGGTCCCCGGGGAAGTGATCACGGATACCATCACCGCCACGGCCACGACCGCAGCCGGGGGCACGCTGGAAGAATTCGACACCGCGAGCGTCCGGGTAAGAGATGTGAGCTCGGCCATAGCGACCCTCAAGAGCGCGAACCCCACCGCACTCCCGGCACCGGGAGGAGCTGTCCGCTTCGATGTCCGGGTCCGCAATACCTCACCGACGGACAGCGTCACCCTCAACAGCCTGGTGGATACGGTTTATGGCGATATCACCTTCGTTCACGACCAGGTCCTCGCGACAGACTGCAGCGTGCCACAGCAGCTCCCTCCTGGAGCGGAATACGGCTGCCGCTTCACCGGAGAGGTCACCGGCAGCCCCGGTGAATTCCACGTGGACTACGTCGTCGCGCAGGGGGTGGATGACGATGGCGTTGCCGTCAGGGACTGGGCCCGTGCCCAGGTGACCATTCGCATTCCGGGCACGGCCACCAGCATACCGGTAGGGCCGGGCTGGCTGGCGGCAGCCGCGGTGTTGCTGCTGGGCACCGGCCTGCGGGTGCTGCGTTCGAGGAAGTGAGCGCGCCGGGTCGGGGATTCGGCCCGGCAGCGATGGCGATCAGGCCATGATGGCCGGTAACTCTTTCTGCAGCGCGACCTTGTGTCGGGTGGCATCACCGGTCAGGGCGAACCCCAGCAGCCTGCCCCCGCCATCCCGGAACTCTGCCTTGACGCTGCTGCCCTCGGCCTCGATTGCCCACTCGCCCTCGGCATCAGGGGCCGGCGGCGCCACCACGACCGGGCAGGCCGGGGTCTTGATAGTGACGGGCATGGCGGGATAACTCACCTCCGTGGGCTCCCCCGCCAGGGTTTTCCCCAGGGCCCTGGCCGCCGCCATCAGCGGCGCCACATAAACCAGTACGTGGCCATTGACCTCGGCGCAGTCTCCCATCGCGTAGACATTGGCCGCGCTGGTTTCCAGCCGCCGGTTGGTCACGATGCCGCGGTTGGTCTGGAGACCCGTTGCCCGGGCCAGCTCGGTGCGGGGACGCACACCGACCGCGCAGACCACGAGATCGGCAGCGATGGTCTCGCCATTGTTCAGGCTCACCTCCACCCCGTCCGCCGACTTGTTCACCGCAGTGACCAGGGGGCCGAAATGAAATCGGGCGCCCTTCTCTTCCAGGGCGCCCTGCACCGCCCGCCCCGCGGCCTCCGGCAGCAGGGTCGGCAGGCAGTGGCCCAGGGGATCCACCGCTTCCACCTCGAAACCGCCGTTGATCAGATCGTTGGTAAACTCGCAGCCGATCAGGCCCGCACCGATGATGCAGATTTTTTTGACGCCATTCTTCTGCACGGCGGTCCGGAAATCGTCGTAGTCCAACAGGTCGTTGACGGAGTAGACCAGGTCCAGCCCGTCCCCCTCAATCGGCGGTCGAATCACTTCCGCGCCCAGGGCAAGCACCAGCTTGCCGTAGTGGATAGCAGTCTGCGCATCGCCGACCCTGATCAACTGGTTGGCCGTATCGATTTCGTTGACCTTGGTCATGGTCCAGACACTGGCCTTGAGCATACGCGCCATACTGCCCGCATCCAGCTGGGCCAGGTCGTCGACGCCGTGGTCCTTGGTGTAGCCGGTGGACAACATCGGTTTGGAATAGGAGCGCCCGTCGTCGGACGTGATGAGGATCAGGGGAGTCTCCTCGTCATGCTTGCGGAACTCCTTGGCCAGGCCGTAGCCGGCCAGGCCGGTACCCAGAATGACCACCGGTGCATGGACCTTGTCCACCACCGGTTCCTCGTGATGGGGGGTATCGTCTACCGGCGCCTCCTCCAGCAGTTCGAAATCCTCCTTTCCCACCCCACAGTCGGGACAGAGCCAGTCCTCGGGCACATCTTCCCATCGCGTGCCCGGTGCGATACCGTCATCGGGCCAGCCTTCTTTTTCGTCATAGACCAGGCCACAGACAATACATTCGTACTTGCTCATTGCTGTTCTCGCTCCTTCAAGGCCATCGTATCCGCTTCAACTGAACGTTGTGACGGGGAGAAAGCCGATAGACATGGAAACGCCACACTATAAATGCTGCGTGATCGTGTGCAAGGGCCTTATCCGGTACCTGGACTGTCATAACAAACCAGATCCGCGTGCTTGCAAGACGCACCGTATTAACGCATTCTCGCGAATCGCTCAAACAGTTCCCGACCGTTCAGGCTAACCATTGCCCCACGCTGAATGCCATCACCGCAACGGTGGCCGCCGCATTGCCGTCGAGCCCCGATGGCGCCCGGTGACCCGATTCACCAGCGCTGAACTGCCGCCCGGTCACCGACCGTGGTTGCTGGATGACGGCTCCCTCACCGAACGCCTGGTCTCACTGGACCAGGGTGAATTCCGGGTGCAGCGCCTCTACCAGGGCTGGCAGGTGCCCCTGCCCTCGGAACGCAGGCTGCTCGATCTGCCTCATCGGCAACAGGCCATGGTCAGGGAAGTCATTCTCATGGTTTCGGGCCGGGCCATGGTGTTCGCCCGCAGCGTATTCCCCGTCTCCAGCCTGGTGGGCAGTCTCACTCACCTGCGCCGGCTCAGGAACCGCTCCCTCGGGGCTATCCTCTTCCGCCACCCGGATATGCACCGCAGCCCCTTCGAACTGTCACTGGTAGCGGGCGACAGCGACTACCTGCCTCCCGCTCTCAGGCAGCCGGGACCCGCGTGGGGCCGGCGCTCCCGCTTCGATATCCGCGGCAACCGCCTCATGGTCAGTGAGGTGTTCCTGCAGGGTTTCACACCGTGGCAGGCGACGCTCGCCGTGCACCGCTCCCAGCGCGGCAGGGTCAGCGCTGCAATCACCCGGCCAAAGCAGTAAGCTTGGGGTTGTCGTCCCCCTGCCCCCGAACCTGATGAGCGCGACTACCAAGTTCAATGCCCTGCTGCAACTGATCCGCTTCGACAAGCCCATCGGTACGCTGCTGCTGTTATGGCCCACACTATGGGCACTGTGGATCGCCGCCGGCGGAGTGCCGGATTACGATCTTCTGTTCATCTTCATCACCGGCACCTTCCTCATGCGCTCGGCGGGCTGCATCATCAATGACCTGGCGGATCGCAACGTGGACGGGGCCGTGGAGCGAACCCGAGGCCGCCCGCTGGTCACCGGTGCCGTGTCGGTCCGTGAGGCCCGGATCCTGTTCCTGGTCCTGCTGGTCACGGCGTTCGCGCTGGTCCTGTTCACCAACCGGCTCACCATCGCCCTGTCCATACCCGCAGTACTGCTCGCCTCCACCTACCCCTTCATGAAACGCTACACCCATTTGCCCCAGATCGTACTGGGAGCGGCTTTTTCCTGGAGTATTCCCATGGCGTTTGCCGCCCAGCTGGGGGAATTGCCACCGCCGCTGTGGCTGCTATACCTGGGCAACCTGCTCTGGACCGTGGTGTATGACACCAAGTACGCGATGGTGGATCGACCCGACGACCTGGCCATCGGGGTCAAGTCCACCGCCATACTGTTCGGCAAGCACGACCGCCTGATCATCGGCTGCCTGCAACTGCTCTGTCTGCTGGTGATGTACCTTGCCGGCGTGCAGTTCGGGCTGGGCACACCCTACAACATCTCGCTGATTATTGTGGCCGCCCTGTTTGTTTACCACCAGTACCTGATAAGGGAGCGGCAGCGGGAGGCCTGCTTCCGGGCATTCCTGCACAACAACTGGGTGGGCATGGTCATATTCATCGGCATTGCCCTGAACTATGCCTCTTGAGACCGGTCGATCAAGAATGTCCCTGACTGCAGAATTTCTTACCAGCCTCGAGGGTATCGACCGGGAGCAGTGGAATGGTGTGGCCGGGGTCGACTACCCTTTCATGCGACACGAGTTCCTCCTGGGCCTGGAGCAGACCGACTGCACCACGGCGGACAGCGGCTGGCAACCCTGCCACCTGGTATTGCGCGATGGCGCAGAACCGGTAGCCGTCATGCCCCTGTACCTCAAGTCACACTCCTATGGCGAGTATGTATTCGACTGGTCCTGGGCGGAGGCCTGGCAGCGAAGCGGACTGCAGTACTACCCCAAATTGCTGACCGCCATTCCTTTCACCCCGGCAACCGGCCCGCGCCTGTGCTGCGTCCCGGAACTGGATCTCGAGGAGGCCTGGAAGTTCGCACTGCAGGCGGTACAGCAGCTGGCCAGGGAAAAAACGATCTCTTCCTGGCATGTCCTGTTCCCGGAGCAGGCCGTATCGGAGAACCTGTTGCAGGCCGGCCTGCACCAACGCAGTGCCAGCCAGTTCCACTGGTTCAATCGGGGTTACGCTGACTTCGACGATTTCCTCGCCACGCTCACCAGCCGCAAACGCAAATCGCTAAGGCGCGAACGCAGGCGTATCGCGGAGCAGGGCCTGAGCCTGCGCACCCTGATCGGCGATGCCATCCTGGAGGCGGACTGGGACCGCTTCCATCATTTCTACCAGCTGACCTATGCCAAGCGCAGCGGCCACGGGGGCTACCTGACCCGGGAATTCTTCACCCGCACCGCTGCCAGCCTGGGGGACCAGGTGATCATGGTGCTGGCTGATGTCGGCAATGAGCCCGTTGCGGGAGCACTCTACTTTCGCTCCCGCCAAACACTCTATGGTCGTTACTGGGGCTGCCGGCAGGAGTTCGACTGTCTCCACTTCGAGGCCTGCTATTACCAGGGCATCGAGTTCTGCATCGCCAACGGCCTGCGGCACTTCGATCCCGGCGCCCAGGGAGAGCACAAGATCCAGCGCGGCTTCGAGCCGGTGAAGACCTTCTCCAACCACTGGATTGCCGACCCGCGCCTGTCCGCTGCGGTGGGCGACTTCACCCGGCAGGAGAGCCGCCACGTGGAGGATTATATCTCTGCGGCCAGCACGCTGCTGCCGTTCAGGACCTCCTGAGCAAACTGGGGCTCACTGCCTGGGGCACACTGCCTGGGGCTCACTCCCACCAGGGGTAGAAATCCGGCATGCCTTTCGAGGTGGAGTCGGTAAAGACCGCGTCGCGCTTCTCCAGGAAGGATTGCACACCCTCCTTCCCGCTGGAGAGGCTGGTATAGAACATGGCCAGGGAATCGACCTTGTGGGCCTCCAGGGGGTGGGGCTTGGCGGCATTGCGATACATCATCTGACGGGTCAGGGCGATGGCAACCGGGCTGTGCCGGGCAATGCGCCGGGCGATGCGATACGCCTCGTCCAGCAGCTCCTCCGCCGGCAGGACGGCCTTGACCAGGCCACCCTGCAGCGCCTCCTCCGGTTGCAGGATATCGGCGCTGTAGACCCACTCGAGCGCCTGGGATAGGCCGACCACCCGCGGCAGGAACCAGCTGGAGCAGGCCTCGGGAACGATGCCGATCTTGTTGAAAACGAATCCGATTCGGGCCTTCTCTGAAGCGAGGCGGATATCCATGGCACAGGTCATGGTCGCGCCAATGCCCACCGCGGCGCCGTTGATCGCGGCGATGACCGGCTTCTTGCAGTCGTAGATGGCCAGCGTCACCCGACCCCCGGTATCGCGCACACCCGCAACGATCGCCGGATCATCCAGGCGCTGCTCCATGTCCTCCATGGTGGGAGACAGGCTCTCGTCGAGGCCGAACACGTTCCCGCCGGTGGACAGGTCCATACCGGCACAGAAGGCCTTCCCCGCTCCCGTCACGACAATTGCCCGGACGGCGTCATCGTCGCTGGCCCGGTTGAAAGCGTGAATGAGCTCTTCCGCCATCTCCACTGTGAAGGCGTTGAGCTGCTGGGGGCGATTAAGGGTGAGGGTAAGAATATAGTCCGCTACGTCGTAGCGCAGGGTTTCATAGGACATGGTGTTGGCTCGCTTTGATCAGAGGGTGCGTTGGCGCGACACCGGGGGATCCACCACCGGGCGCGCTGGTCAATCCGTGTCGCGACTGTGCCACTCGCCGTCGAGCAGGTAAAGGTTGTGTTCCTGTGCGCAGAGTGCTTCGGGATCCCCGGAGCCTGTCGCCGCCCCGGCCATGCCCGCTGCGGCAGTCATCGATGCCTCCCGGCGCATACAGCGCTTCATGGTTTTGGCGTTTTCCTGGAGTTGTTGTTCCAGCGAACTGGGGCGGCCCTCCTGGTACGGCCCCTGCCAGTACCAGTATCCAACCGCCAGCACTGCCAGTAGCGGAAAATATTTGCCCATCAATGCCAACTCCTGGACCCGGAAATTACCGTACAGTCTAGCTCACTTTTCAGATCTCGCCGCTGCAGTGCCCCGCGTCCAGACCAGCAAGCGGTTGTTGGCGGGCATTTCGTGGTCAGCGGCGAGCATAAGCCCCGCAGACGCCGCAAGGCGGTCCACCTCCTCGAAATCGCGAATGGCGCTATCCGGATTTTGCGCCGCCAGCCACTGGTCAAAGCGCGCATTGCTGGGGCTGGTGTACTCGCCGCGATAGTTGAACGGGCCGTAGTTGGCGAAGACCAGGTCCTGGCTCCCGCGGCGACCCAGCGCTGCAAAGAACCGCTCGACGACGGGAAAAGCCATGATGTGCAGGCAGTTGGCGCTGAACACGGCATCGGGAATGGCGAGCGGCCAGGAATCTTCACGCACATCCAGTGCGCATGGAGGCAGCAGATTGTCGCCGGCATAAGCTCCACAGCGTGGCAGCAGGTACGCCAGGTTTTCCTGCAGCTCAGTGGGTTGCCATTCGAGCCAGGGCAGGTGCGTCGCGAAATGGCAGGCGTGCTGACCGGTGCCGCTGCCGAT